>JAPPNO010000028.1 GCA_028873845.1 Gemmatimonadota bacterium | reverse complement strand
ATCGCTGGCGCCCAGGCGCTGGGCCGTGCGGCAGCAGTCCATGGCCGTGTTGCCCACCCCGATCACCAGCACGCGGTCCCCGCACTCGTCGATGTGCCCGAAACGCACCGATTCCAGCCACTCGATCCCGATGTGGATCTGCTTCGAGTCCCACCTCCCCGGCAGGTTCAGCTCCTTGCCCTTGGGCGCCCCCGAACCGATGAAGACCGCGTCGTAGTCCTCTTCGAGCAGCGCGGCCAGGCTGTCGATCGGGTGGTTCAGACGCAGGTCGACGCCCATGTCGAGGATGTAGTCGATCTCCTCCCAGAGCACCTGGGCCGGCAGCCGGAACTCGGGGATGTTCGTCCACATCAGGCCGCCGGGCTTGGCCAGCTTCTCGAAGATGGTGACCTCGTATCCGAGCGGCAGAAGGTCGTTGGCGACGGTCAGCGAAGCGCACCCCGCTCCGATGCACGCGATCCGCTTGCCGTTCTTCTCGGTGGGGATTTCGGGGAGGAAAGGCACGATGTCGTCGCGCAGGTCCGACGCGACCCGTTTCAGCCGGCAGATCGCCACCGGCTCCCCGTCCAGGCGCACGCGCCGGCACACCGGCTCGCAGGGGCGGTCGCAGGTGCGGCCCAGAATCCCCGGAAAGATGTTCGACTTCCGGTTGAGCAGGTACGACTCGGTGTACTGCCCGTTGGCGATGAGCCGGATGTACTCGGGAATGTCAGTGTGCGCGGGACACCCCCACTGGCAATCGACCACGCGGTGGTAGTGGTCGGGATGGGTGGTGTCGGTGGGTTTCATGGATGCAACCATGTATGCAATTTAGCCCGTTTCGGGACCGTCACGAAAGGATCACCATGCGGGCAGGGTGGCAAGGGCGGCGGCGGGGGTGAGGATGGGGATCGGGAAGGCCGGGGCGAGGGAATGGAGATCCTTGTCGCCGGTGACGAGTGCGTCGGCTTGTCCGGCCTTGGCAAGCTCGAGGAAGGGGCGGTCGAAGGGGTCGCGGCAGTCGGGGATGGGCGGAGGTGTGGACACGACGACCGACTCGCAGTGCGGCAGGTGGTCGGCGAGCAGATCCTCGCGCTCGTTGGGCGTCAGCCCGAACCTGGGGTAGCAGAGGACGCGGATCAGCTCGGTGGTGGTTTCGCGGCTTGCGAGGGGAACAATGATTCCCGACCGCCAGGCATCCCGCAACCAGGTCAACCGGCCCGCCGGGAACAGGAGTGCAGAGACAAGTACGTTGGTGTCGAGTACCCACCGTGGCGGACCTTCCGTTGCTGTGGAGGCGTGTGGGGGCGGGTCACTCATCGATCCGGGGATGCAGTGGGACGTGCCCTACTCGTTGCGCCGTGCCCAGGCCACGGCGTCCGCCACATCCGCTTCCGAGATGCCGATCTCGGCCAGTTTCGCGCGCACCGCATCGGCGCGATTGACCCGCACCGGCGTGAGTACGATGCGGCCGTTCTCGCTCGTCACGTCGAAGTACTCCGTCCCGCCGAAGTCGGAGATGACCGCCTTGGGGAGGGTCAACTGGTTCTTGGCAGTCAGTTTGGCCAGCACTGGAGTCTCCTTTCCGCAAAACAAGGAATCCTTACTACATTACATTACGAACCAATCTACGGCAAGGCAGGTCCGCGAGGTTCCAGCGGCGGGCCCCGCGAATTGCCCGCCCCGTTTCGCGCCCCTACACTGACGCTTGCGCCGCGCTGCGCTACCCGTCCCCCAGCCCCGAGTCGTCCGTGTCCGATTCACCGTCCCGCGAACCCGCCCCCACCTTCGACGACCTCAGGATCCCCGACATGAGCCCGCGCAGCCTGCTGCGCCAGTTCGGCCCCGGGATGATCCTGATGATGACCGGGATCGGGACGAGTCACCTGGTCACGGCGCCCACGGCGGGCGGGCGCTTCGAGTACGCGCTGCTCTGGTGCGTTCTGCTCGCGTACGTCTTCAAGTACTACGGCTTCGAGCTGGCCTTCCGGTTCACGAACGCGACGGGCAAGAGCCTGATGGCGGCGTACGCCACATCGCCGGGCAAGCTGCCGGTTTGGTACGTGCTGGTGACGACGATCGTGCAGTGCGCGGTGGGGCAGGCGGGGCGGCTGATCGCGGCAGCCGCGGTGCTCTACTACCTCTTTTCGGCGCAGATGGGGCTGGAGGTGCCGCTCTGGGGATGGGCGGCCTTCCTGGGAACGCTGTCGGTGGTCATCCTGCTCTGGGGACGGTATGCGGCGCTGGAGGCCGGGGCCAAAATCGCGGGCGGCCTGCTCTTTGTCTCGGCGGTGATCGTGTACTTCGTTCGACCCGCGCCGATCGGGGAACTCGAGCACTTCCTGATCTTCGACGCGCCGTCCGGATCCTGGCTGGTGATCGCCGGCTTCCTCGGGCTGCTGCCGACCGGGATCGACGTGTCGCTGCAGGCGTCCGAGTGGGGGAAGGCCAAGCGGACGGGGATGGCCAGGATCCGCGACCGGCTGGAGGCCGCGGGTCTGGCGCCCGCCTTCGACCCCTTTGCACCCAGGATGAACGATCTGACCGTCGATGTCCGGCGGCTTCCCGAACGTGCGGTGGAATACAGCCGCCGCTGCTTCAGGATCAGCCTGCTGGACTTCCGGCTCGGGCACGTGGTGTCGTTCGTGATCGCGACGATCTTCCTGCTGCTGGCGGCGGTGTGGCTCTACCCCAACCCGATCGAGGGGCGCGCGGTGATGGGCGAGATCGCGGGGATCTTCACCGAGAGCGTCGGCCCCTGGATGATGACGATCTTCATGCTCGGGGCCTTCGCGGCGACCTTCTCGACCGCCTTCAACTACTTCGACGGGTGGCCCCGGATCGTGGGGGCGTGCTGCCGCAACCTGTTTCGGCCGACCGCGGCGCTGGCGGGGACCGCCGCCGACCAGGTGACCGCGGAGCATCGGCGCAGGTGGTACTCGGAGTTCAATATCTACCGGATGACGATGCTGTTTTCGCTGGTGTCCGCGGTTGTCTTCATCGCCGTGGTGCCGAGGCCGGTGTACCTGGTGCTGGTGGCCTCGGCGCTGGCCTACTTCGTCGCGCCGGTGATCTTCTGCCTCAACTTCCACTACTGCCTGAAGGTGATCCCGAAGGACGACCCGCACTTCTACCCGTCGGCCTTCGCGCGGGTGTTCACCTGGATCAGCATCGTGGTGTTTACGGGAATGAGTCTGATCCTCATTCTGGGCAGGATCTTCGACGTGGCGCTGTTCGGGGGGTAGGAGGGGGCGCGCAACGAAAAACGGTGCGCGCAGCATGGCTGATGCGCCGATCGACCGCTTTTCGGACTATCGCGCACCGAAAAACGGTGCGTGCTCCCGGCGGCCCTCCTCTCACGGCGTTACGGCCGGCAGGGTATCCCGTCGGCGGGACAGCTGGGATTGGTGTGGCCGGGGCGAGCCGCGGTCAGGGGTTGTCAGCCCCGCTGCCCGTGCCGGTCGAAGAAGGCGTCCGTTCTGGCGGGAAGCAGCAGATCGTCCGAGATCGCCGCTATCTCTTCAGCTTCCTTCCATGCCTGTTCAAGCAGCCACAGCTCGCCCTCGAGGGCTCGCCGCTCCTGTTCTTCGTGAAGCGCCATCTCGAGGGCCAGTCTGGTGGGCTTGGGCATGCTCTTTACGTAGCCCACCCGGCCGTCCCACGCGTCGGAGTGCCTTTCGTGAGCGACCTTGGCGAGGAATCGGTTCGGGTGCCGGTGCGATTCGATCTCGGAGACGGCCGTCTCAACCATTGCCCGCGTCGCGCCCCAGTGGTTCAGCAATGGGAGGATGGTGCCCGCAACGCGCCGCGCGTCCTCCTGTTCGAACGAGGGGGTTCGCTTCCCGTGGCAGACCTCGACTCGGAAATGCGGCTCCCGGTCGTGAGGCAGGATGCGGATCGTGTCGATATCGGCAACCCGGAATCTGGCGACGTTGTCGGGAGTGACCACGGCGCCCGCCGAAGCATGTCCGACCCGTACCTTGGCGACCGTGCTCCTCATGGCCCAATAGAAGAAACCCAGGCCGAACGGAACCGCAGCCAGGCTCACAAGAGGAGGGATGGAAAAGTAGATGGCTGCTCCAATCGGCCCTCCCGTCGCGAGGCCCACAATCTGGCGCCGCCTTCGCTCCCCGAGCTGGTCGCCGTAGCGCCACGCCGCAAACTCGGGGCGAAGAGGCCTGCCGATCCGGACCAGCTCGAGTCCCTCGGAGTGCCGTGCCAGCCCGATGTTCTCCGAGGAAGTGCGGAGCCGGGTGTCGCGGAACAGCTTTTCGCACGTCTCCACGGCCTCCCAACGCTCCTCAAGCGGAGTGAGGTTCCAGCGCCTGCAGGTGCGGCAGACCACCCAAAGCCGCCCCTTGGCCGCGTCGAAGGCAAGGCGGCGACCGACGGGAAAGTTCTCCACCACCTCGTTTGAGCCGAGGGGCTTCTTGCAGAACAGACAGGTGTGCCACATGGCTACCCCGGATACAGCCCCGCCACCGCCGCCCTCTGCCGCACCAGCGCGAGCACGATGTCGATCGCGGGCGTCGGAACCTCCACCACCCGCCCCAGTTCCTGCACCGAGGTCACGAGCGCATCGATCTCCATGGCGCGGCCCTTCTCCAGGTCCTGCAGCATCGAGGTCCGGTGCGCCCCCACCGCCGCCGCCCCGTCGATGCGCCGCTCGATGTTCATGCGCAGCTGGACCCCCAGCGCGGCCGCGATGTCGCGCGTCTCCTCCATCATCGCGCGCGACACGGCCCGCGTCCCGGGTTCGGTGGCCACCCTGTCCAGGGTCGCCAGGGTGAGCGCGCTGATCGGGTTGAAGGAGACGTTGCCCCACAGCTTGAGCCATATCTCATGGCGGATGTTGCGGACGGGAGCCCGCACCCCCGCCCGGATCAGGGCGCGGCTGAGCGCCTTCACGCGCATGGTCTTCTTTCCCGACGGCTCGCCCAGGGTGAACCGGTTGCCCGACAGGTGGCGGATGACGCCCGGCTCGACGATCTCGCTCGCCGGATACACGACGCACCCGATCGCCCGCTCCGGGCCGATGTCCGTCCAGAGCCGGCCGCCGGGGTCGACGCTTTCAAGCCGCAGCCCCTCCCACGGGTCGCCGACCTGGTGGAAGTACCACCATGGGAGGCCGTTCTGCGCCGTCACCACGGCCGTTTCAGGTCCTAGCAGCGGCTGCATGGCGTCCACCACCCTCGGAAGCGAGTGTGCCTTGAGCGCGATGATCACGTAGTCCTGCGGGCCGGCTTCCCGGGGGTTGTCGGTGCACACGGGGTGGGCGACTACTTCTTCGCCATCCGCCAGGAGCCGCACACCGTCCCGCCGCATCGCTTCGAGGTGCGGTCCCCGCGCGATCAGCGTGGTGTTGACGTGGGCCAGCGCCAGCTTCGCCCCGAGGTAGCCGCCGGTCGCCCCCGCGCCGTAGATCGCGACCCTCATCAGGTGACCCCCAGCTGATCCGCCAGCCCGATCCTGCGCAGCTTCCCCGTCGGACCCTTCGGGATCTCGTCCAGGATCACCACCTTGCGCGGCACCTTGAACCCGGCCAGGCGCCCCGCCGCGAATTCGCGAATCGCGCCCTGGCTCGCCTCCGCCCCCTCCCGCAGCACGACCGCCGCGGCCACCTCCTCACCCAGCTTCGGGTGCGGCATCGCGAAGGTGACCACCTGCTGCACGGCCGGGTGGTCCATGAGCACCTCGTCGACCTCGCGCGGCGAGATCTTCTCCCCGCCCCGGTTGATGATCTCCTTGAGGCGGCCCGTGATCGTGAAATAGCCGTCCGGGTCGCGGAAACCCTGGTCGCCGGTGCGAAACCACCCGTGGGTGAAGTTCTCGCGGTTCGCGGCCTCGTTGTTCTCGTAGCCGGGGGTGACGTTGGGGCCCCGGATGACGATCTCGCCCTCGTCGCCGGGCGCGAGGTGGGTGCCGCCGGGGTCCATGACCGAGACGTCCGGGCCCGCCGCGATGCCGACGGTGCCGGGCTTGCGGGGGGCGGGCGGGAGCGGGTTGCAGGTCATCTGGTGCGCGGCCTCGGTCATGGCGTAGGCCTCGACGACGGGGGCGGCGAAGAGGTCTTCCAGTTCGGCCATCACGCGGGTGGGCAGAGCGGCCGAGGAGGAGCGGATGAATCGGAGTCGCAGCCGGGCGATGATGTCGCGGTTGCGGGCGGCGCGGGCCAGGATGGCCTGGTGCATGGTCGGGACGGCGGAATACCAGGTTGGGTCGGCGTCGGCGAGCCAGGAGAAGACCTGGAGCGCGTTGAAGCCGGGGGCGCAGTAGACGCTGCCGCCCGCGTGCAGTGTGGATAGTACACACGCCATGAGCCCGTGGATGTGGAAGAGGGGCATGACATTGAGGCAGCGGTCGGCGGGGCCGAGGCGTAGCGTTTGGCGGATGTGCTCGGCGGTGGCGCAGACGTTGCGGTGCAGGAGGGGGACTAGTTTGGGGCGTGAGGTGGTGCCGGAGGTGTGGAGGAGGAGGGCGATGTCGTCGGGGGTGGCGGGGCCGGGGTGCGTGGTGGGGGTGGACGCGGGCTCGGAGGCGAAGTGGAAGGTGCCGGCGGGGCTGGTGGGGTCGTGGGTGATCTCGAGGATGCGGATTCCGAGTGTGGTGGCGGCGGCGCGCGCGGGCGAGTCTTCCCCCTCGGCGACCACCAGCGCCTTCGCTTGCAGGTCCGACAGGTAGAACTCGAACTCGGGTTGGCGGTAGGCGGGGTTGAGGGGGGCGGTGGCGGCTCCGGCGGCGAATGAGACGAAGGCGCTCGCCATTTCCGGCCCGTTCGGCAGCACGATGGCGATGCGGTCGCCGCGCCCGATACCGCGGGCGTTCAGTGCGGCGACGGTGGCTTCGGTGTGTCGGCGGAGGCCGCCGTAGGTGAGGTCGGGGCGGTTCGGGGCGGAGAATGCGGTGTCGCCCGGCGCACCGGTGCCGATCAGGGTGGGAATATCGGTGGGAATGGGCATGCGAGCGTGTGTCAGGGCGTTGGTGACCGGATTGTCCCATTCGGCCATGTACCTGTCCCGGTCAGCATCGCAGTGTATTGGGCGTGAGACAAGATAACGTGTGGGCTGGCAGACACATCCGGGCCCGTCACCGGTAGGTGCAACGGCGCGGCGCTTCGGTTCGGCGCGGGGTGTTGATCCAAGCCGGTTTGGCCGGAGCGGCCCGAAGGGCGTATCTTCCGGTCAGGTTCGGGCCCGGATGGCCACACAGGACGTGGCCAGGACGACGGAGTAATCAGAATGGGGGGCTCGAGGTGAACGAAGTCTGGCTGGCGGTGTCGGCGGTAGCGGGACTGGTTGTGGCGATCTTGGCCGTGTGGCGTATCGTGGTGCGCGCGACCCGGAGCCTTCGCGACGAGGTCAAGGAAGAGATCCGGATTCTTCGGGAGAACGATCTGAGGCATCTGGAGAAGGGCATCGGAGCACTGGATGCCCGCATGTCCCGGTCGGAGGAGCGGATGATGGAGTCGTTCGGCCAGTTGATTGAGCGGGTGTCCCGGTCGGAGGAGCGGATGATGGAGTCGTTCGGCCAGTTGATTGAGCGGGTGACCCGGTCGGAGGAGCGGATGATGGAGTCGCTTGCCCAGTTGAGCGAGCGCCTCGACCGGTCGGAGGGGCGGATGATGGAGTCGCTTGGCCAGTTGGGCGGGCGCATCGACCGATCGGAGGAGCGGATGACGAACTCGGAAGAGCGCATCATGCAGCGTTTGGACCGCGCTGACGAACGCAACGCAGTCTCGTTCCGTGAGCTCAAGGACGATCTGAAGGACACGCGAACGGAACTTCTGGCCGCGATCCTCGCGGTGGAGGGCTCGTCCGAACCTCGACGTCCCGTGCCGGCGCAGTAGTCGGCGGTGCTCCCGGGAGTGCGGAGGTTGAACCAGGCCTGCGCAAGCGGCTCCCCGCCCCTTACCCCTCCGGCAACGCCAGCGCCACCAGCTCGCCCGCCCGCCCCCGCGCCCCCACCGCCACCACGATGTACTGCCGCCCATCGTGCATGTAGGTCATCGGCAGCCCGGTCTGGTTGGCGGGCAGTTCGATCTCGGCCACCACCTCGCCCGTCGCCTTGTCGTGGGCGCGCAGCATGTTCCCCCCCGACCCGAACGCGGCGTACATCCCGCCCCCTTCTCCCGCGAAGAGCAGCGTGCGGGTGACCAGGAGCCCCCCCCGGTCCGGCCGTCCGGTCCTCCCCACGTCGATCCCCTCCAGTGCGGGATGCTCCTTCACGTAATCGGGCGCATCCCCGTTCGGCACCTGCCACGCGATTCCTCCCCCGTTGAGGTTGATCGCCGTTATCCGCCCCCACGGCGGTTTGAAGAGCGGCAGCCCCTGGGGACCACCGCCACGCCGCAGCCGGAGCGCCCCACGACCCTGGATGTAGTCCATTTCGGAGGCGTCGGGGTCCTGGACGAGTGTGATCACGCTGGGCGCGGTTGCCGACTGCACGTAGAGGTAGCCGGTCTCGGGGTCCAGGGCGCCGCCCGGCCAGTTGGCGCCGCCCAGGTTGCCGGGCACCATGAGCGTGCCCTGGGTTCCTCCCTCCACGGCCACGGACGGCGGCGTGTAGAGGGGGCCGTGGCGCAGTTGCGACAGGATCTCCTCGGCCTCGGCGCGAAGCTCGGGGGTGAAGTCGATGAGCGAGTCGGGGTCGACGCCCTGGCGGTCGTAGGGTGGCGGTTTCGTGGGGAAGGGTTGGGTGGGGGCGGTGCGCTCACCGGGCACGTCGCTCTGGGGGACGGGCCGCTCCTCGATGGGCCAGACGGGGTCGCCGGTTCGGCGGTCGAAGACGAAGGTGAAGGTCTGCTTGGTGATCTGCGCGACCGCCTCGATCTCGCGCCCGTCGACGAGCAGGTCGGCGAGGATGGGGGCGGCGGGGGGGTCGTAGTCCCAGACGCCGTGGCGGACCGTCTGGTAGTGCCAGACGCGTTGGCCGGTCGCGGCGTCGAGGGCGACCAGACTCTGCGAGAAGAGGTTGTCGCCGGGGCGGTGGCCTCCGTAGTAGTCGCCGGTGCCCAGTTCGACGGGGAGGTACACGTGGCCGAGGTCGGGATCGGCGCTGATCGCGGTCCAGGCGGCGGCGTTGCCCGTGTACTCCCAGGAGCCGTCTTCCCAGGTGTCGTTCCCGTACTCGCCGGGCCGGGGAATGGTGTGGAAGGTCCAGCGCAGCTGTCCGGTGACCGCGTCGTAGCCGCGTACGTGGCCCGGCGGCATCGTCAGTGTTGGGGGCCGCCCGCCCGAGGGCATCGCCGAACCCACCACGACCACGCCGCCGACCACGAGGGGCGGTGAACTGGAGCCGATGGGCGCGCGCTCGAGGTCGATTTCGCGGCCCAGATCGAGGCGCAGGTCGATCACGCCGTCGTCGCCGAAGTCCTCGGCGGGGATGCCGGACTGCGCGTCCAGGGCCACGAGATGGAAACCGGGCGTCACCAGGAAGATGCGTGAACCGGTCGCGGCCGACTCCCAGTAGGCGACCCCGCGCCCCGAATTGCGCCTGGGCGCCGACCTGCCGCTCTCGTCCAGGCGGTACGTCCACAACGTCTCGCCGGTCCCCGCGTCGATCGCCACGGCCGCGCGACGATACCCGGCGGTTGCGTAGAGCACGCCGTCCACCATGAGGGGCGTGGTGCGGTAGTTGTACTCGGGGGCGGGGCCGAAATTGGCCGACTTCCACCGCCACGCGATCTCCAGCGAGGCCGCGTTGTCGCGGTCGATCTGGTCGAGCGGCGCGTAGCGGGTGCTGCCGGGGTCGCCGCCGTTGTATCGCCACTCGCCGTCGGCGGCGCCGTTCTGGGCGGTGGCCGGGGCGGCCCACGGGGCGACCGCCGCCAGGAGCGCCGGGAGCGCGGCGGCCAAAAGGTGACCGCGCATCCGGTTACGGCTGAAGCGGTGTACTGTGCCGGGAGTGGCCTGTGTGGGATGGCGATTCCGCAAGGGGCAGTCTCCGGTTCCGTTCAGGTGTCGGCGGCGCGGCCCGGAACATAGCTTTGCCGACGGGTGAACGCGTGAAGATGACCCCCCCGCCCCTCGTAGAAAAGTGGCGACAACGGAAACGGAGTGCCGCAGCAATGCTCACAGCGTACATCTTCTGCCTGGCGGTCGGCGGCGGTTTTCTCGCGCTGTCCTTCTTCGGCGACTTCCTGGAGGGCGATGTCGACATCGACGCGGATGTGGATGTGGACGCGGACATGGACGCGCTTGCTCATGGCGGCGGCATCGCGCAGCTCTTCTCGCTGCGGGCCGCGATCAACGCACTGTTCGGCTTCGGTGCGGCCGGGTCGCTGCTTCACCTTGTGTGGGGCGGTGGCCAGCCGATCCTGACCGCCGCGATCGCGGGCGGCACGGGTGTGGCCTCGGGAGCGCTGATCAGCACGGTCTTCGGCTACCTCAAGCGCACCGAAAGCGGGGCCCTGCGCGGAGAGCAGTCGTTCGTCGGCCTGACCGGCGAGGTGTCGCTGGAAATCGCGCCCGGCAGCCGGGGCAGCGTGACGGTGCGCAGGGGAGACCGCCGCGTTCGCATTCGCGCGCAGGTGGCGGACACCTACCACGCCGCCGAGGCGCTCAGCGCCGGACATCCGGTCGTGGTCGTCGAGATGAGGGACGGGATCGCGTCCGTGACTCCCGTCGGACCCAAGCTTCTTGAAGAATGAACCGGAACCGGGCCCCGAGCCCCCCTTCAAACCCGAAGCGGGCCGGGTTCCGGAGAGTCAAACCGCAGCGGGGCGAGAGCCCCCGAACCGTAACAAAAAGGAGAAAGTAAGTGCCTGACCCGATCGTGGCCCTCATAGCGGGCGTAGTCTTCGTCATCGTGATCACCGTGCTGATCGCGACCATCAAGAGCCTCATCGTCATCGCGCCGCCGAACCAGGCGGCGGTCCTGACCGGGCGCAACCGTATGCTCACGGACGGGCAGCGCGTCGGATACCGGTCGATCTCCGGGGGGCGCGTATTCCGCGTTCCGATCATCGAAACGGTTCAACACATGAACCTGGAGACCATCCCCATCGAGGTCTCCGTCAGCAACGCCTTCTCGAAGGGCAATATCCCGCTCAACGTCGAGGCGATCGCCAACGTCAAGATCGCGTCCGAACCCGAGTGGGTCTTCAACAACGCGGTCGAACGGCTGCTGGGGAAGAGCGAGAACGAGATCAAGGCGCTGGCGCAGGACACCCTGACCGGCAACCTGCGCGGCGTGCTTGCAACTCTGACCCCCGAGGCCGTCAACGAGGACCGCCTCGGGTTCGCCAAGGCCCTCTCGGAGGACGCCGGCGAGGACCTGGCTTCGCTGGGATTCCACCTGGACGTGCTCAAGATCCAGAACGTGAGCGACGAACGCGGCTATCTGGCCGCGATCGGGCGCGAGAAGTCGGCCGAGGCCATCCGGCAGGCGGAGATCGCCGAGGCGCGGAAGCGGGCCGACACGCGCGAGGCGCAGGCCGAGGCGAGCCGGCGGGCCGAGGTGCGGGAGGCGGCGGCGGCGATCAAGGTGGCCGAGGCGAAGAACGCGCTGAGGGTCCGCCAGGCGGAGCTGGACCGCGAGGGCGAGACGGCCGAGAAGATCGCGCGGGTGAAGGCCCAGGAGGCCGAGGTCGAGGCCGAAAGGATCCTCGAGATGAAGCGGGTGGAGAGGGAGGAGCAGCGCCTGCTGGCCGACGTGGTCGAGCCGGCCAAGGCCGAGAAGATGGCCGCGTTCGCGCGCGCCGAGGCGGAGGCCGCGCCGATCCTGGAGCGCGGCAAGGCGCAGGTCGAGGTGCTGAGGCGGCTCTACGGGGAGGTGGGGGCGGGAGGCGAGGCGGCCTTCGCGGTGTTCATCGCCGAGAAGCTGCCCGAGCTGCTGGAGATCGCGGTGGGCGCGGTCGAGGGGGTCGATATCGATCGGGTGGTGGTGATGGACGGTGGGGAGGGCCAGGGGGTGTCCAACGCGCTGAATCAGCGGGTCAGGGGTGCCTACGGAACGATGGAGGGGCTGGCGTCGGTGCTGGGGCTGGATATCCAGCAGGTGCTGCAGCGGGCGGTCGGTGGCGAGGTCGAAGAGGCGACGGAGGTGTAGCACGCGGTCGGCGCGCGCGGGTCGGAGGTTGGCGGCCGCGATCCGCGCGCGTCACCTGAACTGACAGTGCCCGTAACGTAAGCACGCGGTGACCGGTTGGTGCGCTGCCGGTAACACAATCGTTACATGGGTCCCCTACTGTAGGTCTCCAGGCCCGATGCCGGGGGAGACTGAACCCGACTTCCGGTCCATCCGATTCCAACAGCTTTTGGAGGTTGCCTCCAGTGCCCAGGCGCATGCTTGCAGTGGCTCTGGGAGCCGGGCTTCCGGTGCTCGCCACGGTAGCTCCCGCGGCGTTGTCCGCACAGGCGGAAATCAACGCACGTGACGCGGAGATCCGTTTCGGCGGCCGACTCCATTCGCAGTTCGCCACCAGTTCGGCCGAAGGCGGCAAGGCCACCGATTTCTTCACGCGCCGGGCCCGGCTCACCATCGACGTCAGCGTCACACCGCTTCTCGACGCCCGGGTGCAGCCCGACTTCGGGGGTGGGAAGCTGGACCTCAAGGACGCGTACTTCCGTCTCAACTTCGATCGCACCTTCCGACTCTCCATGGGCCAGTTCAAGCGGGCCTTCGACATCTTCGAGCTGAACAGTTCGACCGACATCGTGGTGGTGGAGAGGACGGGCCGGATCGATGGGGTGGGGGGGTGCGCGGGCCCGGGTGGCGTTTGCACGCTCAGCCGGTTTACCGAGAAGCTGGGGTATTCGGACCGGGACATCGGGGTGAAGGTGGACGGATCGCTGGGCGAACGTGTCAGCTACATGGGCACGCTCACCAACGGGACGGGCACGTCGGGTTCCGATGAGAACTCGGGCAAATCGCTCGCGGGTCGGCTGTCCCTGGGCCTGACCGACGGGGTCACGCTTGCGGGCAACGTGTCGCGGCACGACTACCGTGACCCCGGTGACGGCGACACCCGGGCCGCGACGGCGTTCGGAGTGGATCTTGAAGTCGGCGGTTTCCGCGACGGGACCCATCTGCAGGTGGGCGTGGTCGGAGGCGCGAACTGGCGGCTCCGGCCGCAGGCTGGCGAGCCGCCGGGGTTTCTCACCTGGCAGGGGATTCTCAGCCGCTATTTCCCCCTGGAGGGGAATCGCCTGGAGGCGGTCGAGCCCATGGCGCGGGCCAGTTGGGGAGATCCGGACAGGGATGCCGACGATGACACCGGGTTGGTCGTCACCCCCGGCGTGTTCGTCTACCTGAAGGGCAGGAACCGCATCGGTGCGAACCTGGACATCTACGGCCACGGGTCCGAATCCGTGCAGTACTCCTTCAAGCTCCAAACCTATCTGTACTACTGATCACGCCGGTGCGCACGTTCGCGGAACCGCGCCGACGCATGGCCGGGTGCCGGAATCCACCGGTACGGTGTCGTCACCCTGTCGTGACTCCACCGTGACAATGGTCCATTAGGGTCCCATTGTCCTCCATCGAGAAACGGAGAATGCAAATGAAGCAAAACGCGCAGCGGATCATGCCGTTCGCCACCCTGGCCATCCTCGCGTGCGGGGGCGGCGGTGACCGCAATCAGCGGGCGGTCATCCAGAACCGGGGCTCGGACACCCTCCTGAACGTGGCCCAGGCCTGGGCCGAGGCCTACGCCTCCGTCAATGCCGACGTGGCGGTTGCGGTCACGGGCGGGGGGTCGGGCACCGGGATCTCCGCGATGATCAACGGCAGTGTCGACATCGCCAACGCGTCCCGGAAGATGCGGGAGTCGGAGATCGGGCTGGCCCGCGAGAACGGCGTCGAGCCCGTCGAGTTCATTGTCGGATACGACGCCCTGGCCGTCTACCTCCACGAAGACAACCCGATCGAGGAGCTCAGCGTGGCCCAGCTCCAGGGCATCTACGGAGAGGGCGGATCCATCACGCGGTGGTCCGACCTGGGCGTGAGCGTCCCCGGCTGCGGCTCCGACGAGATCGTGCTGGTGAGCCGCCAGAACAACTCGGGCACCTACGTCTACTTCAAGGAGACGGTGCTGGGCGACGACGCGGAATACAAGCTCGGATCCCGGGACATGCACGGCTCCAAGGACGTCGTCGACCTGGTGGAGAACACCCCCTGCGCGATCGGCTACAGCGGGCTCGCGTACGCGACCGAGCATGTGGGGATGCCGTGCATCCTGGTGGAGGAGGGCGGCGAGTGTGTGACGCCGACCGTCGCCACGGCCGTCGACGGAAGCTATCCTATCGCCCGCCCGCTCATGATGTACACGGCGGGACAGCCCCAGGGCGCGGTCAAGGACTACATGGACTGGATCCTCTCCGCCGAGGGCCAGTGCGTGATTGTTGAGCGCGGATATGCACCTCACACCGAAACGGAGTGCGCTTGAGCTTCTACGAAGAGCGTCTGGAAGCGGACCTGCTCGAAATCCGGGCCAGCCTGCGACAGGTCGCGGAACAGGTCGAAGACAATCTCAGGCACAGCGTCCGGGCGGTCCTCGACTCCGACGCGCGCCTCGCCAACGAGACGCTGATCAAGGACCGGGCGGTCAACCAGGACATCCGGGACCTGGACCATATGTGTCACCTGTTCGTGGCGCGACACCTTCCCAGCGGGAGTCACCTGCGGTTCATTTCGGCCGTGCTGCGGCTCGCCGTGTCCCTGGAGCGCGTGGGCGACTACTCCGTGGCGATCTGCCGGGTGGCGCGCCATATCGAGTCCCCGCTCCCCGATACTCTCGTGCACAACATCGAGATGATGAGCGATCACGCGGGCAAGGCGCTCGGCACGGCGCTGAAGGGATTCGTGGAAGGAGATCCGGACAGCGCGCGCGTGTCACGGGGAATCGCGTCACAGACGGCCGCGATCTATCCCTACGCCTTTGAGGTGCTGATCGCGGCCGCCGAATCGGAACGCTGTCCGGCCCGGGACCTGTTCGGGGCACTCCTTGTCTTCAGGCTCCTGCAGCGGACGGCGGAACAGGCGGACAACGCGTGCGAGATGACCCTGTTCGCGGTGAAGGGGACGCGGAAGAAGGACAAGCGCTACCGGGTCCTTTTCGTGGATGCGGATCACACCCTGGCAAGCAAGCTGGCCGAAGTGGCCCTTGCCGAGAGCTACCCGCATGCGGGGCGGTTCGGATCGGCGGGGCTCAAGCCCGGGGATTCCTACGACGACAGGCTGATGGCCTTCTGCCGGCAGAGGGGGATCGTGTTGCCGGAGGGCGATTCCCCCCGCTCCTTCGACGAGGCGCTCGACGTGGGACCGCACTACCATGTGGTCGTGGGAATCGGCGTGGATCCGTCCGCGCACTTCGACGTTCCGTACCGGACGGCAGTCCTGAACTGGGACCCGGATGAGGACGGGATCACCGCCGAATCGGAAGTGGATGACCTGTACCGCGCCCTCATGGTCCGGGTCCGCGGCCTCATGACGACCCTCGGAGTGCGGGACGACGAGTGACAACGGCGGACAGTCCCGGCGCCGGGACACGCCTCGGCGAAATGGATCGCAGGGACATGGCGTGGTATGTGGATCGCGTCGCCCGGGTTCTGGTGTTCGCCGGGGGCATCTCGGCGATCGTCTTCATCGTCGGAATCTTCGTCTTCATCACCAAGGAGGGACTGGACTTCGTCCTGGGACCGCTCAGCCTCGGAGAGTTCTTCACCTCGATCGCGTGGCGGCCCACCTCCAACAACCCGACATACGGAGCGCTGGCGCTGATCGTCGGGACGGCCAGTGTGACGGGCTTCGCCATGCTGCTGTCGGTTCCGCTGTCCCTTGGGGCGGCGCTCTTCATCGCCGAGTTCGCCACGGGCAGAACGCGCGAGACGCTGAAGGTGCTGGTGGAGATGCTGGCGGCGATTCCATCGGTGGTCTGGGGATTCATCGGCATGTCGATCATGAATCCGCTCATCATCCGGACCTTCGATGTTCCCGTGGGGCTCAACGTGCTGAACGCCGGGCTCATCCTTGGGCTGATGGCGGCGCCGATCATGACCACGATCGCCGAGGACGCGCTCAAGGCGGTGCCCGATACGTACCGGGAGGCGGCGGAGGCCCTGGGGGCGACGCGTTGGGAGGTGATCGTCAAGGTGGTGATCCCGGCTTCCCGAAACGGGCTGCTGGCGGCGGTGCTGTTGGGGGTGGGGAGAGGATTCGGGGAGACCATGGCCGTGCTGATGGCCTCGGGGCACGCCATCAACCTTCCCACGAGTCCGTTCGATTCGGTGCGGGCCCTTACGGCGACGATCGCCGCCGAGCTCGGTGACACGGTAAAGGGAGGCGCTCATTGGGGGTCCCTGTTCACCCTGGGGATTCTCCTCTTCGTCGTCACCTTCGTGATCAACCTCACCGCGGACATCGTGGTCCGCGGCATACGGAAGAAGTAGGCAGCCCGTGTTCACCGCCACGCGTCTGAATCGACGGAGCTACCGGACCGAGAGCGTCGCGAAGGCCGTCTTCTGCCTGATGACGGTGGTTCTCGTCATTCCCGTGCTGCTCATCGTGGGCACGCTGGTGGTCAAGGGCGCGCCTGCGATCTCCTGGGAATTCCTGTTCACGGCGCCGACGGACAATATGACGGCGGGCGGGATATTCCCCGCGCTGATCGGAACCGTCTGGCTGGTCGTGGTCGCGCTCCTGGCCTCGGTGCCGGTAGGCGTTGCCGCGGCCGTCTATCTGAGCGAGTACGCGCCGGACAACCTTCTCACGAGGACCATCAACCTCGCCATCATCAACCTGGCCGGCGTGCCGTCGATCGTACACGCGCTCTTCGGATTCGGTGCTTTCGTGCTCTTCTTCGACATGGGACCGTCGATCCTTGCGGCCAGCCTCACTCTGGCCGTCATGACGCTCCCCGTCGTCATTGTCGCCACCCGCGAATCGCTCCAGGCTGTGCCGCAGGCCTTCCGGGAGGCGTGCTGGAACATGGGGGCGACCCGCTGGCAGACGATCCGCAAAGTGGTTCTCCCCAATTCGATCAGCGGGATTCTCACCGGCGTGATCCTCGAGGTCTCGCGAACGGCCGGAGAAACCGCGCCGATCATGTTCACGGGAGCCACCGCCTTCGTGGCCTTTCTTCCCGGGGGCGTCCTCGACCAGACGATGGCCATGTCGTACCACCTCTACTACATCGCAACCCAGGCGACCGACGTACCGGAGGAACTCACCTTCGGCGTGGCCCTGGTGCTGATCGCGATCGTGCTGGCCATGAACGCGGTGTCGATCGCGTTCCGGGTCTATCTGAGAGGGCTGAAGAAGTGGTAGACACCGCGGCCCGGACCACCGCCGCGAACGGAGTTCCAGGACCCGTGTACGACGAGCCGCCCATCATCGAGGTCCGCGGCCTGAGCATCGCCTACGGCGGCAAGCCCGCGCTGCAGGGTGTCAATCTCGACATCTACCGGCACGAGATCTTCGGGATCATCGGCCCGGCCAACAGCGGGAAGACCTCGTTCCTGCGCGCGCTCAACCGCATGGATGCCTTCACCACCGGAATGAAGGTCGGCGGCGCGATACGGATCAACGGCAAGGACGTCAGCGACTGGCGGAACGAGTACGCACTGAGGAGCCGGATCGGGGTCGTGTTCCCGCTTCCGGTGGGGCTGCCGCTGACGGTCTACGACAACGTCGCGTTTTCGCCGCGCCTGCGCGGGATCCGGAAGAAGGCACAGCTGGACGAGGTGGTCGAACGGTGCCTGACCCGTGCGGCGCTCTGGGACGAGGTCAAGGACCGCCTCGATTCGCTGGGAAGCCTGCTCTCCGGAGGCCAGCAGCAGCGCCTCACGATCGCCCGCGCGCTCTCCCAGGAACCGGAACTCCTCCTCCTCGACGAATTCTCGATCGCGGTCGATCCCGTCACCACCATGCGGATCGAGGACGTGCTCAAGGAACTCCGCTCCGAACTGACGATCGTGCTGGTCACCAACCTGGTGCAGCAGGCGCGGCGCCTGGCGGATCGCACCGCCTTCTTCCTGATGGGCGAACTGGTCGAAATCGGCGCCACCGAGGATCTCTTCGAAGGCAAGGTGAAGGACAAGCGGACCACCGGTTACATCGAGGGACGTTTTGGCTAGCGGCCAGCAGGTCGATTTCGCCATCGAGACCCGGGGGCTCAATCTCTGGTACGGCGACTTCCAGGCGCTCTTCGATGTCGACCTGGGGGTGAAGCGGGGCATGATCACCTCCATGATCGGTCCCTCCGGGTGCGGGAAGACCACCCTGCTGCGAACCTGCAACCGCATCATCGAGCGGCTGGGGTACGTGCGCACGACCGGGAGCGTGTACGTGCTGGGCCACGACATCTTCGGCGACGATGTCGAGCTGATCCAGGTCCGCAAGCAGATCGGGATGGTCTTCCAGCGCCCGAATCCCCTGCCGATCTCGATTCGCGACAACGTGCTCTTCGGCTTCAAGCTGCACGAGGCGCGGCTGCGAAAGGTGAGCGCGGCGGAAGAGGACGAGGTGCTGGAGTCCTCGCTGCGCCAGGTGCTCCTGTGGGACTCCGTGAAGGACCGCCTGAACAAGCCCGCGACCGGCCTGTCGCTGGAGGAGCAGCAGAAGCTGTGCATTGCGCGGCTGCTGCCGGTGAAGCCCGAGGTGCTGCTCATGGACGAACCGTGTTCGGCGCTGGACCCGGCCGGCACCGAGGCCGTCGAGGAACTGATCTGGAAGCTGCGCGGCGACTACACGATCCTGATCGTCACGCACAACATGGCCCAGGCGCGCAGGGCGTCGGAGGAGTGCGTGTTCATGCTGCTGGGAAGGATCATCGAGCATGGGCGGACGGAGGAACTGTTCCTTTCGCCCGAGCACTCGGAGACGGCCGACTATATCGAGGGCCGGTACGGGTAGCAGTCCGTGGATAAAGCCCCGCGAGCACCGAGAGCGGCGAGGCGCCGGGCTGGCAAGGCGCGACGAGAGGTGAATAGCAGAGCTATTCGCCCGAGGAGCAACGCAGAGCGAAGCATTGGAGCGACCAAATGTATAGCATACGTTACATAGTGGAATGTACACTTTACAGCGTGGACAGGTGAAGCGAAGCGGCCAGCGCGGATGCATCG
>JAPPNO010000120.1 GCA_028873845.1 Gemmatimonadota bacterium | reverse complement strand
ATCTAAGGCCCCGGGCGGTGCGCTCCCATTTCTGGCCGCAGGATCCGGGTTCAAGCCTCAGCAAGGAGGGTAGTCATGCCGCAGGACGCATCGGAATCGACGGTCGGGCGCACGAAGCGCGGGGCCCGGGCCGTCCGGGACAGGGCCGACGCGGCCGGCGGCGCGGTCGCCGAGGTGGCGCGGAACATCCCCTACATCGGCGGCCTCGCCCGCAGGGACGGCAAGGATTCCGAAGAGACCGAGCGGGTGACGGTGGAGGAACTCTCCGACGACTCGCTCAAGCGCTACATGGCCGTACTGATCTGGCTCGTCGACATCGACGACCGCCTGATCGACAAGAAGGAGCTTTGCGAAATCCAGCTGATGATGACGCGCATGCGGTGCGGTGCCGCAGTCCGCACGGCCGTTCGCGAGCAGCTCGAACGCCCTCAGAGCCACGATCCCCGCGAACTGATCGACGGGCTCCTGCGCGATTGTCCCGATGAACCGGAAGAGGCGAAGCTCGCCCTGAAGTGCGCGCTCATGAAGGACGCCATTCGCGTGCGGCGCGCCACCTCGGACGGCCCCGTTCGAGACGAGGCCGGCATTCGTCGGCTGGCGCAGGTGCTTGAACTGGAAGACGCCAAGGTGGAGTTCCTCGAGAACGCGTGCGAGCAGGAAGATAAGATCCTGGCCGGGGACCTGTCGGAGAAGCAGATTGTGCGCGCTGCCAAGGAGATGGCGGCCAAGGCGGCATCGGTGGGCGCGCCCGTCACCGCGATCTACGTGGCGGGCAGCGTCGGCGGCCTCGGCGCGGCCGGCATCACGTCCGGACTCGCCGCGCTCGGGATGGGCGGCGTGCTGGGCCTGTCGGCGATGGTCAGCGGTATCGGCGTCGCGGTCATCATCGGCGGGGTCGTGTACAAGGGTGTTCGCTGGATGCTGGGCGGAGGCGAGCGGGGCCGGGCGACGCTCCGCGAGCTGATGCTCCAGGAGGTGCTGCTGACCCACCAGAGAGCGATTGTCGACCTGGGCGAGGACATGTCCTTTCTGGGCACGCGCATCGCGACCTTGGCCGATGAGATGGACAGGAGCAGCGCCGTGATCGGCTGGCTGAAGGAGCAGGTTGCCCTTTTGTCCCGGTCGGCGGGCGCTCTCGGCGAGCTCGGCAAGCGGGCGAACCACCTCGAGCGCGACTTGCGGCAAGAAGCCGGCAGCGCGGAGTGACCAGGGAGAGCGCGGCCGGAATGGCCGAGCGGGCGGCGCTCGTCCAGCGGTACCAGCTGGACGCCTTGCACCTTGCCCTGCAGTCGCTGGAACGTCGGCTCGACGCTCTGGAACGGGAGTCGGCCCGGCAGAAATGCGAGCTGGATGAGCTGGTGCGTCAGGTCGAAGCGCTCCACACCGAGGCCGGTTTCCCGCCCGCCGAGTTCCCGCCGAGTGGGGAGTCGCGTGGCGACAGGGCCGCTGGCGAAGCCCCGACTCTCAAGCCGAATCCACTCGTCGCCGCGCCGCTCCCCGATCCAGGACGAAGCTGGGACGACTACATGCGCAACGCGGAGCAATACATCGCCGCTCACGGGATCGAGGTCGGCCCCGATCCGCTCGCTCAGCTGGTACCACCGCATCGCGCGGCCGAGATCCGGGACGGGTTACAAGCGGACTTCCGCCCGGCACCGTGGGATCGGTGGGACTGGGCCGCGGTCGCGCTGGCGACAACGGCCGGCGCGCTCACGGATTATCTCCTGGTCGCGACGCCGGGCGGCTCCTTCCGGGGAGAGGCCCAGCGCAGCAGTCCGCTGACGGTATGGATGAAGGAGCAGTCGAGGAAGCTGGCGCCGATCCACGGCCCGGACGACCTCCAGCGCAACGCGTTCCAGGAGCGGATCGCCACGCTGACGACCGCGGCGGAGGGCTGGGCCAAGGTGCCCTACGATGTGGTCAGCCCGAAGGACGGCCTCACCCCGAACGTCCACCGTCTCGCCTCGCTCGGTCACGACCCTCTGCTCGGCCTCGTCTTCGGGGTGGGCGACATCCTCTCCGGCACCTGCACCTTCATCAACAAGAACGGCGCGTGGCAGGTCATCGACCATCGCGGGTACGATGGCTCGCGCGACCCGCTGGCGGCGCTGGTCAGGGTGGTCGTCCACGGGTTCTCGGACGTGTTCACCCCGCAGGGGCTGCCGCCGCCGCTCATGGCGCCGTTCCAGCTCGTCGGAGCCGGCTCCGGAATCACCTTGCGGAAGGGGGGCGATCCGGTGGCCGTCCGGCACGTTGTTCGGTACATGTACGCGAACGGCTACGACCTCCGCCACTTCATGACCGCGGCGATTTCGCCCGCGGTCGCCGAGATCATCCTATGCGCCTACCACGGCGTGCGGGCGTTGGCGGACGAATCCGGGCGGCGAGGGGCCGGGCCGCCCGGCCTGCCGGAAAGGCTGAAGCGAGAGCAGATGCTGGCGCTCACCCACGGGTTGCTGGCGGGCGCCAACGTCCTGAAGACGGCGCTGTACGGCTGGAACCCCATGGCGATCAACTTCGCGCAGTTCCAGGCTCTGGCGATGCGGATGCTCTCGCTGGCCAAGCTGTCTGCCGAGCGGGACCGGCGGGTTCGGCGGGAGCTGCAGGACGGCTGGAAAAGGCTGGTCTCCGAGGGGCGGGCGCTGCCGCAGTAGCCCCTCCGGCCGACCTCAGCCGAGCACAGCGAGCCCACATTCCTGACGGCTACGGCTGGTCCGCCCCGTCACTATTACGAATACGCATCCAAGACGGAATACCGAATCGCGCTATCGCGAAACGCCGAATAAGGGATGGGCCCAGTCGTGTGAGGCTTGGCAGAGTGCTCGCGGGGCCCTCTTGAGCCCCGTCCCCCCCTCGTTATTCTGTGATTGTGGAAAACACCGAATAGCGTGACCCGTCATTCGCCTGCTCGCAATAAAGAGCGACCCCCCCCGATGCTTCGAGGACCTACCGGAAGATACGAGCCCACCGTGACCGGCGGCGAACGAGTCAACGCGTTCGTGCCCGCACCGCTCCCGCCGGACCCTCCGCTGGCGCTGGACGGGCCTCTTCGCTCGACGCTGGAAGCCGCTGCGATGAGCCTCGGCCGCCTCGACGGAATGTCCAGCCTGCTCCCGGACCACACTCTCCTGACCCACGTCTACATCCGAAAGGAGGCGGTGCTCTCCTCCCAGATCGAAGGAACGCAATCGTCGCTGTCGGACCTGCTGCTTCACGAGATCGAGGAAGCTCCCGGAGTCCCCCTGGACGATGTGGTCGAGACCGCGAACTACGTGACGGCGATGGAGCACGGACACCGTCGGCTCAGGGACGACTTCCCTCTGTCGAACCGCCTCGTCCGGGAGATTCATGGCGTGCTGCTCTCGAGAGGACGCGGGAGCACAAAGGATCCCGGGGAATTCCGTCGGTCGCAGAACTGGATCGGCGGGTCCAGGCCGGGCAACGCCACGTTCGTGCCCCCGCCGCACACGGCCGTCCAGGGCTGCATGGGCGACCTGGAGCTGTTTCTTCACGACAAAGCCGACGATCTGCCCACCCTGGTCCGAATCGCGCTGGCACACGTCCAGTTCGAGACCATCCACCCGTTCCTGGACGGCAACGGAAGAGTCGGGCGACTGCTGGTGACCCTTCTGCTCTTTCACGCCGGAGTGCTCCATGAGCCGCTCCTGTATCTGAGTCTGTACCTCAAGCAACACCGGCGCACCTACTACGAGCTCCTGAACCAGGTGAGGACTTCGGGCGACTGGGAGGCCTGGGTCGCCTTCTTCCTGGAGGGCATGCGCGTGGTGGCCGACAGCGCCGTGCACACGACCAGGCGACTCCTGGAAATGTTCGCGAACGACCGGAGCATCATCAAGCAGTCCGGGCGGCGCGCCGGATCGGCCCTGCGCGTTTACGCCGCGTTGCGCGAAAGACCGATTCTGTCCATAACAGCAGCTGCGGAGCGCGCGAGTCTCTCCTTTTCGGGAGCATCGGCCGCAATGAAGGTGTTGGTCGACCTGGGGGTCGCTCGCGAGACAACCGGCAGGCGGCGCGGCCGACTGTTCGTCTACGACCGGTACGTCGCGATCCTGAACGAAGGCACGGAGGTGACCGAGGGCTGAGGACGGGCCAGCGGGTTTCGGGGGTCCGCGCGGCGGCACTGACTCGGTGCCGGCCTGGTGCCGACTTGATGCGCGCCTGGGTGATGGACGGGAGTGATATCACACGACAGGCGAGAATGATATCATTCCGCGGTCATCTCTCTGGCTCGGATGACGCATCCAACCCAGTGGGATCAGCTTGCGGTAAGCCCGAACGCCCCGAATCTTGGTCCGTCCCCCTCCGGATCTCCCCACTCACCTCGCCCCCCTTGGGAGGGCCGGGAAGCGGCGGGGGCAGGGACGCCGGTACGCAACGACACGATGAAACTCCTCCATACCGCCGACTGGCACCTCGGCGCGAAGCTCGGACGCCACGACAGGACGGACGACCACCGCGCCGCGCTGCATGCGCTCCTGGACATCGCCACGGCCGAACGCCCCGACCTGATCGTCCACGCGGGCGACCTCTTCGACGCCTACCGTCCTCCCTACCCCGCGCTCAGGCTCGGCGTCACCGCCCTGCAGCGGCTGGCGCACATCGCGCCCACCGTGGTGATCAGCGGCAATCACGACTCGGGCGCTCTCTTCGATGTCCTCGACGACATGGCCGCCATGGCCTCGCCCCGGCGCCTCCGGTTCGTCACCTCGCCGCGTGTCCTGGAGTTCGACGGCCTCGCGGAGGTCCCCGTCGCCCTCGCGTGCGTTCCGTTCATTCCGCCCGGTGCGATCACCGACTACGCCACCGCCGACGCCCGGCGCTTCGAGGGAGACTATGCCGACGGCATCCGCAACCTCAACGACCATGTGATCGGCCGCGCGCGCGAGGCCGCGGGCCCGGGCGGGATCGTCCTCTACACGGCGCACCTGCACGTCGACGGGGCGCGCCCCGGCAAATCCGAGCGGCGGTTCACCGTCGGCGAGGATCACGCCACGCACACGAAGGGGCTCCACCGGGCGCTCTACTGCGCCTTCGGACACATCCACGACCCGCAGCAATTGCCGGGAAGCGCGCGGGGCCGGTACGCGGGGTCGCTCATCCCGCTGGACTACGGCGAGAGCCGCCAGAGCAAGCACGCGGTCGTGGTCACGATCGGCGACGACGTCCAGCTTGCCGAGCGGGAGCTGCCTCCGGGGCGGCCGCTGGAGAGTTTCACCGGGACGTTCCGGGAACTGGAGGCGCGCGCGGCGAACGGGGCGCTGGATGGCTGTTTCCTCAAGGCCGTGGTCCAGTCCGACGACCCGGTTCCCGACCTGGCGGACCGGGTGGCCGAGTGGTCGCCGGAGTGCGTGATCTTCAACCTGGTCAACGAGGTGGCCAACCGGCCGTTCAAGGCGATCACCGGGGACGGCGCCGGGGAGGAGCCCTCCATCGAGGATCTCTTCGTCGAGTGGCGGAGTACGGCGGCGACCGGGAGGGCGACGAAGGCGCCCCGGGACGCGGTCCTGGCACTCTTTCGCGAGGCGGTGGCCGGATCGGGGGACGAGGAGGGACCGGACTTCGGGCTGACCGGGCTGACGGTGCGCGCCGAGGGGGTCCTCGCCGCACTGCGCGGGGGAGGGGGGGGCGGCTGACCGGATGCGCCCGCTTCGAATCACCATCGAGGGACTGCGGTCCTTCCGGGCCGAGGTCGGGATCGACTTCGGCGGCCGCACCCGGATCGCGGTGATCGGCGACACCGGGGCCGGGAAGTCATCGATCCTCGAGGCGATGACCTACGCGCTGTACGGACAGACCTCGCTCGGGGGCCGGTCCAAGCAGGAGCTGATGAACGACACGTCCGACGTGATGCGCGTGGTGCTGCGCTTCCAAGTGTCCGGCGAGGAGTGGGAGGTCACCAGGGTGGACCGGCGCGCGGGCGCGGGGGGACTCCGTCCTCCAAAGGCGCAGCTGGTCCGCTACGGACCCGGGGGCGAGACGATCGAGAAGGTCGAGCAGGTCAGGCCGGTCAACGACCGGGTGCAGGCGCTGATCGGGCTCGACAGCGACGCCTTCCTTCGCACCGTGATCCTGCCGCAGGGACGCTTTGCCCGCCTCCTGGTCGAGGACGCGCCGTCCGCCCGCACCGAGATCCTGCGACAGGTCTGGCGCACCCACGATCTGGAGGCGGCGGGAGATGTGGCGAGGCAGCGGCTGGCCGAGGTCAGGACGCTGGGAGTACGGCTGCGGGATGAGGTGGCGCGCCATCCCGATGACCCCGAAGCGCACCTGGCCGAACTGGCCGCCGGGGCCGGCGCGGCGAACCGTCGAGCGGTCACTCTGGCCGATCTCCGCGACCGGTCCAACCGAGCCGCCGACACCCTTCGCCAGTCCGAGGCGACGATCGCGGCGGCCCGGCAGACGGACGAGCGCGTGACCCCGCCAGCCATGGACGAACTGGCCGGCCGGCTGGCGCCCGTGGAAGGTCTGCAGCGCCGGATGGAGGCCGAAGCGACGGAGCTGGAGGGGCGGGAAGCCGGCCTGAAGCGGGACCTGAACGGCATTCCCACGGACGACGGTCCCGACGATCGCGAGGTCGCGCGCACCCTGGCCGCGCTGGACGCGCTCCCCGCACAAGTGTCGCAGGCTGTAGGGGCGGCGGAGGCGCTGCGCGGGGCGATCAGCGGCGAGGCCAAGGCGGAGAAGCACCACCTCCAGGCCCGGCAAGCCCTTGAATCGGCGAGGGATCGGCTGACCCGCCACCAGGCGCTGGAGCCGCCCCTCGCGGAAGCCGCCGGTTCCGCCAGCGATTCGCTCAGGGAGGCCGAACGCTGGTACGAGAAATGCCACGACCTCCGGGAGCGCATCAGCTCGACCGAGGACGGGTTGGCCGGGCGGGAGAAGGAGATGGTCGAAGTGACTGCGCGGCTCGCCACGGCGCGGAACGAAAAGCAGATGGCGCAGGAGCGCCTGCAGCGCGCCGAGCGGGAGCTGACCGAGGCGGGGCGCGCCAACGCGGCGGCCGTCGCAGCCCACGGTCTCTGTCCGGGCGACGAGTGTCCCGTCTGCCGGGGCGACCTCCCCGAGGGCTGGGTCCCGCCGCGCGACACCAGTCTGGATGCGGCGCGCGAGACCAGCAGGACGGCGAGGTCGGAAGCCGATGAGGCGAGCAGGGTGGTGGCCGATCTCAAGGCGCAGCAGAAGTCCGCCCGGCAGGGGATCGCAAGTGTCAGGAGGGATCTGGATGCCCTTCGATCCGAGAGCACCGGCGCGCTTGACCACCTTCGCGGCGCCGTCGGGCTGGACGGCGCATCCCCACTCGTGCAGGACGCGCCGCTACCGGACCGGGAAGAGGTCCTTGCCCCGGCCGGGCAGCGTCTCCGCGAAGCCGAGGCGAAACTCGGCGATCACCGCACTGAGGCCGAAAGGCTCCGCGAGGCACAAACGAGTGCCCAGGTCGGGGAGACCTCGGCCCGGCAGTCGCTCACCCACGCGCGGAACGACATCGACAGAGCCCGCAAAGCCGCCGACGAGATCCTCGGCGCTCTCAACCGGCACATCCAATCCATCCCGCCGCCATTTCGCCCCCAACTCATCCTCCCCCCCGACCCCGTGGAACTGGACACGGTCGACACCACACCCGTAGACCGCGCTTCCTACGCGGCACGGGAGCGCGAGGAGATCCTTCGGCAACGCGATGAGAAGCGGGACCTCCTGCGCACCGAAATCGAGGAGACGAGGACCGCTCTGAAACGTCTCGGCGAAACCCGCAAGACCCAGGTCGAGAAGCCCCTTCAGGATCTTGTGCGCGAGCTGGCCAGCCACCGGACCACTCTCGCGGACGCCATTCGCGAATTGGCCGCCGAGACCGCGATCCCCGCAGCCATCCACTACCCGGTGGACGCGGAGACGCTAAGGGAGGGAATAGGCCGGCTGCGCGAAGCCATGGCCGATGTGGTCGCACTGGCAGCGAACAGCCGCCGCCGCGCTCGGACAGCCGCCGAAGAGGCCCACACCGAAGCCCGCGGGATCGCCGCGCAACTCGACCCTCCCGCCGACCCTGCCGACGTCGCGGCCCTTATGCAATCCACCGCCAAGGCCGCCACCGAGGCAGGCTACGCCGCCCGGGCTGTAACGGAGGCCCGCGACGCATTCGCCGCCATTCTCGACGACATCCTCACTCTCCGGCAGACCGCCGACGAGGTCGCCACGCTCGAGCTCGCCCTGGGCGACCTCGACGCCGCACTCAAGCCGGGGGCCTTCCTCAAGTGGCTCACGCTGCGGCGGTCGCGCGACCTGCTGGTCTACGCGTCCAGGATGCTGGAGGAGATGACCACCCGCCGCTACAGCTTCGCCGACCCGGGCAACCTGGAGGACCAGCAGTGGCTCGTGGTCGACAACGACTCCGGCCAGGCGCGTTCCCCCGCCAGCCTCTCGGGCGGCGAACAGTTCATCGGGTCGCTGGCGCTCGCGCTCGGGATGGTGGAGATGATGGCCCGGAGCGGCGGGCGCCTCGAATCACTCTTCCTCGACGAGGGCTTCGGGTCGCTGGACCGCAACAACCTCGACTGCGCGATCGAGGCGCTCTCGCTGGTGGCCGGGACGGGCCGGATGGTTGGCGTGATCTCGCACGTCGGCGCCGTCGCGGAACAGATCGACGACGTGCTGGCCGTGACGCGAAGCGCGACGGGCAGCCGGGTGACCTGGCTCTCCCGCGGCGAGCGGCAGGAACTCGCACGCTCCGACACGGGTGTGGAGGGAGCCTCGGCGCTGGCCGGACTGCTCGACTAGTCAGTCCGAACTCTCGGGGTCACCCCCCGTGCGCCAGAAACCGCTCCGCCTCCAGCGCCGCCATGCACCCCGTCCCCGCCGCCGACACCGCCTGCCGGTAGTAGTCGTCCATCACGTCCCCGGCCGCGAACACGCCCGGCACATTCGTCTCGGTCCGCCACGGCTTCGGCAGCCGCACATACCCGTTGTCCTTCAAATCGATCTGGCCGCGCAGAAACTCCGTGTTCGGGTCATGCCCGATCGCCACGAACATCCCCCCCACCGCCACCTCCCTGCCCTCTCCCGTCACGGTATCACGCAACCGCAGCCCGGTGATCACCTCGTCCCCCAGCACCTCTTCCACAACACTGTTCCACAGGAACGTCATCTTCTCGCTGGCCAGCGCCCGGTCCTGCATGATCTGCGAAGCCCTCAGTTCGTCGCGCCGGTGAATCAGCAGCACCTCGCCGGCGAACTTGGTCAGGTAGAGCGCCTCCTCCATGGCGCTGTCGCCGCCGCCCACCACGGCCAGCACCTGTCCCCGAAAGACCGGCAGCGCCCCATCGCACACCGCGCACGCCGACACCCCGCCCCCGCTCTGCGCCAGCCGCTCCTCTCCCGGCACTCCCAGCCAACGCGCATTCGCGCCGGTCGCCACCACCACCGTGCGCGCGCGCACCAACGTTCCCGTTGACGATTCCAGTTCAAACGGCCGCCGCGAGAAATCCACCTCCACGATATCCTCCGTCACCACCCGCGTATCGAAGCGCATCGCCTGCTTCTTGAACTCCATCATCATCTCGATGCCGCCGATGCCGTCCGCGAAGCCCGGGTAGTTCTCCACGTCGGTGGTGAACATGAGCTGCCCGCCGGGGATCATGGTGCGGCTTCCCGCGCCCTCGTAGACGAGCGGGTTGAGGTTCGCCCGCGCTCCGTAGATGGCGGCGGTCCAGCCGGCGGGGCCGGAGCCGATGATCACGAGGTTTTCGATGTGGTTGTCGGACATGTGAATTCGTCAGGTTGTCGTGATTGGGAAGGTGCGGCTTTCGCCGGGGGTCCCTCGGCCCGCGTCTACGTGGCCGCCTCCTCCTTGTACAGAGCCGACTCCCGGTACCGTTCCAGGGTTCGCACCAGCAGCAGCTTGACCGCCACCGCCAGCGGGACACCGATCAGCAGTCCCACGAACCCGAAGAAGAAGCCGCCCAGCGAGAGCGCCAGCAGGATCCACACGGGGTGGAGTCCCACCGACTCGCCCACGATACGCGGGCTGATCACGGCGCTCTCCAGCCCCTGCGCCACCCCGTACACGACGCCCACCTTTAGCAGCGACATCCCGATGTCCTCGCTGATCAGCGCGAGGATCACCGCGGGAATCAGCGACACGACCACCCCCAGGTAGGGGACGACCCCGAGCACCGCGACGGTCACCCCGAGCACGAACGCGTACGGGAAACCGACGATCATGAGGCCGACCCAGGTGATCGCCCCGGTCAGAAGCGCTGTCGCCACCTGCCCGCGCAGGTAGCGCGAAAGGAGGTCGTCGAATTCGCGGAAGAAACCGCGCGCGCCTTCACGGACCCTTCCCGGCAGCAGATCGTCGGTCCGGGCGATGATCCGGTCGTAGTCGCGCAGGAGGTAGAACATCAGCACGGGCGTGAGGACCAGGTAGCTGAGTACCGTGAAGAGCGCGCCCACGCCGCGGCCCAGCCCCAGGAAGGTCTCCTGGGCCTTGCGCGCGATCGTGGCCTTGTGTTCCTCGAGGAAGGCACCGACCGTCTCGGCATCCAGCGACTGCAGGCTGGCCAGCAGCCTCCCCTCGTCCACGAAGGGGATGTCGAATCCGAGGTCGGCGGGATTCAGTCCCCGGACCCATTCCGTCAGGTACGCAATCAGGTCTCCCGCCTGTCGCACGACCTCCGGCACTCCGAACCCCAGCGCCGCCGAGCCCGCCGCCAGCGCCGGGACGAGGATGAGGAAGATCGCCGCCGTGCGGTTGATGCGCGGATGCGCCGAGACCCGGTCCGCCACGGGGTCCAGGATGTACGCGAGGACGAAGGCCAGGAAGAACGGGGCAAGCAGAGAGCCCGCGGTGTCGAGCACCCACACCCCCGCGAGCAGCGTGGCGACCGTTACCACCAGCGCATGGCCGCGGACGCCGCGGAAGGGCACCAGCAACGCGATGACCACCCAGTAGAGCAGGAAGGGATTGAGCAGGTCCCGAAGGCTGTAGAGGAAGAAGCCGGCCACGAGCACCAGCACCGCGCCCTGGGCCAGGCGCCAGGGGCCCTCGTTCCGGTCGCCGGCAGCGGCGCTCACCACCCCACCTCAATGATCTTGTCGCCGGCACGCAGCACCACCTCGCGCGTATCGGGATACGAGACCCGGGACGCGGCGTCGTGCACCGGCAGCCATTGGCACGCCGTAATCCCCTCCTCCGACTGCGGCACCGCCTCGCCGTTGCGGCTGCGCATGAGGAAGAAGGTGCAGTACTTGTGGACGGTCTCGTCACCCTTGCGGAAGACCCAGTCGACCGTGTCGATCTTGGGACCGACCGCCTCCGGCCTGATCCCGGTCTCCTCCTCCACCTCGCGGACGGCCGCCTCCCGCAGGCTCTCGCCGCCCTCGATGTGCCCCTTGGGCAGCGACCACTTCCCGTAGGGGTCCCTGATCAGGAGCGCGTGCCAGCTGCCGGCCAGAGGGCGCACGACCACGCCTCCGGCGCTGCGCTCGATCGTGGGAGACTTTCGAGAGCTCGGCCGGTTCCCGGGTTCGGCGGCCCCGGGGGTGGCCGATACTTGTGTTGAACTGCTTGTGTCCATTAGAAAGCTGGTCATCTAGGGTATATGATATATTCCACGCAAGATCACGAGTCTCTCAGAAGATCGAAAAGCTCAGGTAGCGCGTCGGATTCTCCTTGATGTCGGCCAACAGCCGGTTCAGGTTGGCCACCGCCGCCGTGGCGCCTTCGGCCAACTCCGGATCGGCGAGCAGGCGTCCCAGCAGACCCTCCCCCGATTCGGCACTCGCCAGGAGCGTCTCGAGCCTGGTCATTGTGGCCGAGCCCTGCTGCGCGGCGGTGCGCAGTTCGGTCATGGCGGCCCTCATGTCACCCGTCAGGGTCTTGAGGTTCTCCATGCTCTCGCCCGCGTTGCCCAGCAACGTTCCCACATCCGCATCCGTGAGGATCCCGTCCATCCTCTCGAGCGTCGACCGGGCCACCCTGGCCGCCGCGGTGAACTCCCGGGCGGACTCGCTCACGCCCACCGCCAGCTCGTCGAAACGGGTCGCCTGCTGCGAGATCATGGTCGTGAGGTCGTCGCTGATCAGCCCGAGGTTGTCGATCAGGTGCCTGAGGTTGAGTGCCGTCTCCTCCGTGAAGGCGAGCTCGAACCGGTCCGACATGACGGTCAGTCTGCGGGCGATCTCGTCGGCGGTGGCGGTGAGGCGGGAGAAGTCGGGCAACACGGCTCCGGCAAGGACGCCTTCCTCGGCGTGCTCGTAGAAGGTCAGCGAGCCGTACTCGTCGCGGGTCGTGATCTCCGCCTGCCAGTCCCCGAAGAAGGACTCGGGCGCGATCACCACGGCCGCGTCCGCCGGGATGGCCAGGTCGGGCCGCACCGTCATTTCGACCATGACGGCCTCGCCGCTCGGCACCACGGCCACCGATTCGACACGCCCCACCGCGACGCCGCGAAACTTCACCGACGCCCCGGCCACGAGCTGTCCCACGCCGGTGGACGCCGTGCGCAGCGCCACCTGGTTGCTCCCCCATCCTCCCTTGAGCCAGATGGTGCCGATCACACCGACCGCGATCCCCAGCACCACGACTGCTCCTACCAGTATCTCTCGTCTACGCTCCATCTTCCTGTCCTCTCTGCGGCTGCTGGACTCCATAGTAAAGTGCGGGATCCCCGTCCACGAATCCCCTGAGCACGTCGTCGGTCGCGGTTCGGATCTCGGCCGGGGCCCCCGTGAAGCGGGCCGTGCCCTCGTGGAGCAGTGTGATCCTGTCGGCGACCCGGAAGGCGCTGGTCATGTCGTGGGTGACCACCAGCGCCGTGACCCCGAGCTCGTCCCGCATACGCAGTATGAGCTGGTCGATCACCGAAGTGGTCACCGGGTCCAGGCCGGTGGTGGGCTCGTCGTAGAGGAGGTACTTGGGCGAGGCCGCGATCGCCCTGGCCAGTCCTGCGCGCTTCCGCTGGCCGCCGCTCAGCTGGGCCGGAAAGCGCTCGCCCAGTCCATTCAGGTCGACCAGCGCCAGGCACTCCTCCACGCGCGATGCGATGCGCTTCCGGTCCCATCCCGGGAGCCGCCGGAGACCCATGCCGATGTTGGCCGCGATGGTCATGGAGTCGAAGAGCGCCGCGAACTGGAAGACGTATCCGATGCGCCGCCGCAGCCTCACCAGCTCCTTCTTCGTCAGCTCGGGGACCGACTGGCCGTCCACGAAGACCGTGCCCGCATCCGGCCGCAGCAGGCCCACCAGGTGTTTCAGCAGCACCGACTTGCCGCAACCCGACGGGCCGACGATGGCCGAGGTCTCCCCGTCCTCGACGGTCAGCGTGAACCCCCGGAGGACCTCCTTCCCACCGAACGACTTCCGCAGGCCGCTCAGCTGGATGCTCACAGCAGCGTCGCCGCCCAGAAGGCGTCCAGGCAGAGGATGAGCATGCTCGAGATCACCACGGTGCGGGTCGCGCTCCTCCCCACCCCTTCCGCCCCCTGCTCGGTCTGGAGTCCGCAGAAGCAGCCGACCCCGGTCACCACGGCGCCGAAGGAAACGGACTTGATGACCGCGAACCATACGTCCCACGGCGCGAAGAAGAGCCGGAGCCCCTTGATGAACTCGGCCGAGGACATGTCCAGCAGCTCCAGCGCGGTGATCCACCCCGACGCGATCCCCATGGCGACGGCCAGCAGGACGACGAAGGGGAACATGACCAGACCGGCCAGCACCCTGGGAACGACCAGGTACGCGAGCGGGTTGTAGGCCAGCGTCTCCAATGCGTCCACCTGTTCGGTGACGCGCATGGTGCCGAGTTCGGCCGAGATGTTTGCGCCGACGCGCCCCGCCAGCGTCAGTCCCGTCAGGGCCGGGCCCAGCTCCAGGATCATGGTCTTGCCGACCAGGGTGCCTACGAAATAGACCGGAATCGTCCCGGTGAGCGTGTAGGACGCCTGCAGCGACATCACGATGCCGGTGAAGGTCGCGATGAAGAGCGCGATGGGCACCGACGCGACGCCGACCCGCGCCATCTGGGGCAGCAGCATGGGACCCCACACGCGCAGATCGCCGATCGCCCGGAGCGATCCCGTGAAGAGCGCCCAGGCCTGGCCCACCGAACCGAGCGCCGTGAGCGTTCCCCTGCCCGACGCGGCGAAGGGCCTGAGGAGGTGGTCGGTGACAGGGAAGAGCAACATTGGAAAAAATAACCGAAACGGTGGTGTTCCGTGGCCCCAACGGTGGGCGCCGACGGGGGTGTGGCGAGGGGCCGTCGACGGTTGCCGCATGCGAGGCGCCGGGCTCGTTGCCGCGTCGCGGTTGCAGCAGGGGAACGACTTGCGCCCGCGTGGTCAGACGCCGGGGAACCCCGTGAGCCTGAAGGCGACCCGGTCCATCTCGTCGGCGGGGCCGGCCTGGCTCTGCCAGTGCACCTCGACCTCTTTCACGCGTCCGGAGCCCGCACCGAACGACACCGCGACCTCGAGATCCTGTTCCTCACTCGTGATCGTGGTCCTCACGAGACCGCTCACCTCACCCCGGGGCCTCCTTGCGGGGTTTCTGAACAGCGTCCGCGTGGACTGCCGGCCCGAAACAAGCCGGCGGGTGACCCGGACCCGGTCCAACCAGTCCGGCGGATAGCTGATGCGGTACTTGAACCCGTATTGGTCGACGCCCTGGCCGAGTCGGTTGTGTCTGGCCATGTCAGGCGCATCCCCGAGGGATCTTGTCCAATCCTACAGCTCCAGCGGTGCAGGCGAGAAACTGAGCACGAAAAGCGCGAGGGCCACCCATCCCAGCACCGTCCGCCCCTTCCCCACGGGGATATCCTCCACGAGCACAGGGGGATGCGCAAGCCTTCCCCGGCTCAGGGCCAGCGCGATCGCTCCCCACAGCCACCAGCCCCACCACAGCAGACCGAGCGGAACGAGCACGGCGATGAAGGCGATGGTGAACGCGCGCTGCCTGGAACCGGCGACCGCGTAGAGGATGTGCCCCCCGTCCAGCTGTCCCAGCGGCAGCAGGTTGAGCGCGGTGACGAAGATCCCCAGCCACCCTGCAAAGGCCAGGGGATGCAGGAGGACCGCCGAGCCCTCCTCGAAGCCGGGGACCAGGCCGGCGGCGGCGAAGTGCACGAGGATGCCGCTTCCGATCCGAATCGGTTCGCCGGCGAAGTGTACGACGAAGGGGTAGGCTCCCCCGTCGGTGGTCCACATCACCTCCGACAGCCCGAGTCCCAGAAAGAGCACCGGCAGCGAGAGCGCAAAGCTGGCCAGCGGCCCCGCGACCCCGATGTCGAAGAGCACCGAACGCTGCATCATGGGACCCTTCAGGCGGATGAAGGCGCCGAGGGTGCCCACCAGGGAGAAGTATGGCGGGAAGGGAATGAACCAGGGGAGTGAAACGGGGACGCCGTGTCGGCGCGCGGTCAGGTAGTGTCCCATTTCGTGTCCGAGGAGGATGCCGATGAAGGTGAGGCCGAAGGCGAGCCCGGCCACCATCTCACCGATATCGAACCCGGTCGGCACCGGCAGCCAGACCCCGCCGATCCGGGTGAAACGGGTGTCCAGCGCATCGGTGCCGGAGAGGAATCCGCCCGCCACCACCGCGCTGGTCAGCGCGGCCACGAACAGGACCAGGTGCAGCATGAGGTTGTCACGATGGGGCGGTCCATCGCGTCGCACGGCAACCAGTTCGGTCCCTTCGTCCGTGCGGCGGGTGTGGACCTGGTCGGCCCAATCCGCGATCTTCCGCATGTCTTCCCCGGAGGTTCCCGGACCTACCCGTCCCCGGATCACCCGATAGCCGCCGACCTTCCCGGTCGCGTGACTCACCAGAAGGTCGTCCCAGGCGGGCACCTTGACCTCCGCGGAAGTGTTTGTAATGCTTCGGGCTCCTGGCAACGCGTGGAAACCTCTCGGTGCCCGAGGGGGTATACCCCGCGGACTGCCAGCCGGGGCGCGCTCGTCCGAGCCGCCCGTCCGGCGCCCCCTCCGAGCAGCCCGTGGCGACACCCACGGACTCCTGGCTTCCCGATGGAAATCGCCGAACTCAAGAACAGCACGGTAGCCGAACTGCACAGCTACGCGGAAGCGCTGAACATCCCGCACTACGCCGGGCTCCGCAAGCAGGACCTGATCTTCACGATCTACCAGGGGCTCCTGGGGCGGGACGAAACGCCGCGGGCCGAAGGCGTACTCGACATCGCGGCGGATGGCCACGGCTTCCTCAGGTCGGCGGGCTGGAACTACGTCCCCGGCCCGGACGACGCCTGTGTGAGCCGGGCGCAGATCGAATCCTACAGCCTGCGCACGGGCGACATCGTGGCCGGACCGGTGCGTCCTCCCGCCAGCGGCGAGCGGCATCTGATCCTCGTGAGCGTGGACCACGTCAACGGAGATCGTCCGGAGGCGGCGCGCCAACGAGCCTGCTTCGACGCGCTGCGTCCGCGCTACCCCGACGAGCGGCTGACCCTCGAGGTCCCCGGGGGCGATCTGGCAATGCGCATGATGGACCTGATCGCGCCGGTGGGGATGGGACAGCGCGGGTTGATCGTGTCACCGCCCAAGGCCGGCAAGACCACGATTCTGCGCCACATGGCCAACGCGATCTCGACCAATCACCCCGAGGTCGACCTCTTCGTGCTGCTCATCGACGAGCGCCCGGAGGAGGTGACGGAGATGGCCGAAACCACGCGCGGGGAGGTCGTTGCGTCCACCTTCGACGAGCCGGCCGACCAGCACCGCCATGTGGCCGAGATGGTGATGGCCAAGGCGAAGCGGCTTGTGGAGCAGGGACGCGACGTGGTGATCCTCCTGGACTCGATCACCCGCCTTGCCAGGGCGTACAACACCCTGGCTCCGCACTCGGGCCGCATCCTGTCCGGGGGCGTGGACGCCAATGCGCTGGCCAGGCCGAAACGCTTCTTCGGGTCGGCGCGCAACATCCAGTGGGGCGGCTCGCTGACGATCATCGCGACCGCGCTGATCGAGACCGGCAGCCGCATGGACGAGGTGATCTTCGAGGAGTTCAAGGGGACGGGCAACATGGAGCTGGTACTGGACCGCGAGATCGCCGGCCTGCGGATCTTCCCGGCCATCGACCTCAACCGGTCGGGGACGCGGAGGGAGGAGCTGCTGCTGACGGAGACCGAGTTGAACCGGGTCTACCTGCTGCGGAGCTTCCTGGCGCAGATGCCTCCGCCCGAGGCGATCGAATTCCTGATGGACCGCATGCGCGCGCACCGCACCAACGCCGCGTTCCTGAAGGCGATGGCGGAGGGCGTGTAGGAGGGGCGTCTCGCCCGTGCGGGCACGGATGTCGCCGTCAGGCGTCGCTGCCCCGGTAGCGCGGGTTCACCACCAGGCCGCCACTCTCGAAGATCTTGCGGTCCCACGGGTAGATGAGCGTCGCATCGGTGGCCAGGGCGTAGAAGTCGGGGGTGTAGCCGCGCGTGCGGGCGAAGCTGGTGGCGGTGCGGACCTCGGCCGGGCCCACATCGCGAACCGCGGCCAGGGCCAGGCGAAGCGTCTCGCCGGAAGTCGTGATCTCGTCGACGATGAGAATGCGCTTGCCGCGGGCCTGGCGCGGCGCGGCGGAGAGGATGGAGGGGCGCTGGCGCACCACCTGGCCGCCCTCGCGCCGCGTGATCTTGAGCGAGAAGAAGTCGCGGCGCAGGATCGAGGCGATGACCGCGCCCGGAATCACCCCCGCGCGCGCCACCCCGATGATGATCTCGGGGTCGTAGGCGGCCGCCACCTTGAGGGCGAGCGCCCGGCAAAGCTCTCCGAACATCTCCCACGAGAGCTCGAAGTATTCCTCGGACGGACTGATGTCGCGCTGGTCGAAGGAACGGCTCAACATTTATCTCCTCCTCTCCGCGCTGTAGACTTCCAACATGACCGACGACCTCAGCGAGAAGGCCGACGCCCGCTTCGAAGCGGTTCTGGCCGCCACCGGCGCCCGCGATCCCCGCGACTACTACCGCACCCGGCTACGGGAACTGAGGCAGTCCAACCCCGAGGGATACGCCGACGCCGTCGCATATTACCAGAGTACGCTGGTCACGTCCATTGCTGAACAGGATGCCGACCCGCTCCGGGCCTGGCAGACGTTCGGCCTGAGGATCGCGCAACTCAGCGCGCCGGGCCGGGCCGTGGCCGTGGATCCGGCCGGTCGTTCACACCCCTTCGAGCCGCCGGGGAAGCCGGAGCACATGATCCTGCACCTCCCGGACGCGCGCAACCGGCTCGCGTTGCTGGTCGGTCTGCCCCCCGAGCCGTCCGCGGCCCAGACGGCCACGTACAGATGGCTCGTGCAGGGGCGCCGGGCGTAGCGTCATTTCACACCTCACACGTGAGGCGCTTGACGCGTGCGTCGTCCGTGGTGAACGACGAGCCGCCACGGTTTGACGGCACCCGCCGCACCGTCTCGTGCGAGGAGGCGCTGGACCTGACTTTGGGGGGGCGGCACGAATCCCGCCGGTGGCCTGTCCCATTCCGACATGCTCCTGTCCCGGGTTTTGCCGCGGCGACGGTTGGGCGCCCGATCACGTCACCGCCTCCAGCGCCTCGAGCTCCAGCGGCAGCGGGACCGCCGAGTCGACGAAGCGGGGGGCGCCGTTGGAGAGGCGGTTGGGGGGCGGGGCCGGGGGCTCCGGCAGTTTCCTGGTGACCTCCGGCAACGGGGGCGAGCCCCCGAGCACCGCACCCTTGCGCGTGAAGAACGCGGCCTTGCCGTCACGGTCCAGCGCCATCCGCGTCCCACCCTCGTGGACCAGGCGATGGTGCCGGCGGCAGAGCAGGATCGTGTTGGCCAGGCTCGTCTCGCCCCCATCGGCCCAGTGCTTCACATGGTGGGCTTCGGTGAAGCGGCTCGCGCATCCGGGATAGCGACAGCCGCGGTCCCGTTCCTCGAGCGCGCGGCGGATGTGCGGGGGGATGGTGCGCGTCCGACGCCCCACGCTCACCACTTCGCCGTCCCGGTGACCCATCGCGACCCGCGCGGCGTCGCACGCCATGCGCCGCGATGTCTCCGCGCTCACCCGCACCCCGTCCAGCTCGGACCGTCCCGTCTCGCCGCGCTCCGACAACGTCGCGGCGTCGGTGTGGACCACAACCTGGTAGCGTTCCGCGCGGCTGCCGCTTCCCACCGCCCCGCTCCCGCTCCCGCCCCCGGCGCCACGACCGCCCTCACGCAAACCGCCAGCCCCGGCCCCGACATCCCCCCCACCACACTCCCCCCCACCCGCCCCAACCCCGACCTCCCCGCCCTCACCCCCAAACCCCGCCGCCAGCGCCCGCTCCGCCACCAGCCCCGCCGCATCCGC
>JAPPNO010000001.1:46992-109161 GCA_028873845.1 Gemmatimonadota bacterium | reverse complement strand
GCCCACAATTTCCTTTTTTTGGCGCCCCCCCCCCCCGCCCATCCCCGCCCCCCCGTTGTTTTTTTTTTTTTTGGGGGGCCCCCCCCCCTTTCCCCCCCCCCCCCCCCCCCCCGCGAAGTGCCCCGCGCGACAACGGCGGCGGCCGGTAACAGCCGGTTCGGTCACCGGATCCCGATTACCGCCAGACCCTGTTATCGTCGGCTACACCAGTCAGGCTGGTGTGGACAAGTCCGAGCATGGGAGGAAATCGTGGCCACTCAATGCAGCCGGTTTTCGGTAATCCTAGCCCTCGTAGTCCTTCTCATACCGCCAACACTAGAAGCGCAGGCCCTGTATGATGACTCGGTAGTTGAAGCCGTCATAGATGTCTTGGAGTGGCTGGACGGCGATGACTACACGCTGATGCCCGAGTTCGGCCAATGGGGTCTGGTGTTCGGCTGGTTTTCCGAAGGCGAACAGAAAGATATCGACTTCACCGTTACCGCCGGCGAACGTTACATGATCGTGGGCGGCGGTGACAACAACGTGGATGACATCGACATCTGCATTTACGATGAGACGGGTAGGGAAGTTGATTGCGACACGGCGATCGACAATTTCCCTCTCGTTTCTTTCATCGCTCACTCCGGAGGAACATGGAGCGCATCGCTCATCGCTTACTCCCTCAACAGCTCCACGGCATACGCCGGGATGGCCCTATTACACGAGTATTAACACGATGACAGATAGCGGCAACCTTCGCTTGTCGATCCGTAGGGAAGGCTGCTCAACACGGTCCTGTCAACTCACCGGGTGCGTAAAAATGGGCGTCTCCAGAGCAGGAACGCGGGGTGTTCTCCTTCAGCTTGCGCTTCTGGTGGCGGCCTTGGCTCTCGACGCACGCCCGGCCCTTGCGCAGTCCTGGGGGGCATCCGTCCACATGGGCACGCTCGGCGCGGGGGTGCGGGTTGCCGTTTCACTCGATGAAGTGTGGAATCTCCGGGGAGGTATCGATGTTCAACCCGTCGACATCGAAGTCTCGGAGTCGGACGTGGATTTCAGTGTGGAACTTCCCACTCCCGCCTTGTGGGCATTGATCGATTGGCATCCGGGCGGCGGCGGCTTCCGCTTCACCGGTGGCGCTGTCCACTTCGGGAGGCCGCTTGCCATCGAAGGTGCTCCGACGGAGGAGTGGGAGTTGGAGGGCAACGAGTACACGCCGGCCGAGGTGGGAACGGTCCGGGGTTCGCTGGGGACCCAACAAAGTGGCCCATACGTGGGACTCGGGTGGGGCAATGCCGCCGGGCCCGGGCTCGGCTTCGCGTTGGACTTGGGAATCGTGGCTCACGGAACGCCGGAGTTCAGCTTCGATGCGACGGGCCCCGCATCGACGGACGCACAGTTCAGGTCGGACTTGGATGCGGAGGCCGAATCGATCAACGACGACATCCCAAGCCTCGCACAGGTCTATCCCATCCTGAATCTGGGGTTCAGCTTCGGGTTCTAGATCGGACTTGTCACGAGTGTAGGAGGTCGGCGTCGTGGGTGTTCATTGACGCCTCGCTCGCGCGGGCGAGTGCTCGTGGCACCGATGTGGGGCTCACGAAAGCCGAAGAGGGCATCAGAGTCTTACCGATCACGGATCGTTGCCGGCGCTTCTTTCCTCGGATCCGGTGGAACCGCCGTGTCCTCATTTCGGTCGGAGTGTCACGCCGGTGACTTCGTCGGCTTCGTCCAACGGATGGCTCTCGCCTTCTGGATGCTCCCCCTGTTGTTGAGTCGGCGTACGGATCTGACTGGCCGCGCCGGCAGAGCCCCTGGCCTAGAGACGATAGGAGAGATGAAATGAACACCTTCGGCGGTAAGAAGCGGGAGCAGAGAAGTGTAGATCGCTGGCCAGGGGGCACGGCCGACACGGGTCCAGACCATCTGCGGCCGACTCGAATCGTCTCGCCCAGCGCACGCGCCATCCGACCCGTATGGCGAGTCCTGGCATGCGTCGTAGGAGCAGTTGTGTGCAGCGGGTTGCCGTCCGAGGCTCACGGCCAAGACGATATTACAATCCGCATCATCGAGGAGCCGTACCGGCAACCAAATGCTTTCTTGGTTCCGTATTTTGAAGGGCTGCTGGGGCGCAACCTGACGGTGGACGGCCAAGCCATTGAAGGGAACCAGATCGGTCTCGGTATTGGTACGATGTCCACAAGACGCGCGAACGTACTGTTTCGAAGCAACATCGCCTGGCGTCAGGTTTCCGTGCCCGAAGATCCCGACAGCAAGTTCGGTACTTTCGAGATACATCTCGGTGCCCAGCTTCATCCGTTACGGCCGACGCTGGCCATCGGAAACACGGCCGTCCGCGCGACGTGCGGCGCCCTCGGAGGTATGGGCATGTTCACGGACGGGCCGACCACAGCCACCGTCGAGGCGAACTGCGGATTCTCGTTTTCCTCGGGCAATGACCCCGGCGGGATCATCGTCCAGATGGTCTGGCGGCCGATGGAGGAGATCTTTGGAAGGTACGAGGACGATACGGCAAGGGTGTTCGCACACGCCGGCGGCTGGAGCTTGAGGCTGGGCTTCCTCGTTGCTCCGGGAGGATGACCGGGAAGGCGGGACGGCATGCACCATGCTGTAGTTGCCTGCATGAGTGTTTTCTTGCTCGTTGGCTGTGATCGTTTTCCCGGCCCCGTCGTCAGGAATGAATTTCCAACGGTGGCGCACATTACCGTTTCTTACAGTGATGGAGAGACATGGACGCTTGAATTACCGTCCTGTCATTCCGTGCATCTGGGGGCCGTGGAAGTAGGGAGGTGGGGACTGCGGCCGCAGGAAGGCGTGTTCATCGATGAAGTTGTTGTTGAAGTAGAAGGAGATGTTGTTCATCGGATTGAGAAAACGGTCATCGACCGGTTCATCGAGAAAGCGAGTGAGCAACAGGATTATCCCGTGTGGGCTATTGATCGTTCAGGCATTCGATTTGCTGCGGAAACAGAGTGTGCTTTGCCGCAAGGCTCGTGAGAAGTCCTGTCCTCCGTTCTCACATAGAGGTAACGGGCGTCGGCGCGTTGGTGGTCATGGACGCGTGGCCGTTCCAGGACTGATCGGTGGGGGGGTGACCACGCCGTAACGGAGCCAGGGACAAGGAGGGGAGCCAACGATGAACCCCACCAGGAGGATCGCCCACATTGCCGGCATGTTGCTGGCTGGGGCGGTGGCCGGGTGCACGGTGCCGACGGCCGGGCAGCAGCCATTCGCTTGGCCCGCCGCTCCCTGGGGCGAAGGACAGCCTCGGGATGTCGCCGAGTTCAATGCCAACATTTCGGCGAACGAAGCCTGGGCGCGCGATCCGCTTTGGGTGGCAAAGGAACTGATGGATCACTGGGGACCCGATTCCGACGATCCGAACTCCGACAATCCGGGCCTCTGGCTCCCGGACCAGAGGTCGCGTATCGACATCGAGTTCAATAGCCCGCAGGGCACGGACGCCGTGCACGTCACCGTCCTGCGCGCGGGGTTTCTCGACGACGCGGTCCGCGGCGACGCGACCCGCATTGCGCTTGAGCGCCGAGCGGACGGAACCTGGCGACCGGTCGCCGCTGAGCAGCTGAACTGGTGCTGGCGCGGCGAGGTGACCGACCGGTTCATCACCGGGCTCTGCCCGTGACCGCCCCGGAGAGATGGCCTCGACATGCTGTTCAGTTGGGGGATACCGGATCCTGCGGCGTGGAGGCGCTGACTGGAATTCGCCGTGACGGACCGACGACTTCGCCGCAGCGGAGAATCAGCCGCCCGACCGTAGATCCAACGAGGTTCCGATGACGACAGGCCGACGAATCGCAGTTGCCGGAAGGGGCACTCGGGTTCTCGGCCCGCTGGCCCTTGTATTCGCCCTGGCGTTGTCCTGCAGTGACGAGCAGTCGACCCCGGCGGGACCGACCATCCCGGCGCCGGCGACGGTCACAGTGACGCCTTCCTCGGCTAACCTTTCGGCACTCGGAGAAACTGTCCAGCTGACGGCGGTGGGCTTTGACGAGAGTGGGGATGCGGTTGTTGGAGCCAAGTTTTCGTGGGAATCCAGTGACGTCGCGATAGCAACTGTAGACGCGTCCGGTCTCGTGACGGGAGTTGCCGTGGGGGTCGCGACGGTCACAGCGAGTGCCGGCAGCGGACAGGGTACTGCGGAAATAACCGTCATGGACCTGGAACGGGCGGCGTTAGTGGCGTTCTACGAGGCGACGGATGGGCCGAACTGGGTTAACAACGAGAACTGGTTGACCGACGCGCCGCTCGGAGAGTGGTTCGGAATCGAGACAGATGCGACCGGGCGGGTCACCCGTCTAGCCATGAGCTACTATGATTCTCGATCGGATAGCTGGTTTAGCAACTACGTGTCGGGCCCGCTTCCACCTGAGATCGGTGATCTCACCGCGTTGACCCACCTGCAATTCAATAACAACCGCCTCTCGGGTCCGCTCCCACCCGAACTCGGCAGGCTGACCAATCTGATAGATGTGGATTTCAACAACAACGACTTGTCGGGTCCTATCCCACCAGAATTTGGTAATCTCTCAAGCCTGGACCACCTGCTCCTCCCCGGAAACGAGTTGTCGGGCCCGATCCCAGCCGAACTCGGTGAGCTGTCCGGCCTGACTTTGCTATGGCTCCAAGGTAACGATCTCGAGGGCCCGATCCCGCCTGAGATCGGCAGGCTCACACGCTTGGACGACCTGCGTCTCCACAACAACGATCTCGAGGGCCCGATCTCGTCTGAGCTCGGCAACCTCACCAGGCTGCAGTATCTGGACCTTCACAGCAACGCCCTGACGGGTCCGATACCTCCGGAGCTCGGCAACCTCGCCAGGTTGAAATATCTGGATCTCCACGACAACGCCCTGACCGGCCCGATCCCTCCCGAGTTCAGTAGTCTGGCAAACCTGGAAACGTTGTCTCTGGACGAAGAGAACTACTGTGATCTCACCGACCCTCAACTGCAGGCATGGTTGTCGGAAAGAGGGTTTCTTCGTCCGGCTAGATGCCATACTGCACCGATGGTTGACGATCCCTACCCGATCCGGCTGCATTGGGCGGAGTGCGGCCAGCGGAGCTATGACGCCAGTTGCGTTCCCGTGGATGATCCACGAGCGCGATACGGTGACATGATCGTGAGTGCGGCCGAGGAAGCAGCCGCCGAGTGGGCGCGGGTGCTACATCCGACCCCGAGGACCGGATGGCTCGCTCCAGCGCAGGGATGGGAGTGGATCAACCGAGGGATCCCGCCGGAGCTATGGGGGATCGTGCCGGGGGACTCGGTGCCGCCGGGCGTTGACGTGCTCGTCTCGGGCGTAGCGGATCAAGACAGCTGCGGCTGGACGTGTGCGTCGGGCTCTCCCGTAGCGGGGCCGGGAGGCTACTTCGATCATGTTCGGATGGCGCACCTGGTTGTCGATTCGCGCTTCACGTCTCCGGGGGACCAATTCTGGGTAAACCTGCACGAGCTGGGCCACGCTTTCGCCATGAGTGGCGTAGGGCTTCCGGAATGGTCAGAGCACATCGTGAAGTTGCCGTTGAGCCCGGAACAGCGGGAGGCCCTGAAGGAGCTGTGGCCCGACCGGCCATCGGACAACGTGTGGGTCCAGACGCACCCGGCGATAGTCGAAATCTACGAGCGTTACGGTGGCGGTGCGTGGGAGTGGATCGGCCAGGAAGTGGGCGTTGCCATGGACCCCCACGGGTGGAGTCACTGGAACGACTGCTCGGCACCGCAAGACGTGATGGGGCCGTGGTACTTCCATCCGAACGGGTTAGGCCAGGGTGGTCCCCGGTGGCGAACGTGGATTAGCCCCCTGACGGCCGTTGCAGCGACCGTTCACGGCGGCTTCACGGTTGACCTGGAACAGGTTCGGCCTGCGGACTACCACGTTCCCAACCACTGGAGCGGCAAGCCGGATTGCGAGACGCTGGCTAAGTAATGTTTCAGCTAAACCCGCCCCGTCTTGACGGACGGTGAACTTCTTGGGTTCCTGGTCTCTGTTTTCTTTCTTTTCTCTCCTCTGTACCGGTCCCGGTTTCTTGGACAAGTGGACGGCTTAAACATCAGGCCGCCTTCCGGCTGAACTTCTCGCGGGCACGGGCCGGGGTCATGTACCCGTGTCGCTGGAGGAGCCAGCCGTTGTTGTAGGACTCCTCTCGGGTGTGGTGTGGCGGCGTGCGGCCCCGATGATACGAGGAGCGGGCGGAACCAGGTAGCCTCCGCCCTCTCCCTGCTCCTGCGAGTCCGCCTCAGCCCGCACGGTGAAGCTCCTCGAAGTCGGCCGGCGAGATGTAGCCGAGAGCCGAGTGCGACCTGCGAGTGTTGTAGAATCCGTCGATGAAGCCGAAGACCTCACGCCGCGCCCCCGCCAGCGTCGCGAAGCGCCGGCGGCCGATCAGTTCTGTCTCGAGGGTCGCGAAGAAGCTCTCGCATAGCGCGTTATCCAGGGCGTCTCCGGCCAAGCCCATGGACTACCGGATCCCAGCGTTTCGGCAGAACTCTCCGAAAGCGGTCGAGGTGTACTGCGATCCCTGGACGCTCTCATGTTTGTCAAGCGGCAGTGATGCACCAGCCCGTGCTTCGGCTGGCGGCGCCTGTCCGCCATCGTAAGTGCGTCCGTGACCAGCTGGGTCGGCATCTGCCTCGCGATCGACCAGCCCACGACCCGACGGCTCTGGACGTCCAGCACGACCGCGAGGTAGAGCCAACCGGCCGAGGTGGGCACGTAGGTAATGTCGGCGACCCAGAGCTGGTCCGGCCCATCGGCCGAGAAGTCCTGGTTTACCAGTTCCGGCGCGGCCCTGGCCCTGGCGTCCCGCTTCCTCGTCCCCGCCTTTAAGCGCCTGCGCGTCACGCCCTCGATGCCCAACTCGCCGTGGCTCGCCGTGCAGTCCCGATCCCGCCCTCCCCGCTACTCAACCACCTCGAAGCCCGTGCCGTCGGAGTCGCAAACGTGCGGCCAGGATACTCGGGAGCGGTGTGGCCGCCGCTGTCGGTTCTCGCCCCCGGCTCCACAATGCCGCCCGCGTGAGGAACACGCCGGGATCCGCACGCCACTCTCGGTAGCCGATCCGGCGTCCGTCCGTCAGCCACTCGAGTCTCTCGTCGATACACGCCAGCATCTCGACGTCGTCAGCATCGAGGGCGAAACCGCCAAACTCCGCCAGGGAGTCGACTGCGGCCACGACGAACCGGGTGCCGGACGCCCGCGCCGCTTCACCGTTGCCGATCTCGCCGCGGGCCACGGCGTCGATGGTCCCGTCGCGCAGCGCGGCCAGCAGCTCCTCCTCGCCCGACACGTCGCCCAGATAGACCACTTGGGGCATCGCGTCCGAAGGCGGAAAGATGTGCGTCCGGCCCACGAGCCCGGCGGACGCGGATGCCGCCGTGATCGTGTAGCGGGCGGTGCCGTCGGCGACCACCGTTCCCCCCGGTGTCTCGATTCGTGCTCCGCGCGCGAGCACGCCGTCGCCGTTCGCGATCCCGGTGATCTGGAGCAGCCGCGCCTCCCCCGTCGTGTCACGGAGGACCCCCACGCGCACGTCGCTGGTCAGGTTGTCGTATGAGGCGAAGCGCTCCGCGTCCTCGGATCTCACCAAGAGAGACTGTCGGAAGGCGATATGCCCCGATGTGAACGCGACGGCCCGCTGGCCTGAGGCGTCCAGCGTGCGTGACTCCAGAATCGTGATGCCGCCCCCGACGATATCGAACTCGGGCGTTGCCGGAAGCAGCCAGATTCCCGGCCAGTCCGCGACGGGTTCGCGCACGAAGGCGAGGCGATGTTCCTCTATCGCCTCAAGGGCCGTGAGCAGATCAGCCTCGTAGCCCAGATGGTTGGCGAACCCCGGCGAGGCCGGGTCCGGGTCCTCGCTGTAGCTCACTGGCTCGAAGAAGGCGTAGAACCCGACGTTGACGGGATCGCCAGCGGCCGGCGCACAGGACCCGGCTGCTGTATCGACGACGTCTGTGCGGCAGGCGGCGCCCAGCAGCGGTGTCAGGGCGACCACGACGGCGAACAGGCGTGTTTTCTTCATCGGCAGCCTGCCCGGCTCACTCCGTCCCCGCGTGCTGAACTTCCACTGGTCGACGTTTCCGCCTGAGGCTCGCCTTCCCCGGTAGGACAGCCACACCCGAGCCGGTGGGCTTCGTCGTCTCGGCTGTCTGGCTGCGCGTTGTCGTTCACACAGTAGGCGGGGTATTTCCCCCTCTCCTCAAGACAGGCCAACAGGAAGGGCTCTGAAGAGACTCTTCTCGCTAACAGCCTTCCAGAGTGGACTCCCTCCCTGCTGGCCAATCTAGTCGTTGGCTTGGTTTGGCCTAACCTCCTGCCTCCGACAACTGCACGAGTGTCTCTTGCTGAACGCGTTGGTCAGCCTGGTACGGCGTCGGCCGATGGGTCGGTCGCATTACATGCCTTGAGCGCCCACGCGGCCGGACCATATCGAGACCGGGCCCAGCGTGTTGACTGCCGCGCACTTCTTGGCGGCCGCCTGCAGCACTGTCGGCTCGTCGCACTTGGCACACACCTTGATCTCGAAGTCCGTCATCCGGCGCGGCAGGACCCTGGTCATCGACGACACCTCGAGCTCGAGTTCCGATATCGGAGCATTCGAGTTCCGGATCTCTGCCAGGAGGTTGCTCATGAAGCAGCCGCCGAGTCCGATCAGGATGAGCTCGCCACCCATGGGTCCGGCGTCCGTGCCGTCCTTCTCCTCGGGCCGGTCCACTCTGACCGTGTGCCCGCGTACGGAGGCCTCGCCCGAATGCTCGGTTCGCTGTCGGAGGAGGACGCCCATGTCCGGGCGCCTGGTCTTCAGGTCACGCATGCGCAGCCTTCCGTACCCTTGGCGGTCCCCATCGAACTAGGTCTCGGAGTTCTCACCGCCGCCGAGCAGCTCAGCCGGGACCGTGTGTTCGTTCCGGACAAGCCAGGCGGCGGCCCGCAGATGACTCACGGACCGATAGGATCCGGACTGGCCGAGCACCCATCCACCGTGGCGGGTCCGGTACAGGACGTCGTCCGGATCCAGCCCGTCCCACTTCGTAGCCGTTTCCGGATCGAACCACCGATCCTCGTCCGACAGCATGATTCGGTTAGGAGGATTCATGGACCTGGCCCCGGACGCTGTCGAGGGGCAACGAGTGCCCCGGACGAAGCGGGCAGGCCAGAGACGCCCGGAGAGCCGTCATCGCCCCGGGGTTGCGGGTTCGCTTCAGGCTGCATGGTTGAGTGACTCGAAGTTCACCGGCGACTCGTAGCCGAGCCAGCCGCTTACAGCGGCGCCGGACCGCTTCAGGCATCCACTTCGGAAAGAGAGGACGGCCGCGAGCCAGACGCCCCCCTTCCGCCGTGCATGCTGGCGCTCGACATGTGCCCGCTCGAACAACATGCGTTCTTCCGCCGACCTTTCTGGGAGGGGCAGACTGGAGCCGTCGGCGAGCCCAGACAAACGGTGGGCAGCGCCACCTTGCCAACAAGGGAAGCGAGATGTGCTCCAGCCTATGCCTGACACCTTCTCCGTCGCCCGTTCGCCGGTCGTGTTCGGCATATCGTTCATCGTTCGGTCACGTCCACCAGAACCAAATCGCATACGCCCGGACTACGATGGCCACCCCGATCACGAGTAGGAGGAACCGTGGCTTCGGTCGGTGCCAATAGTCCCGAACTCGTCGTGCCTCGACTTCATGGTGCCAGCCGGCCCTCTTCAATGGCTTCGCGGAACCCAGCGCGGCTCGAGGTCCTCCTCATCGAGCGACTCGGCCACCGGCTCCTTCTCGTGTCGTCCCGTTCCTCGGGAAGCTTGGTCTTCGGGCCGTGGCCTCCATGACGGCAGGGTGGGGCGGTCTCGACGACGTCTGGCTCGCAGTCGGGATCAGTCGGGATCATCTTTCGGGGCGGGTCGTAGCGTCCCGGGGCGCCGATGATTCACGACTCATTCTTTCGTCTTGCCCTCCCCTCTGAATGGCCCGTCACCGGAGCGCCTCTGCCTCTTCGGTGAGGATCTCGACCCGGGCTGGCTGCGGCAGGATCACCTTGCCCTGCTCCTCGAAGACGACGACTCGATCCTCGATCCGATCGATGCGTTCAGTCGGCTGGAGCTCCGCGCTGTTGATATGCCCAACATCGGCCCATGGTTGCCTGCTCGTGTCTTCAACATCGTCGGTCTGCTCCTCGACAGCGGTCGCATCGATCATGCGAAGTGCAGCCGCCCTACCGTCTATATGTATCTCATTACGTGTCCACCCCGCAACAACGATTGCGAACGGTGAACGATTTGGGAGGGTACAACTCTGCGACTGGGCTGGAAGAGCAGCATTATATGGCTGATACATGTACAGTTATTGAGATATCATGTTCTCAATGTGACCACTGGACCGAGGGAGTAGGAAGCGGTGAACGATTTCCACGAACCGGCACTGGAGGCCGAAGACCCGGGAGGTCGCGATCCTGCGCATCGGCGCGAGCCTGGACCTCGACACCGTGCTGGGCGAGGCCGTCGGTGGCGACCGCTCGCTCACCGGTGCCCGCTACGGCGCCATCTCCACCTCGACGGTTCTGGACGGCCCCCTCAACTTCGTCACCTCCGGCCTCGCGCCGGAAGAACGCGGAGCGCTGGCCGCGTGGCCCGACGGGCTCCGGCTCTTCGAGCACGTGCACAGTCTCGCTGCGCCGCGGAGACTAGCGGACTTGGCGGACTACGCCCGCTCGCTCGGATGCTAGCCGGTCCCGGTCCCGTGCCGGGCCTTTTCATGGGAATCTGGTGCAGCCTCGTGGAACGGGTCCGCGCGAATGTCAGCGAGCCACGTCCCCGGAGTTCCTCGGTGCCGAACAGCTTCGGGCGATGAGCCGTCTTGTCGCGCACGCGGTGGACTTTAGCGTATCGCGCAAGAGCGTAGTTCCTGTGGGCGGGTCACTCCCGGCTCCAATCTGCGTCGCGCGGGATGCCTCTGCTCACTGCGGTTTCCAGGCTCGAACGGCCTCCCATCCCGACCGCCACCCCGTTGCCAGCCATGTCGGCTGGAGACGGATCGCGCAGGATGCCGCGGACCTGGCCGCTGACCGGATCGCGCACGATGGTCATGGGCTGGTCCGTGGTCCGGTCCACTGTGGCCGATCCCGTGGGCCCGGACAGCGTAATGCTCGCCAATCGGCTGGCCCACTCGGCCTGCGCCGGCAGCGAGATGACGAAGAATGCCCGGCCATCGCCGTCCGCTGTTTCCATCATGTCGAAGCTCAACGAGAACACCTCACCGCCGGTTCCCTCACGGCCCATGAGTTCGTACTCGCCGGGGGAGGGCGGCACGGCGGGCGGGGCGGTCACCACGAAGGCGGGTTCGAGGAAGAGCTCGCCCCGGGCGTCGACGCCGCCCCAGAGCAGGAGCGTTCTCGTTGGAGCCTCCACGGCACGGGCGGATGCGCTGGCGTCGGTTTCGGTCCGGAGTCGATAGTTCAGGGCTCTCGTGAACCCGTAACCGCTGATCCAGCGCGGAGGACCGCAATAGCCCATGAGGTCCGGCTTCTGTGGCGGTACCAGGGCCCCGCCGTCGCGGAAATCGTATCCCCAGTCGCCGATCGTCCCGTTTCCGTGGGGAAATGCCTGATCCGGGCCGCCGGCGCCCCCGCAGGGTGCGTGACGGAGACTCAGGTTGTGTCCCAGTTCGTGGCCTATCACATAGGAGGTGGCGGAGCTGAAGCCATTGAAACCGCGGATGGTGGCAAGCCCTGACCGGCCGCCGATGACGTGTTCCGGCATGATGCCCATGTACTTGGCCGTCCCGCCCTCCAGGGTCCTGACCAAGCTGGTTTCACGCAGGAGCGTGTAGACGTCCGTCGTCGACGTCAGGACGGGTTCGTGGGCCTTCACGTCGAGGTGGCGGACCGGGAGCAGCGTCCGCGTATACCATAGCAGTTCGTGTCCCTCCGGATCCGCGGCCATGGCCTCCGCAATATCGACGATCGACGAATCGGGTCCTGCGGCCCACACGAACGGAACGAAGGTGACATCGAGGGTGGGCATCGCCTCCACACGGACCTTCGCCCGGCCCGTCTCGGGGATCCGCCGCGTCACTCCGAGTCCGGGATCCAGCTCGTTGGCGGGGTCGACCTCGACGACAAACTCCAAACCCGGCCGTATGACGGATCCCGGGATCTCGGCGTTCGCCGATTTTTCGAGCGCTCCTTCGGCCTCATCCACGTTGGTGGGGATGGGGATCTCGGAGCCCGGAATATCGGCTACATAGGTCTCGGTGCCGTCAACGTAGAACGTCGCCCTCATCGGCGGGACGCCCTCGCTCGTACTCCGCGAGGCCGTCACGAAGACGCGGAGCAGCGCCGCCTCCCCCGCGACGAGGGGAACGGGGAACGCCGACGACTGTACGGCCTGCGTCAGATACGCCCCCGAACCCTGCGCCGTCTCGCACCGCCGCACCTGTGCCATCTGAACCCGCGACAGCCACTCCTGGAAGTCGGCGTCGTCGGGTGCGCAGAGACCCGTACCGTTCAACAGGAGTTCGTCCAGCCGGCCGAGCGCCGCCATGCTCCGGGGCAGGGGGCCGGACATTCCCGGGTTGTTGGTCAGGTGGAGCCGGAGCAGCGACGTGAGATCACCCAGTTCCGCCGGGATCGGGCCCGTCAGCTGATTCCCCATGAGCAACAGATGACGCAACCCGGAGAGAGAGCCCAGCTCCGCCGGGATCGGGCCCGTCAGATCGTTACGGTAGAGATGTAGCGACCTCAGGTTGGACAGGCTGCCAAGTTCGGAGGGGATCGGGCCCGTCAGATTGTTTCCATGGAGCCGTACCGTCGCCAAGCTGGAGAGGTCGCCCAGTTCGGGCGGAATCTCCGTCAGATGGTTACCGTCGAGGTATAGCGACCTCAGGTTGGACAGGCTGCCCAGTTCGGGCGGAATCGGCCCCGTCAGGTCGTTGAGTCCGAGGTTCAGCCAGGTCAGCCCGGAGAGATTGCCCAGTTCGGACGGGACCGGCCCGGTCAGGTCGTTGGACCTGAGGTTCAGCGACGTCAGGTTGGAGAGGCCGCCCAGTTCCGCCGGAATCGGCCCCGTCAAGTCGTTCGCCGCGATGTCCAGCAGCGCGAGGTTGGAGAGGTCGCCCAGTTCGGGCGGAATCGGTCCCGTCAGGTTGTTGGATCCGAGGCGCAGGTCGATCAGGCTGGAGAGGCCGCCCAGTTCGGGTGGAATCGGCCCCGTCAAGTCATTCCCGGCGAGGTCCAGCAGCGCGAGGCTGGTGAGGCCGTCCAGTTCGGGCGGGACCGGCCCGGTCAGGTCGTTGGACCCGAGGTATAGCGTCGTCAGGCTGGAGAGGCCACCCAGTTCGGGCGGGACCGGCCCGGTCAGGTCGTTGGACCTGAGGTCCAGCAGCGCGAGGCTGGAGAGGCCGCCCAGTTCGGGCGGAATCGGTCCGGTCAAGTTGTTGGACTCGAGGCGCAGGTCGATCAGGCTGGAGAGGCCGCCCAGTTCCCGCGGAACCAGCCCCGTCAGGTTGTTGGAGCTGAGAAACAGATAGATCACGCCGCCATCGGGGTCAGTCGTGACTCCCTTCCATTCGTCGAGAGGCCGGTCGGACAGCCAGTGCTCATCGTCGGTCCAGCGGGCTCCGCCGGTTGCCTCGTACAGCAACGCCAGGATTTCCCGGTCGGTGAGGTCGGAGCACTCCGTGCCAGTGCCTTCGTGCGACGGAATCGCGCCCAGCCATTCGCCGAATGACCGGGCGGGCGAGATGCAGAGACCGGTGTCCGCGTAGTGAAATTCCTGGAGGGAGAGCGCGGACAGTGACAGCGGCAACGGACCGCCCAGGTCGGGATTCCCGCCGACCTTGAGAGAGGTCAGGCCGTTGAGCCGCGCCAACGACGAGGAGACGCGGCCCGACATTCCATTGTTTGAGAGATCGATTCCGACAACCCGCCCGAGCGAGTCGGAGTCGATGCCATACCAGTCGTTCAGCCCACCGTCCCCAAGCCACCCGTCCGAGCGGGCCCAGGCCGTTCCGCCGCCGGTCTCATACAGCGACGCGAGCACGGCTTTGTCGCGCTCATCGCACAGCGGGCCCACGTAGATATCGAGCTCCGCCAACCACGCTCGAAAGTCCGTCGACCCGGAAGCGCAAAGACCGTCGTTGCTTCCAAAGTGCAACGTCTGAACCCGGTCGAGCTCCAGGAACGCCAGCGGAATCGACCCCGTGAGCTGGTTCCTTTCGAGCCCCAGTCTCCTGAGGTTGCGCAGGTTGCTCAGTTCGGGTGGGACCGGTCCGGTCAGGTCGTTCCGGCGAAGCCGAAGGGTCTCAAGACCGGCCAGATCGCCCAGTTCCGGCGGGATCCGTCCGGTGAGTTCGTTTACGCCGAGGTTCAGCGTCGTGAGGCTGGAGAGGTCGCCCAGTTCAGATGGGATCGGTCCCGCCAGATCATTGCGCTCGAAATCGAGCGTCTCCAGACAGGTCAGGCTACCGAGTTCCGGCGGAATCGACCCGACCAGATTGATCGCCGAGAGATGCAGGGCGGTGACGCACCCATCCGACCCGGTCGTCACGCCCTGCCATTGTCCGATCGGCCGATCCGACAGCCAGCCGTCGTTTTCGAGCCATTCGGAGCCGTTGGTGGTTTGGTAGAGCGCGACCAGCACGGCCCGGTCCGCGTCGACTACCGTGATCTCGGCCGTTCCCCGCACGGACCCCGATGACGCGGTGATCGTCGTCACGCCTTCCCCGGCACCCCGCACCAAACCGGAGGCGTCCACCGTCGCGACGGAGCGGTCGGCGCTCGACCAGGACACCGCAGTCCCCGCCATAATCTGCCCGGCCTGGTCTCGCACCTCGGCCGTCAGCTGAACGGTCGCGCCCAACGCGGCTAGCTCGGCCGTGGCCGGGCTCACCATCACGGTCGTGGGCCGTGGGGGATCGGGGGGCGCCGGGGCAGGCGGCTCGGTGGCGCTGTCGCCGCAGGCGGTGGCCGAAGCTACCGCGAGGATCGTTAGAGGTGCCGCCCACAGTCCCCGCCCGTGGTTGCCTACCCGGATCTTCAACATCGTCGGTCTGCTCCCTTACAACGGTCGCAGCGATCATGCAACGTCCAGCCGCCCTGCCGGACCCTTCAACAGTAGCTGACGCGTGTACACACAGCAACAAAAGAGTGGAACTGTGAACGACATGGCTCAGATAACGCGGTGTATTGAATTGTGACAACATATTATATGCCGTAAACATGTCGATATGACGCTGTATCGTGCTTTAAGTGTGACCTTTTTTACCTCGCACCGTACCGCAAGGGACGGCGCCGGGTCGGGCACGCGGCGTCCACCGAAGGAAGATGGACCGTTGGACGATTTCCACGAACCGGTGCGGGAGGCCTGAGACGCGGGTAGCCGCGATGCCGCCATGGTCGCGGCGATCCTGCGCATCAGCGTGAGCCTCGACCTCGACTCCGTTCCGCGCGAGGCCGTCGATGGCGCCCGCCCGCTCACCGGCGTCCGCCACGTCGCCATCTACGCCCCGACCGTTCCAGACAGCTCCCTCGACTTCGTCACCTCCAGCCTCGCGCCGGAGGAACGCAGAGCGCTGGCCGCGTTGCTGGACGAGATCCGGCGCTCCCAACACCTGCGCGGCCTCGCCTCGCCGCGACGACTGCCAGACCTGGCGGACTGTGCCCGCTCGCTCAGATGCTCGCCGGTCCCTGTCCCCGTGCCTTGCTGGGTACGCCAATACACCACTGGGAGATACCCGTCGGCGCCTTCCTCCTCGCGGAGAAGGAGGGCGGGTTCACGGATCGGGACGAGGCGGTGCTGGCCCGGTTCGCGCAGCAGGCGGCCGCAGCCATCGCATACGCTCGCGCCAACCACGACGAGCGGCGCGCCCGGGCCAACCTGGAGGCGCTGGTCGAGACCTCGCCCATCGGCGTCGTGGTGTTTGACGCCGCGACCGGCCCGCTACTCTCCTTCAACCGGGAGGCGAAGCACATGTCGCGGTCTCGGTCGCCTACGAGGGCGAGGGCGTGGCTCCGGACGCGCTCCCCCACCTGTTCAGCCGGCATGCCGGCGCCGGTCCCCGCGGCCGGGGATCCCGCTTGGGGCTCGTCACCTGCAAGGGGCTGGTGGAGGCCCACGGCAAACGCAGCCGGGCCGAGAGCGGGCGGCCGGGCCGGGGCACGCGCGTGGCGTTCACGCTGCCGGTAGCCGAAGCGGATCCCCGCGCGTCGGGGAGCCGTTCCCGACCGGCGCGGAAGGAGTGGAAGCGGACACCCATCCTCGTGGTGGACGACGACCCCAACTCACTCCGCCAGATGCGTGGCGTGCTCGCGGCGGCGGGCTAAGCCCCGATCGTGACCGCCGAGCCGGGCGAGGTGCCCTGCCTGGTCAAGACCAAGAGGCCCCGTCTCGTCGTGCTCCCCGCCACCGACGGCATCGCGCTGATGGAGACGCTTCTGTCGCTCGCCGGTCTGCCGGTGACCTTCATCTCCGGCGACACTGTCGCGAGGGCGCTCGAGGCCGGCGCCGCCGACTACATCGTCAAGCCGTTCTCGCCGGCCGAACTCGTGGCGCACACCAAAGTGGCGCTGCGCAGGCGATCCGGACCCGGACGCAAGCCTTCCCGGCTCGGCCACGTCGCCATCGACTAGGGGAAGCGCCGGGTGACCGTCGTCGACCGGCCCGTGTGCCGTCGACGCCCTCGCGCAGCGCCGTGTCGAGGTTGAGGCTCGAGCCGATGCGCCCGATCGCCGCGATCACTGCGGCGTCGCGATCGCCCGCATCTTCGGCCTCCGGCACCGGTTCGCACCAATCGTGCAACGCTCCATCCTTCCTCGACCAAGTGTCACAGTTAGAACATTGTCTATCGCCGGATAGACATGATTAAGTCATATTAGGATGGCGCTCGCGACCCGACATGCGTCCTGTAAGGCTCGTATCGATCACGATTGGCAGTAAGTTATTGCGGGCTGGATATATCACGGGTATGATGGATGTGCGGGGGGCGGGGACAAGACTTGGCACCCTACCTTGAGGCCTGTCTCGCCCGAGGGCTAGTTCGACCTCCTGATCGAAGCTCTCGACATCCAGGTCGAAGCGGTCGACCGATGAACCCAGGGCAGTAGAGGTGACGTGTCGATCCGGAAAGACGATCTGATCGCCGCTGGCGACCGACGTGCTCACGGCCCTTGGCGCGTTCCTGGATTACAGCACGCGCGTTTCCAGAGAGGTGGAAGCGCTGACCCAATTGCATGCTGAGGAAGTCCGATCTTCGGAGGAACGACATCAGAACGCACGCGCTGTTATGGAAGCGGATTACGATCGGGAGCTTGACGCAGAGAGCACCCGGATTGACCGGGCGATCGGCATCCTGATTGGCCAGCTGTGATCAGCGAAGGGCTCGGAGTGATCCGGACGCGACCCCTGGTCTTCATCCTTGCAGACAGTAACGTCAGACCAGGCACCGGCGCTCCGAGCTCTTCCCGGCGGGTTGAACCTGTCTGCAGGCCAAGCTCGAGCTATGAGGACGGCCACCTGAACCGAGTCCTGCGCGGGATGAGCAACGGCCTCGTGGCAACCGGTACCGGGTCCACCCGATTGTAACGGTATCTGCCCCAACATCTCCCTGGCCGTGCCGCTCACGGGTGAGCATCACCCAGCCGGAAGGAGGAAACATGGACGGGGCGCTCACGCCCCTGGGCTGACGCAACCGCATGAGAACCGGGCTGTACGCGATCAGCTTCCCCGACAAGGGGAGTGCCGCCGTGACCTTTGGGACGTTCTCGACCGGCGGCCTATTCGAGAGCGAGCGCCGCCTCCTCGTGGAGATCCGAGGGTGTCCCGGGAATAGCTGGAGGTTGGCCGCAGGGGAAAAAGTGGCGGTCAGGTGCCCGGATGCCGGCTCGGTCCCCGTTTCACCGGAGCCCCGGAGCGTGCTCCCGCGCCCCGGCTTCCGCCGTTGCCCGCAGCCGGGTTCGTGCGGCCCTGGTGCCCTTGGGGCGGCGTGACGTGGACGTCCATACCGTCAGGACTGGAAGGAGAGAGATGTCACGAGGTACGGAAGAGGGCCCCGATGCGTCCCCGCGTATCCTGCGGATGCCCGAGGTCGAGGCCCGCACCGGCCTGTCGCGGAGGTCGATCCGGACGCTGGTGGAGAGGGGAGCCTTTCCCCAGCCGATCCGGCTGAGTCGCCGCACCGTCGGCTGGCTCGAGTCGGAGCTGAATACGTGGCTTCTGGCGCGGGTCGCGAGGAGCCGTGACGGCGCGGAGTGATCGCGGACGAAGACCATCCGAGGTTACCGGGCGGCGGTGCGGCCCGGATTCGTGGCCAATCCTGTCTGCTGGGTGCGCCCGGTGCGTAGGTGCGAGCCAGCGGGGCAGCCCGGGAACGCCCTATTCCGGACGATCGCCCGGAATCCGGTCGTAGCCCGTTCGGCGTCGCTCGCCCCTGGGTAGCTGGATTCCGATTTGACGGTTGAGCGCCGAGATCCTGCCCGGCCAGTAGTCTGAGTCCCTTTCCAGATTCACTGGTTCGTCTCTGACGTTATCGGGGGCGTCCATAGACGGACATACGACAGTACCTGACCAGACCGCCACCAACTCGACTCAGAAACCTGCTTGCCCACCTGGGGGCGTCCACATACGTACCACAACATGCGGGGAGAGGGGCGACTAGACTGTTCTCCGGAGCGAGTTGTCGGGCACGAAGGCGACGGCCGGGGCGAGCCGGGGTTGACCGGATGCGGCAACAAGGCCACACTATATCGCAAATGCGATACAGGAGGCTCGGATGAAGAAGCACAGTTCGATGCTCCACGTCCGGATGGACACGGAGATGAAGCGAAAGGCAACGGCGGCACTCGGGGCCATGGGGCTCACGGCCTCGGAGGCGGTCCGACTGTTCTTCCACCGAATCGCGGTCGATCAGGCCTTTCCCCTCGAACTGAAGGTGCCGAACGCCAACACCAAGCGGGCGATGGCCGAGTCGGAGGAGATGATGAGGCAGGGGACGGCGCGGTTCGCCGGCGCCGACGAATTGTTTGCGGAGCTTGAAGAAGCCGGCAGCCGGTAAACGGGCGCGGCCGCCACGCCGCGCGGACTTTACGCGGGGCTTCCTAAAGGACTGGCAGCGTCTCTCGCGTTCCGGCCGATACGACATGAACCGGCTCAAGGCGGTCATGCTCGAACTTATCGCCAATGAGGCCCCGCTCGGTCCCGAACGGCGGGACCACGCGCTGAGAGGCGCATGGATGAATCACCGTGAATGCCATATCGGTGGGGATTTCCTTCTGATCTACCAGATCGATGATTCGCCGAAGCCGAGCGGATCGATCAACTTCGTGCGAGCTGGGACCCACGCCGAACTCTTCAAATGACTCCGGCCAGCCGCCCCTGGGGATGTCTCACCCTTGATCGAAAAAGTCTTCGTCCAAGCCCTCAATCAGGATCGGAGGCCGATGGGTGGCTTCCCCGTTGCCAATCTACCAGCGCGCGACCGCGTTGATCGTTCCCTCACCCCTCCAGAAGCTCTAGCTCGCCCGGCGGTTGGCCAGATGGACTGCCTTCGCGGCCGTGATCACGTAGGAGGCAGTGCCGGTCGTGCCACGGAGGCACCCCACGTGCACGCTCCCGATCCGGTGCCGCCCCTGCCGGCGGGGGTCAAGGTTCAATAGTCACAGTAAGAGCATGACATGTCCTCATGTGGACATGTACATGCCACACAGCGTCTCAATCCAGGGTGATCTTAAAGAACCATCCCGTTCACAATTGGCAATGCCGTTTGCAAGATAGACACGTGCTAGGTACGATCTATGGTCGAATGGGATCGTCGAAAAAGAGAGCGCAGGCAGACGATGTTGAAGACCCGAGCCGGCAACCATTGGGCGGGAACCATGGGCACTTGGTTGCGCAACAAACACCAGGAATGTCCCAACATGACCGTACGCACCGCCGCTGATCTCGCTATCACGCTCCCGCATCTACTTGAGCAGAAGCGTCATATGGGGTCTGGTAGATGATGCTGACGCGCACCCGCCGACGCTCGGTCTTTGGGGCATCGTAGACGGATCGCTACAGCTTGCCTCCGGCAGAGATGGAAGGCGGAAACGCTAGTCAACTGCGTGTCCTACTGTACCACGCCCACTCCACTCGACATCGACAACCAGGCGAGCGTCACGGTCCTCTTCCGCGAGGACGGCCAATAGGACGTGGCGTGCACGCTCACCGCGTCCGTTGGCGCGGGATGGGTAATCCTCGACGTGTTGTTCGGACTCGTGCCCGTCATCGTCGACACAGCGACGGACGCATGGAAGGACGACCGTGACAGACGGCCGATGCCCTGTTCAACGTCGAGCTGACCAGTTTCTTCGAGGATGAGACGGTCAAGCATCGCACGCTCGCCGTGTTCACCGGCATCGCTCTGAGTCCCTAGCCCTAAACCCATGAGTGACCCATGACAAACCGCTGGCTCATCTTTGCATCCGTCGGGATGGCGGCGGTGACGACCGGCAACGACCACGGTTTGCCGACCCTCTCGGGGGGTCTCTTCATCGACATGGGAGACGGCTTCCGGTTCGCCGCCGGTAAGTCGTGGGCGTAGTCCAACGATCCCGACCTCCGTACTTCGCCGTCAGCCGGCGACCGTTCCGCATGGCATGTGGCGATCGCGCCTGACCGATGAGCCGGAGCCTGGCAGCCTTCATCGTACTCCTTGTCGTCAACACCTCACCCGCGCGAGCGCTGCAGACCGTGTCGCTGGGTGCGCGTGCCAGCACGCTCGGGGTTGGCCCGGATGTCTCGGTCTCGTGGAACGACTGGCTCATCTTCCACGGAAGCGCGTCGCTGCTCGCGCTCAGGGTTGATCTGACCCCGGTCTCTCGCCTCGCCGACCACCTGACAGTGGGACTGGCGCTCCCGAAGGCGTTCTACACCGCTGGCGCCGCGGTCGAGGGCAGCATTTTCCGCTTCGGTGCGGGTGTCCTCTACAAGCATAAGGACCCGCGCCTAGAGTTCGTGCTTGGCGATGGTGCCGGCATCGACATCGGCTATGGCCGGTACACGGCGCTTGAGGTCAGCGATCTCACGGCGACCCTGCGCTCGGATGCCTGGGCACCCTACGTGGTCGCGGGCATGGGCAAGCACAACGCGCCCGGGCTCGATGTCTTCATGGACATCGGCGTGGCGTTCCTGACTGATGCCGAACTGGTCTTGGTAGCCGAAGGCGAGAGCGCGTTGCTGCGGTCGCTCCGCTTCCGTGAGAACCTAGGCATCGAGCAGGGTCGCTTCCGCAAGGATCTCGGCAACGTCGTTCATTACTGGCCGATCATCAGCTTCGGGATCCGCTACGGGCTCGGAGGGCGATAACCGCCTTTCAAAGGGGTCCGCCCGGAGCGAAGTCGCCGGGCGCGTCACCACCGACCAGTCCATCGCCCTCGTGCTCCACGCGTCGAGCTCGGTCACCTGTATGGAGGAAGCCCACCCGGCCACCTCGTGTCGGCTCGAGCGCCTCTCCCCGGAGTGGCCCTCGATTACCGCTGCGTTGCCGGATGACCGCCGCCACCGGCCGCGCCGAACCTAGATGTCCCAGCCGGAGGTGTAGGCTCTGCCGCGAAGCGCTCGCATCAGCGCCACGAGGACATCCGCGGACCGATCGATGCGTCCTGAAGCGTCGTCGTCGATTCGGTCAGCATCCCAGTTCCGGCTGTGCACGAACACGTGATACGGATTGATGATGCATTTGAAGTCCAGGATCATTGACGCCATGGTGGGCGCGAACCCCATGTAGCCGTGCGGCAGCCCAGCCGAGGCGATGAACGTCACGATCTTGTCGAAGAATGCGCCACGACGGGTCCCGTCCGGTGGAGTTGTGCCCACGAATTCGATGAACCGCTTCAGCTCGGCGGAGGATCCCCAGTTGTATATCGGACCGGCTAAGACGACTGCCTCGGCGTCGAGCACCATCCTGTGGAGGATCTCGCAGTCGGAAGGCAGCTCGGACGGATTGTCGAAGCCGGGAATCGCATAGTCCTTGAGAGTGACGAACGTAGACGCGACCCCTCGCATCACCAGCGCCTCGGAGTAGCGGCGTGCGATCCTCTCGCTGCGGCTCTCGGGATCGAGGCTGGCAGATACAATCAGTGCGCTACCGACCTCACCGTGTTTCGTAGCTGACACTTTCTGTCGTGCGCCCCTTCTGACTTCAGATGTCCAAGGGACCGGAACCGCGTCACGCCAACGGATCAGCCCGCGACGTCTCAAGCGGCTGCGGCATCTGCCGCCTCGAAACCTGACGGCAAACCAGGGCGCGAAAGGCACGTCTGGCCTGCTGCCTTCTGTCGCCCACCCTGCCTCCTTGGTCCAGGTTCCGCTCCCCAAAAGCTGCGGTCTGCGGGGCCAGAACCAAATGGCGACAGGGGACCAATGGCGTCCGAAATGGTTGCACCGCCTTCTAGTCTAGCCCTCCCGAAGCCAGCGGCCCGACCCTCGCTTCCCGGCTACTCCGCGAAGGTCTCGAAGAAGGCGAGTTCGTGGCGCATCGCCTCGGCATACGCCTCGGCCGCGCGTTCCGGCATGTCGGCGGCGAGATCGTCGAGCAGCCGCTCGAGTTCGGCGGCGAGGCCCTCGAAATCCGGAGAGGCGTACGTTTCGATCCAGTCGCGATAGGGGTTTCCCGCGTGATCTCCGGTCGTAAGACGCCGCCCGAGCCAGGCGTAGAGCCGCATGCAGGGCGTCATGGCGGCCAGGATCTCGCCGGCCTTCGCGTTCCAGGCCGTGCGGGCGAGGAAATCGGTGTATCCCTTCGCGGCCGCGTTGGGCGTGACGGCCTCGAGGTCGATATCGAGGCGTTCGGCGTAGGCGCGGTGAAGTTCGAGTTCCTCGAGGACCCCCTGCATCAGGGCGTGCAGCCGACGCGCGACCTCGATCCGGTCGGAGGTGCGGGCGGCGGCCAGCGCGTAGGCGCTGAAGAATGCGCTCAGAAAGAAGGCGTCCTGCGCCACGTAGCGGCGGAAGGAATCCGCGGCGAGCGATCCGTCGGCCAGGCCGCGCACGAAGCTGGAGTCGAGACAGGCCTGCGCGAGATCCGCGTTCCGGGCCCAGAGGACCTGGTGGAGCGCCACTAGTTGAACAGCATTCCCACGGCTTCCGGCGGGGCGTTGAAGTGGAAGCGCGGAATGGGGGCGCGGAAGACGGATCCGTCCGGCCGCCGGAAATGGTAGAACCCTTCCATGTGGCCCGTCGGTCCCCGCAGGACGCAGAAACTGTTGTAGCGGTGCGAATCGCCCGGACGGAGCACCGGGGACCGGCCGACGACGCCCGCCCCTTCGACCTCCTGGTCGCCCGCCACCGGGTCGTGGATCAGCCAGTGGCGCCAGAAGAGCTGTGCCGTCTCGGTCCCCACGTTCTCGATCGTGATGTGGTAGACGAATACGTAGCGCCAGGCCGCGGGGTCCGAGTGCTCCACGGCGTATTCGGGCCGCACGTGGATCGCCATCGCGTCCGGGACGGTGGACGGCATGTCGGAATCACTGGACGACATCATCGGAATACCCAGTCTGTATCCGAGGATAGTCGAGGAAAAGCCCTCACTGCCGGCAGCATGTCACCACATCTCCTCGCCGTAGGCATTGCAACTTCCTCCTGCTACCAACTGGAGGTTGCGGGGCCAGCTACCTGCTATCGCCGACTCCGGGTTGCCAGATGATCGTGGATGATCGCCCATCTACCCATCTTTCAACGGACACAATCAGATTAGACGTCCGTCAGAGGTCAAGGCCCTGCCTCCGTTCCGTACCGCTCGCGACTCAGGGCCCCTTCCCTCGACCGGCATCACCCGGCGTCTCCAGTACTACGGGCCCGTCCGTCACCCTGCCGGTCCACCCTGCCCCTCACGGGGTTCCCGTTGTCGCGTGCGCGACACCGACAGGGCTTCCCGTGTTGCTACGCTCCGCCTCTCCCATACGTGCCGGTGCCAATGCCCCGGCGGAAACCAGCCGGTGCGCATGTCGCTCAGTTCCCGGCCAGCCAGCGGTCTTCCCCCTTATTGACGGAGGGTCGACTCCCGCAATGCCCGTTTCGAGGCCTGCTCAGCGTTCACTCACGTTCCGGCACATATGGTAACTACCTAGGTACCCGTGCGCCGTGGAAAGGCGCGTTTTCCTTGCGGGTGTGAAAACCCGCCCGGCAACTGTCGTTCCGGCCAGTGATCTCTTGATTCAGTTTCCGGCGCCTGTACGGTCCCGCTCCGCAAGGGAAAAAGGCAGGAGGCGGAGAAGCCCCGTGCGCCTCGCCAGCGACTGGCTGATGGCCCCCGAGAGCTTGAAGTGCTCGCTTCCCGTCAGGACGAAGAGGCTGTTCCGCCTCTCTTCGTCGGCGACGACCTGGAGGTAGGAAAGGAGATCGGGGACACGCTGGATTTCACCCAGGACGGCGCCGTCGCCCACCTGGGCTAGGAATCCGCGGGGATCGGATCGGGCGAATTCCCGCTGGTCCGGGGCCTCCAGATTGACGTATTTCAGGTGAGGGAAGACCGCGCGGCAGAGGGTCGTCTTCCCGGACTGACGCGGCCCGGTCACCGTCACCAACGGGTGCTGGTCGAAAAGCTCGACCAGGCAAGGCCCGATGTCGCGTTCGATCACGGCGGTCCGCGGTATCGATCTGTGCACAAATTGCAAGTTGAAGATTCGTTTTGTGCAGTACCGACCCTCGGGTCAACCGTCGTGACCACGACGCAGGAGGGCGGGTGCCCCGAGTCAGGGTCGGATCACTTCGCAGGAGAGCGACTATGCGTCTCTGGGCGTAGGCATCGAATCCCCGTCACCGCCGTCTTCCGGCGATGGCGACCCGATTGGTACCTAGTCTCTCCGCATCGGCAAAGGCGGATTTCCCCGGTGCGTCCCGGGTGAGAGCTGCCTCGAGAGCATCCCGCATGCGCGGGTCGAGTGCGATGTGCTCCTGCTCGAGCCGGAGGCCGTGACCGGCGAGCTCACCGACCTGGATCGGGGCCAGCTCGAGATCGAGGTGTCGTGGGGCCACATGGCCCGAAGCGCCCACATGTCTTGCGAGCTCGAACCAGGATTCGGGAAGAGACCACTTGAGATCAGGCGCGCGCCTGTGCGGGTCTGTGCTCACCGTGCTGAGCGAGATGCCCACAACAGCAGCGATCTCCCGCAGGCTGCGGCCCAGCTTGTCTCTTAGACGCAAGACTTCGTGAATGCTGCGCACGGATATAGCCTCCGCTGTGCTATCATCCTCCTCCTCTGCTCACGGGGCCTCTGCGAGGAACGGAAGTGACAGTGGCTACATCAGGTCATCCGGCACCGTCCCGTCAGCCCAAGGGTGTTCGGCATCCGTCGGAATCCGCGATCGGCATGCCTCGGAATCCGCAGCCCGAACCCGTTGACGGGTACCGCCCCCTTCCGTGGACGTGATCCATCGCCATTGCCGGTGTACCGTCCGATGGCCCTATGACGTCTTGCCACGAAGCACTCTGTCGATTCCGGATTTCGCTACACTCATGGCGAAGCCACGGGGACCAGCGGAAGCTCGGCCGCGCGGGTTGCCAACCCTTGGATCTGGTGAGGCTGTATCTGGAATGAGGCTGATCTCTCGCACTCCCTCCTCAGCGCCACTGGCCGCATGCCCGACAGGGAGGCCGGCTGAGAGTCGGGTCGTACAGGTGGATGGAGATCGGTGAGCCAGAGTCCCGCCGAGTACTACCGCGCACAGGAGGCCCAGGCTTCAGCTGAAGCGCTGCGCCTGGAGAATCGCGCACTCAGGGTTTCGCGACTCAGGATGGTCACGTTTCTCGTCGCGGCCGCCTGTTTCCTGCTCCTCGAGACGACCCCCCGTGAGTCCTGGACCGTGCTCCTGGTTACTGGAGCAGCAGGGCTGGTCGCATTCGTCGGTCTCGTCTGTCTGCACAGGAGCCTCCGCAAGAGGTCGGCGCGGGAACGCCTGAGGGAAGCGATCAGCCGGGAGGCCCGGGCCCGGCTTGCCCGAACGTGGGGGGAAATCGCGGGGCCGATGACCATGGGGGTGCCGGCCGAGCACCCCTATGCGAGTGACCTCGACGTGGTGGGGCGAGCGTCGCTCACCCACCTGCTCGGGCGGGTCACGACAATCCCGGGGAAGGCGATGCTCGCCCACGCATTGTTGAATCCGCTTGCCCTCCGCCCATCCAGTGCTCGAGTGCTGTTGGCGAGCGGCCGGAACGACCGCGAGCGACCCGAGACCGATCCCGATCCGGACTGGATCGAGGAGGTTCGCAGGCGGCAGGGCGTCGTGCGCGCACTTGTGCGAGAAGGAACGTTCCGCGAGCGGCTCGAGCTTCTGGGACGCGAAGGGCAACAGTCCGGAGAGACTCTCGAGGGAGGGGCGGCGTTCCTGGCATGGCTCGAGGAGCCGAGGTGGCTTGAGAGCCACCTTGCCGTCCTGCGCACCGGTCGCTTTCTCGGAGTGTTCACGCCCGCCTCGCTCATTGGCTGGCTGCTCGGCTGGACCCCGGGTCTGTTCCCGGTCCTTGGAGCCCTCGGCGCACTCGTGCTGCACCGTGCCACCGCGAAATACACCTCACCGACTCTCCGTGGCGCGGATGCGGCCCAGAGTGTACTGGGCGCATCGGCCAGGCTGTTGGGAGCTGCGGAGGAGATTCCCGGCGACAGCAGTCTCGTTGCCGAGCTCCGGCATAGGCTTCGGACTCCAGGTCCGGGGGCCGGACGGTCGATTCGTCATCTGGTGCGCCTCACGGACCTGGCGAATGTGCGCGAGTCCCTCTTGCACATTCCCTTGGTCGCTCTGTTTTCGTGGGACGTCCACGTGGCGGACAGGCTCGAACGGTGGCATGCCCGATACGGCGCAGCGTGCAGCGAGTGGATGCGGTGTCTTGGGGAAATCGAGGTTTGCTCGGCGCTCGCCGGCCTCTCCTTCGACCATCCGGACTGGTGCTTTCCGCAGATCACCTCAGATGAAGGATGCAAGGTCAGCGCCGCTGCGCTCGGCCATCCACTGCTTGATCCGGAGACTTGTGTACGAAATGATGTGGAGCTTCCCTCCCCCCACTCGCTCCTGCTCGTAACGGGCTCCAACATGGCCGGGAAGTCGACCCTTCTCCGGTCCGTCGGTGTGAACCAGCTCCTTGCGCTTATCGGCGGACCGGTCTGCGCCCGGCAGTTTCGCACCAGGCCGTTGCTTCCGTGGACAGTCATGCGGGTCGATGACAGTCTCGAGGAAGGAGTCTCCCATTTTCTTGCGGAGCTGAGGCGGCTCAAGCGTGTGGTGGACGGCGCCCGCGCGCGGCCGATCCTCTTTCTCCTGGACGAAATCCTCGCGGGAACCAACTCGGAGGAGCGTCTGACCGCTTCTCGGATCGTCCTCCGGCACCTCCTTCGGACCAGGGCCGTGGGGGCGGTCACTACGCATGACCTGACGCTCGCGTCCACCGAGCTCCTGAAGGCAGGTACGAAAGACGTGCACTTCCGCGAGGAAATCCGCCTCGTGGAAGGCAAGCGTCGACTCGGGTTCGACTACGTCTTGCGAGACGGACCGGCCACCTCCCGGAACGCACTGATACTGCTTGAGATGGTTGGCTTGGCCTGATCTGGATTCGACAACCAGGGAGCCAGGCAACCCCCCGGATCCGCGTCTCCTCCCGGGCCGGTATGTCATATGGCGGAGATGTGTTCGGGGCCCGGAGCACACGATGCGGACCACAGGCCCGCCGTTATGAGTCGTCGATCTCGCCCCCGGTAGAGCGGAGGGAAGCCTCTCACTCCCCTCCGGCGCACCCACAGGAGATCGCCGGGGCCGCCCGAGCCATCGGGCACCGGTGGGTGGTATCGAGGTCGCCGACCAAGCGGCCGCCCATCGACCGGGCCATCCCGATGCGCCTCAGCCGACGGCCGAGAGGGCCACCCGCTCCACGAGCGTGACGATGACGAGGAAAGACAGGCCGAGCACCATGAGGGCGCCGATGGCAAAGATCGCCCGCAACGCTCGGTGTTGGAACGGGGCCGCGGCGGCCAGTCGGCCGTACTGCGTGGCCACCCTGACCGCGACGTAGATGGCGACCAGCGTGGCTGCGATTTCGAGAGGAGGCGCGTCGTCGATCCACGCCGACCCCACGAGAGTCGCGGCGACGAACACCCGCGTCAGCCAGGTGAAGAAGATCTCCTCGGCGGGTGCCAACCGGTCCTGTAGAGCGTCGAGCGCCTCTTTCATGGCAATGCTCCTGGTGCGCCTGCGACGTTGGTCGCGTCGCAGTACTCTCTGTTCGGCCTTCACCCATCCCGCCCTTACCCTCCAACCTGGAGACATCATGAACAAGAACTTCCTGCTGGCAACGCTGGTGGCGGGTGCGACGCTGTTCGTGCTGGGCTTCGTCATCTACGGGCTGGTCTTGGCGGACTTCTTCGACAACTCGGCCATGAGGAGCGAGCCCGCCATGGGGCCTCTGGTCCTGGGCCACCTTTTCCTGGGGGCTTTCGTCGTCCTCATCCTCGGCTGGAGAGGAGTCGAGAATGCCGCCGACGGCTTCAAGGCCGGGGCCACCGCAGGGGTGTTGATGAGCTTGGCGGTCACCCTCACGATGATGGGGACCATGGACAACACGTTCACCACGCCCACGGTGATCGGTGACGCCGCTGTATCTCTAGTGACCTATGGCATCACGGGTGCGGTCGTGGCGGCGGTCTTGAACCGCAACGGCGGACCTGCTTCTCGGAACCGGGATCGCGGTGGGATCCGCTGAGCGCCCACACGTCGCGGCGACCCTGCGCAACCTGCCCCCGCGCCCGGCCTTCGCCGCGGGGCCTCCGTACTGGCTAGCTGGAAGCCAGGCCAGCCCTCGCGTGTCGGATGCGCGCCCTGACGGCCGCTGATTCCCGCTCCTCGGCTGCCGCGAACAGTGCCTCTACCTCATCGCGGAACCCCGGCTCCACCGCGGCGATTACCCCGAGTCCGTTGTACGCCCATGCCCGCAGGAACACGCGCCGCGACCGGATGAGCCTCCTGAGGATGCGGTTGAGCGCCACGGTGCGGTCGGCGGGCAGCTCCATGTGCGGCAGTATCTGCAGGAGGTGCAGGAGCCCGTCCGGCTCCTCCACATGGTCGAGGAGGTCGATAACCCGCGCGGTGGACTCCCCGCGCGGCGCGTCCCCGCGCTCGGCAAGCCACTTGATTACCCATGTGGCGCCGACCTGAAGCGCGGCCTCGTCGCCCGCCGCGAGATCGAGGAGCTGCGGCACTGCACGCTCGGGCGTGTCCCGTACCGCTTCGGCCACCGCACGGAATGGGGCGACCCGCTTCCCGTCGTAGCTCCTGAGCGTGCCGGCTATGTCCATCGTGCTCCCTCAATTCGCGCGGCGATGCACGCCGTAGCTGTTGCCGTCCCCAGCCGAGAGCCGACTCTGGTCCGCACGAGCCCCGCAAAGACCGCCAACCCTGGCCAGATGGCAACGGTGGATCTCTCCACGTACTTCCACAATCGGGATCGTGACAACCTAGCCCACATGGCTGCAACCTCAAGTATGACAGTGGTTTCTGTGTCGGTCACTGAAGCCTTCGGTCGGTGACTCCGCTTGAAGTCGGAGCAGCCGCGGTGACGGTCAGAGCAGCCGATCCCGGCGCAATGCCGGCTCGACAAACCCTCGACGTGACGGTGCCCAATCGCGGACGCCGTACAATGAACAGCATCCTGTCCCAGACGCTCACCGCTGGGAAGAGATTCAAGGTATGCGCATCCCCTGACTTCGAAGTCCCGGATGGAAACCCGCTGAGCTACAGCGCTGTAAGTGAGAACATGGCGTCAGTTACGGCGGGGACGGAGGACCACCTGACAACGGTCAGGGGCGTCGTCCGGGGAGATGCGCGGATCACGGTCAGAGGAGGCGATCCCGAGGGGTTATCGGCTCGGCAGGCCGTCTCGGTGACGGTGCCGAACGGGGAACCTGTAGCCATGGGCCCGCACCCGTCCCAAGCTGTGCCGAGCGGGGAGACGGTCGCCGTAGACCTCTCGCCCTTCTTCTACGATTCCGATGGCGACCCGCTCACCCACGCAGCCGCCAGCTCCGGTCCGGCCGCGGCGAGAGTCCTGTCCGTGGAGGGCAGCCATGCACCTCTGGCTCCGCCTCGCCAGAGTCCTGTCCCTGGGCTGCAGTCTCACCGCCGGACCGAGCCGGGACGCTCTTGTGGAATGACGTCGAGGCAGGACGGGAGGCAGGCCTCATCCCCTGTCCGCGTGTCCCCGCCAGACGCGCCCATCGCAGGGGTCGGGCAACTCCGCCGGGCCGGAGTCCCTGACGGTTGGGTCTCCGATCACGCCGATGAACAGGATGGTGCCGGAGAGACGTTCGCGTATAGCGAAGAGAAAGGGACGATCCACCTGGAAGCCGAAGAACGATACAGCCCTGACCCCGACGGCCGTCACGGCCGCCGCCCGGGTACCCGCCTCGTCGACCTCGATAAAGGTCTTCTGCCGCACGAAGTCCATGCAGAGAGGCTCGGGAGAGATGTCGGAAAAGTCGGCCTGCCTGGTGAACGCGATCCCCATGCCCATATCGGTCAGCGCATCGTTCAGAAACGAGTCGTATTCCATCACGAAGCGCGGGAGAGCAAGGCCATCTAGCACGCGGGGCTCGAACGATCCGACCAGCGCATCCCAGCCGCTCGCATCCATCCCCGCCAGGACCTCCCTGGGCGTCCCTCCCCGCGGCAGGGCAACGACCATCGAGTACGCTCCGCGCCCGTAGGGTAGCTCGACTGCCACGAGATCATCCGTCCGCCCGTAGGGAAGCTCCACATCGGTCAGGTGCATCATGTCCACAGTGACGGTCGAGCCGTCGTCCCGGGTGAACGCCCCCGGTCCCGTGTCTTCGGGATCGAAGCCCGCCCTCCAGCGGCCGTCGAAGTAGACGGCGTTCAGGAGAAGGAGAGCGAGGCCGGGATCGAACTCTCCTTCCTCCAGAATGCGTTCGATCAGCCCTCGCGTGCTCCGGTCTACCCAGGCGTTGATCTCCCTCAGGGTGTTCGGGTCACCGAAGTCTCTCGATTCGGCTCTCCCACCGAAGTGATCGGTGACGGCATCGAAGAAGGCCCGGTAGAAGGAATACCGCTCGTTGGCCCACACAGAGTTCGCGATCGATACCTCCACCAGCGGGTCGAGGCCGGTGAGAAGGCTCGTCAGCCCCCGATACGAATCGTTGATCTCCGTGTGCGACAGACCCTCCAGCCGGAGAGCGGTGCGCATGCCGTCCAGAGTCGTCCCGGCCGCCCCGTTCAGGGTCATCGCGAGGACCATGGAGGCGCTCAGAGGTGAGAGAACGACGTTGGTTCGGTCGTCGGCTTCGAGTACCTCCCGCAACAGGTCGATACCGAAGACGTTCGAGCGTTCGATGACCGTGGCCTCGCCGAGCGTGAGTGGCCTAGGAAGCTCCTCGAGAGGCAGTCCCGGGTCACCGGGGCCGATGGGATCTCCGCATGCCGCCAGGAGCGCCAGCGCGGCACTCAGAGCGATGACCCGAGACCCTGGTGAATCGAACATGGCGGCGCTTCTCCGTCGTGGTCGGTGGAGCGTTCAGCAGTGCATCTGTCGGGGTCGAGCCGCCCCGTGCGCGAGCCCCGCACGGGCGTCCCGGTCAACCATGCGGTCGAATCCACCTGCTACACCGTGTGCGCTCCGAACGACTCGGGAAACGCCGCGGCGAGCCGCCCCGGCGCGGATTCGGCCACCAGCACGTTGATCCGTCATCGGCCACCAGTCTTGCCGTCACCCGTTCAAGCAGCGCGACGGCTCGCGCCCTCGAGACCGTCGGGTAGTCGTTCAGGAAGCCGTCGGCCGCGGGCGGTTCCCGGACATCAGGATGGCTGGTTCAGCGTTGCGGTGCACGAGCACTGGGTCCTTGGCACTGAGTTGCGCCGAACGATTCCCCCGTCGCTCGTGAGCGTGCTGGAGGACTCTCCGCAAGGAGAATCTGAGGCGGAGCAAGTGGCCAGCTTTGGAGAAAGAGTCGATCGCGCAGTACAGGCAGCAGGCTATCCGGCCAATTGCCAGATTGCTGTAACCATCAACACCGGCGCCGACGGCAACGAGATCGGTATTCTCACAAGGGCCGGATTCTATCCCGCGTGGAGATAACGGACCGAAGCGGGGCTATCGGATTGGCCCCGAGGGACCTCGTCGTTCGCGCGCGCCGGTGGCGCCCACCTCCTTCGTCGCGCGGTAAGCTCGGTGCGGAGCCGGCCAGCGCAATTTCAGGGAGCTGACGGTCCGGCAGTGGGACGACGGCAAGATCGTGCGATGGGCGCTTCGTCTCCGACTCTCCAACAGCCTCCGGACTGGCGGCGGTGAGCGAGGCCGGCTACGCCGCGCCGCAAGGCCGGACCGCCGCGAGAGCGTCGTCCACGCGCCGCCTGACGATGGCGAGATCGGATGTCCGAGGCGATCCACCACGCGCGGGCCAGCGTTTGTGGGGGGGGGCAACAAGTGGTCCAAGGCACCCAACGAGGATGCTCTTGGGCGTGGAAGGACAATGAGTGCGGTTCCACCCAGACCGCCGACGAGTGACTGCAAGCCGGAGAATCTTCACCTCGCCCTCGCCGACCCTCGCAACTCTAGGACCAACTCGCCCGCCGGCAGCGCACGCACCTTCTCCGCCAGCCGATACCGCTCCGCCCCCGCGTGCACCACATCAAGTCGGTCCAGTCCCAGCGTCTCCACCGCCGACCGCATCGACCGCGTCAACCGCGGCGCCTCCGAACGCTTCACCTCGAATCCGTAGCGCCTCGATCCATCGAGCACCAGCAGGTCGAGTTCCGCGCCCGTGTGCGTCGACCAGTGGAAGCAGAGCTCCGGCGGCGCCCGCATCACCTGGACAATCTGCTGGATGACGAACCCCTCCCACGAAGCCCCGACCTTGGGATGTGACGTTACATCCGTCCGGTCAGTGAGCCCGAGCAGCGCGTGGAGGATGCCCGAGTCCGCGATGTAGACCTTGGGAGAGCGCACCTGCCGCTTGCTGATGTTCTCGAACCAGGGCTCGAGCTGACGAACCACGAATACCGAGGTCAGCAGGTCCAGATAGCGCCGCACGGTGGTATGGGAGACGCCGAATGCCCGTCCGAACTCGGCGCCGTTCCAGAGTTGGCCGTGCCAGTGGGCGAGCATCGTCCAGAACCGACGCAGTGTCGCCGACGGGATAGTGCTGCCGAGGTCCGGAAGATCGCGGGCCAGAAGTGTCTGGATGAAGCCGTCGCGCCAGCGGCGGCTGGCGGAATCCGAGCTTGCCAGGTACGATCGCGGGAAGCTGCCGTGCAGCCACAGCCGCTCCAAGTCATCGACTTCCGTAAGGTCGAAACCGTCGAGAACGTGAAAGGCGACGCGCCCGGCGAGCGACTCCGAGGTCTGCCGGAGCAGTTCGGTCGAGGCGCTCCCGAGAACGAGGAAGCGGGCCGGGGACCCGGGACGATCGGCAAGAACGCGCAGCAGTTGGAAGATATCCGGCAGCCGATGGATCTCGTCCAGGACCACCAAGCCACGCAGGGGCCGAAGCTCGAGTCCGGGCGTTTCCAGCCGGGCGAGATCGACCGGGTCTTCCAGATCGAACCAGGCCACGGGATCCTGGTGCGCCTCCGCCATTGACCGGGCGAGGGTGGTCTTGCCAACCTGTCGCGCGCCAAGGAGGGCGACGACCGGGAACTCGTCCAACAGAAGCCGGATTCGAGCCAAGTGCTGCTTTCGGGGAATCATAATCATTGAAATATGAACGATTATCGATCAACTTTCAATACACCATACACAACTCCAGGCTAACTCCAGTTGCGGTCATGGACCTGACCCGCTTTGACGGACGGTGAACTCTTTGGGTTCCTGTTCTCTGTTTTCTTTCTTTTCCTTCCTCCTCTGGGGTGTGGTGTGGCGGCGTGGTGCGCCGATGATACGAGGAGAGGGCGGAACCATGTAGCCTCCGCCCTCTCCCCGCTCCTGCGAGACCGCCTCAGGCCGCACGGTGGAGCTCCTCGAAGTCCGCCGGGGCCGATCCCGGATTCCATCTACAGGGGAAGACGTCCCGCCTAGTCGACGAGTGGCAACTTGTGTCCGACATATGGAACCATGTGGGCCACGAAGTCGATGACCGTGCGGGCCGGGGACACTTCATCCTGACCGGTTCGGCTGTTCCGCCCGACGACATCACCCGGCACACCGGAGCGGGGCGCATCCGCCGGTTGCGGTGGCGGCCGATGTCGCTTCTGGAGCTGAGGCGGTCGAGCGGCGAAGTATCACTCGCGCGGCTGCTGGCCGGTGATCCGGTTCCCGCGTCCGTGGCGAACCTGGCCGTACGCGTGCTCGCCGAACTCGTGTGCGTGGGCGGCTGGCCCGGACATCTCGGCTCGTCGTTCGGTGATCCGCCGCTCTCCGATGACGACGCCATGGCGGAGAACCGGGATTACCTCGACGAAGTCTGCCGGACCGACATCCCGCGGGTGGACGGCTCGGACCGGGATCCGGTGAAGGTCGGACGATTCCTGCAGTCGCTGGGGCGCAACACCTCCACGTGTGCGAGCATGGTCGCACTGGTCCGGGACGCCGGCGGACCTGACAGGAAATCGCATGCGCGAGTGTATGATGAGTGGTTCGAGCCGTTTCGTGGGACCAGACAAGGTGAACGCTCATGCCCTGCCCGGCGTGCGAATCGCTTCCAGTTCCTGTAGCGTGCGCGGCCAGTCCCTCTTCAGGAGGCGCGACAGCGCCCGATCCGCCAGAAGCCTGCCCCGCGTCTGGCACTCGGGACAATAGTTTGTCTCGCGACTGGCGTAGACGATGCGCTGAATCGGGATGCCGCACCGGGGACATGGTTTCCCGAACTTTCCGTGGGCGGCCATGGCAGGGTGGAACGCGGTGACCTTTTTCGGGAACTCCCCGCCCGCTTCGGCCTGCAGACGCTCGATCCATTCGCGGAGAGAGGCACGGGTGGCCTCGTACAGGCGGCGGAGTTCCCCGGTCGATGACCCGCGCGGTGGACTCTCCGCGCGGCCCGTCTCCTCGCGCGGCCAGCCACTTGATCACCCATATGGCGCCGACCTGAAGGGCGGCCTCGTCGCTCGCCGCGAGATCCAGGAGCCGCGGCACTGCGCGCTCGGACGCGTCCCGTACCGCTTCGGCCACCGCACGGAATGGGGCGACCCGCTTCCCGTCGTAGCTCCTGAGCGTCCCGGCTATGTCCATCCAGTCTTGCCGTCACCCGTTCCAGCAGCGCGACGGCGTGCGCCCTCGACCGTCGGGTAGTCGTTCAGGAAGCCGTCGGCTGCGGGCGGTTCCCCGGCAGCAATAGGCCGGACGGGTTCGACGAGGCCGCAGCCCAAGTCGAAGCTCCGAGGCCGGGGTGCATGTCGAGCGAGATCCGGCTGGGGTTGTTGCGAGAGGAAGAGCCTGCTGCCGGCGATTCGCTGGCGTTCCTCGGCGAAAGCGTCTCAATTGTGTACCCGGCGCGGACCCTACAAGCGGGTGCTACCCTGGGAGCTGAGTGATCCCGAGGTCGACAGGAAGCCTCCCCGGTCCGGTGGGAGCCGGTCGCCGCGGCGGTCGCTCACGCGTCCACGCCGGGCGCGCTCCCGGGATCGGGCGTCCGCATCCGACGCGTCCCGGAACCGGCGCATCCATCTCCATGCACGCTCGTCTGCCCGGCCTCGATCCATCGAGGCGACTTGGGCAGCCGCTCTGCCCGAGTGCCCATGCCTGACGACAGAGGGAGAGAACCGATGGACAGTCTTCAGAAGCTTCGGCGGCAGGTCGCACTCCTCTGGGCCGGGCTGGTCCTCGTCGCTGTCGCCTGGATCGGGACTGAACTCCGCCGGACCGGTCGGGGCGGTCCGGTGCCTCCGGTGGTCCGCGTCGAGCGCCTCGAGGTCGTGGAGCCTACCGGGGAACTCGCCATCGTCCTGGCGAACTCCGAGCGCCCCGCCGTGGCGACCGTCGACGGACAGCAGCTGATGGCGGGCCAGGAGGAGGAGCGGCGGGGCCGTCCCTCCATCATCTTCTTCGATGGGCAGGGTGACGAGGTCGGCGGCATGCTGTTCGGCACGGTCGAGACGGAGGACGGCTATTCGGCCGCGCGGCACTTTTCGCTGGACGCGTACGAGCAGGACCAGACCGTGGTGCTTCACCACTACCAGAGCCCCGCCGGGTCCAGCTCCGGCCTGACCGTCAGCGACCGCCCCCCCATATCGATCGCCGAGTCGTTGGCCGAGCTGGGCCTCGCCCTAGGCGCATCACGCGACGAACTCAACGCCGCCGTGGCCGCGATGCCGGAGGAGGGCCGCGAGGCCCGTCTGCGCGAGCTCTTCGGCACTGCGCGGGCCTTCGTGGGATCCGGCCCGGACGGCGCGGCGAACCTGACGCTACGGGATGGCGAGGGGCGGCCGAGGATCGTCATCGAGGCTCCCGCGAGCGGAGAGGCTGCGATTCAGATCCTTGACGAAGCGGGAGAACCGGTATTGCGGTTGCCCTCCGGCTAGGCCGAGCAGTCCGGGGCGACGAAGGATCGGAGCGGACGAAGCCGGAGACGTTGCGGGCGACGGTGCCGAGGCCGGGCAGGATCAGAGTGTTGCCGAGGTACCGCGGGTTCCGGGTGGACCGGTAGGGGCCCCGACGGAAAGAACCCGTCCCTCACCCCCGGCGGGTTCTTCCACCCGATTGTGGCGATGCCCCAGATCGGGAACAGTCCTCCGAGGAGGGCCAACGGGACGCCGACGAGAAACCGGAGGCCGCCGGCGAAGACCCCCTTTCCTCCACCGCGAAAGGCGCGTCCGTCCTCCGCGATCTTGCCGAAGGGCAGGGGATCGATCCCGGCCAGCGGTCATGCCCTCGGGTTCCGGCGGAACCGGCTCGCCCACGACGCGGCGGTCTACCGGGCGGCCCGGAGGGGACGCAAGCGCCTCGTCCGGGGGGATGCTCGGGTCAGGCGCGCCCGCCTCGAGGATGAGCTCAGGGGCACGGTCCTCGGACGGCGCGTAGCCGTGCGGCACAGCCTCGGCCAGCGGGCAGCCGACAGGCCATCAATCCCTGCACGGACGATCAGAGCAGTGCGTTTCACCGGTCGGGCAGATTCAGGCAGGGCGTTCCGGGTCGGGAAACACGTCCGGGCGCAAACCCACGACAGCCCCGCAGGTGCGTGGAGGCGCCCCCATGCGGTGCATACCTAGTCTCCCAGGAGAAAGGAGTCCGGCATGGGACGAACGAGAACAGCGTACATGCCGGAGTTCCGGGAACAGTATCGTAGCGTTGGCGCGGACCGGGAGCATGTCGGGGGGGGCATTCCCGTGCGGTTGAACCAGTGGCCCAGTCGATCCGCAGCCGGCTCGCTCAGGCCGGGCGATGCGAGCACCAAGACGTTATATTGATGGACGGATTTCTGACGAAGAGGGAGCCGTGAAGAGTCTGGCCAAAAGGATCATGGAATACGCCGAGGCCTCGCCCGAGGCTACGCCGATCTGCCCGAGTGCCTTGCTTCATCTTGGCAAGCGGGGGGCGGTAGATCAGGCTCTCTCGCGCCTGGCCCGCTCGGGGCAACTCCTCCGGATCTGCCAGGGCGTCTACATGCGCCCCATCGAGACACGTTTCGGGCGCTGTGCACCGAGCGTCGACAAATCGCTCCGTTCACTTTCGAAACTCTGGGGCGAGACCATCGTTCCGAGCGGAGGCGGCGCGGCCAACTGGCTTGGCCTGACAAACCAGAATCCGGTTCGCTCGGTTTACCTCACTTCCGGCCGCGGCCGGCGATTGCTCTTCGGCAAGCATCCCGTGGAGCTGCGCCACGCGCCGCGTTGGCAGCTGGCAGCCCCGCACAGCATGGCGGGAGTGGTCATCCGTGCCCTGGCATGGCTTGGCCCGCATGAGGTTGAGGACAGCCTCGATTCGGTCCTGCCCAGGCTCAATCAGGAAGACCTCGACGAGCTTGCAGCCGCACGGGCGGTCATGCCCCGGTGGATGGCGGAGCCGCTGAGCGCACGTCTCGCGCATGGGTGAGACAGCGTTTCAGCATCTCTCGGTCGAAGAGCGCCGCCTTGCCCTGCGTAGGGCTCAGGCCGAAGGCCCGCATCCGGCGTTCCTCTTCGAGAAGGACATCTGGGTCGTTGCGACCCTCAACACCCTGTTCGAGGCTCCGTTCGGACGGCATCTGGTCTTCAAGGGCGGCACATCCCTGTCGAAGGTCTGGCACGCGATCCGGCGGTTCTCCGAAGACATAGACATCACATACGACATTCGGAGCTTTGCTCCGGATCTGATTGCGGGAGGCGACGAAGAGGCGCTTCCGCCGACGCGCAGCCAGGAGCGGCGCTGGACCAGGGCAGTCCGTCCCCGTCTCTCCGAATGGGTCCTTGAACGGGCAAGACCGCTGATCGAGGAAGAACTCGCCCGCGCCGGGTTCGTGGCGCGGATACGGGCGGCGGCCGAGCAGCTCTACATTCGGTACGATCCACTGTTCGAGGTACGCGGCATCGTGCGGCCGGAGGTGCAGGTGGACTTTGGGGCGCGCTCGACGGGCGAGCCCCGCGCCGCCCACACGGTCGTGTGCGATGCAGCTGCCTGGCTTCCCGACCTCGCGTTTCCGGAAGCTCGGCCAGCCGCCATGCTGCCCGAGCGCACGTTCTGGGAGAAGGCGACCGCAATGCACGTCTACTGCCTTCAGGGGCGCGTTCGCGGCGAGCGCTGGTCGAGGCGCTGGCACGACCTCGTACGCCTTGACAACGCCGGAATCGCGACACGGGCTCTGGTGGACCGCGAACTCGCCCTATCCGTCGCGCGCCACAAGGCGATGTTCTTCCGCGAGAACGATTCCACGGGCCGGAGGATCGACTACGAGGCCGCCGTCTCGGGCCATCTCAGGCTAGTTCCCTCCGGTGCAGCTCAGGATGCGCTCGCCGCAGACTACGCCAACATGCTCGCCACCGGGATGTTGCTGGACGAGGACGAGCCGTTCGGCACGCTAATGCAGCGGTGCGCCTTGATCGAGGAAAGGGCCAACACGAGCGCCTAAAGAAGGAGCGATTAAGCTGTCGCGTCGTGCGACGGTGCCGCCACCGCCCCCAGGTGCGAAGCGTCGTCGACTTCGGCTCCGAGCTTCGGACTCCAGTGGCGAGTCCAGGTCCCCAGCGCTTGGAGCGCCGGCGGGGAAGGGATCGCTGTCTTAAGTGCCATCGGCACCCGAGCGGACGATTGGGGCGTCGGCAGCGGTATGGCCACCACTGGCCCGGTGGACCGATCCGGGCTGGCACCGGGCGGTGTCTCCTCTCTGGATGTTCGCTGCATGTTCGCGTTGGCCCTCATCCCCTCCCCGGCGTGCGAATCGCTTCCAGTTCCTCCGGCGTGCGCGGCCAGTCCCTCTTGAGGAGGCGGGACAGCGCCCGATCCGCCAGAAGCCTGCCCCCCGTCTGACATTCGGGACAATAGTTCGTCTCGCGACTGGCGTAGACGATGCGCTGGATCGGGGTGCCGCACCGGGGACATGGTTTCCCGAACTTTCCGTGGGCGGCCATGGCAGGGTGGAACGCGGTGACCTTTTTCGGGAATTCCCCGCCCGCTTCGGCCTGCAGACGCTCGATCCATTCCCGCAGGGAGGCACGGGTGGCGTCGTACAGGCGGCGGAGTTCCCCGGTCGACAGCTGGCGGGTGAGGCGGAGGGGGGAGAGGCGGGCCGCGAGCAGGATTTCGTCGGAGTGTGCGTTGCCAATGCCGCTCAGGAGCCTCGGATCGGTGAGACCCCGTTTGAGCGTGCGGTTCTCGCGGGTAAGCGCAGCCCGGAATCCGCTGAAGTCGACTTCCAGGGGTTCGACGCCGCCGGGGTCAAGCTGGCGCACGGCCTCATCCCCGCGCACCACCCACATCGACATCCTTTTCTTCCGGCTCGCCTCGGTGAGGAGCAGCGTGCCATTGGGAAAATCCAGGGCGCCGGCCGCGCGCTTGCGCGGGATGGGAGCCCCGGGATCCCGCCATTGGAAACGGCCCGCGATCATGAGGTGGATCACGGCGTGCAGGTTGTCGTCAAGGTGAAGAGCGATGCGCTTGCCGATGCGGCCGATGGCCCGCACGCGTTTGCCCACGAGTTCCGAGACCGGTGGATCGAAGGTCTTGAGGAGCGACGGAGAGCGGAGACGGACGCGTTCCAACGGCTGCCCGGTAATGCGGGCATCGAGCGCGTGCACGTAGAGGCAGACCTCCGGGAGTTCGGGCATACCGAAAGATCGATGCCGAGGGCGGCGAGGCGCCAGCTAGGGGGAGTGTTCCCCGACGAGTCACCGACTACCGTCACGGTTGGCGTGCGTCACCGGCTCCAGGCCTGCAAGAGAGCCCCGACCGCGAATGCCATCGATGCCAACCCTGCATGTAGGCGGACAACCTCCCATGAACCGTCGGCTGCGCGCACTCGGGCCCCGGCATGCCCTCGTAGCCGCGCCGCTACTGGCGTCGCTGCCGGCGCCGGCCGTCCTCTCGGGTTCAACCCCCGTTCGGGCCCGGGAGGCCGCGATCCGGCTTGTGATCTCGGGATCGGAACCCCAATTGCCGACCCGGACCCGTTGGGGCCTTCGGTTGCGGTGGTCGGGGAGTCAGAACGCCAGATTGCCCATACCCACGGCAATCAGCGCGTTACCCGTCCCGTGCATCAGGGCCACGATCCACAGGTTCCGCGAGCGTCTGAAGACCAGAGCAAACAGCATTCCGATAGAGAAGACGGATAGGAAGAGGGGAACCGCGGTCGATGGCGGCAGCGCGTAGTAGTCTGCATGAATCGGCCCGAAGGCGTAGAGGGTGTTGCTGACGAGTATGCCAAGAGGTCCGCCCCAGTGCCTGACCAGTTCGGTCTGCAGGATTCCGCGATAGGCGACTTCCTGATAGAACCCGAATGCGAAATACGGGAGCAGCCCCGCCCACACGACGGATGTCCAGCCGTGGCGGGCCAGGGTTTGTCCCCATTGGGGCGCCAGGACCAGCGTCAGGACGATCCCAGCGATAGCCAGTACCTGGACCAGATAGGAGCGCTCGGTCTTCGTCCACTCGCGCCACCTGCGAAAGCCGAGCATCGAAGTGTCGATCCGGGCAAAACGCGGAACCAGCCAGATAACGAGCCCGAGCCGAACGAACATGAGGAGTCCGAGCGGCGGCTCGGGAAGCTGCAGCCGAGCGATGGTCCGCGGTTCAAGGACGAACTCCAGGAATGCGAAAGCGATGAGCAGACGATAGCCGACCACCGGCAGATAAGCCGGCAGGTCCTGTCTGTCGAACAAGAGAACGTGCCCGCGCAGGTGCGGGCTTAGCTTGGGTCGAATGCTAGCCTCCCCTGAGCATCACTTCGACCGCTTCCACCGGCGGCGGCTGTAGTCCCACGTCAGTCGAAACGATGCACATCTTGCCGTATTGATACCACGAAGCAGGTCTTGAGGGCCCGGGTAAGCCCTCACGGCCTCGCCCGATGTGTCGCACACGGACGTGTTGATTCCGAGGCATGCCGATCACCGGTTCTGATGGAGTGGACGGATTGTGTCGGAACCAGTGGACGGCATGCTCCGGAATCCGCACGCTGACTGCCGTCGAATCCACGACGGCTCCATTACTCTCCAGACGCGCTGAACGCAATACCGGTTATCGAGGCCCGTGTGGCCGCGCTCCAAGGTGTTTCGACCTGCCCCGTTTTCACCTGTCCATCGAAATCGGTGCGCGAAAGTTATGATGCTTGGTTCCAAGCTGTTCCGTGGGACCAGACGAGGCGCCGCGACCACCAGACACTCCACTCCCAGAGGGCCAACACCACTGGACCGATACTCTCTCAGCCGCCCGGATGGTTTCCCGGGCGATCCGATGCGCTGCCGAGATCTCTACACTCGCCTGGCGCGGCTACGGCACGATACCGGGCTGACCGCAGTGGCCGCCGCCGTGATGACCGGCGGACAGTTTGCCGCTGCGGCTGCCTGCGGGGAGCGGCGGCGGGGCTCCGGTATCCCGGTGACGATCGAAGACCGCTGGCACATCGGCTCGATCACCAAGTCGATGACCGCCACGCTGCTGGCCGTGCTTGAGGACGACGGCAGGTTGTCCATGAACGACCGACTACCGGCCTTGCTTCCGGATGTCGGGATGGCCGGCGGCTGGAGCGCCTGCACGCTCCATCATCTGCTCACGCACACTGCCGGCGCCCCGGCCAACTTCCTGCTTGCCGCCCTGAGGGTCTGGCCCGACACGGTCGAGGAACTCGTCTTGGCAAGGCACCGCTTCATCGCCCGTGTCCTTGCCCGGGAACCGAAATCGCCCTGCGGGGAACGCTTCGCATATTCCAACGTCGGCTACACGATCGCTGGCCATATTGCAGAGACCGCTTGCGGCGCGCCCTACGAGACCCTGATGCGGGACCATGTGTTTGGGCCGCTCCGGCTTGCCAGCGCGGGATTCGGTCCGCCGAAGCGAGATCGACCGGACCAGGAGCCGGTGGGTCACGTCGTCTGGCTGCGCTGGATCCGATCGCCGAAGGACCCGTTCGAAACGCGTGCTGACAACACGCCGGTGATCGCGCCCGCCGGATGCGCTCACATGACGATCGGCGACCTGGCGCGCTACGGTATGGCCCATCTGGAGGGGGCATCCGGCTTTGGGTCGTCTCTGCTTCCGCCGTCAACCTGGAAACGGTTGCACACGCCGTTCCTCGACGACTACGCGAGCGGCTGGGTGCGTTACGAGAGCGACCGGAGCGGGAGTGTGCTCCTGCACAACGGCAGCAACACGCTGTGGTACGCACTGCTCGTGCTCGTGCCGTCGCGTAGCACGGTGCTGGCGTTCGCGACCAACGAGGGAGCGATACGGAGGGCCGAGACCGCGTTCTCCGAGCTGGCGAGGGAACTCGTCCCGCCAGCGGAAGATTGAGTGAGCCGGACGGCCAGAGCTGCCTCGAGGACCATACCGAGACGCCGGAGTGCCGTGGCGGCAGAGGATACCAGGCGGCCAGCGGCGCAATCCGCCTCGCCGCTGGGAATGCGAGGCCATAGCGGCCCGGCGTTCGACTCTGGAGAGCGGTTGTCCGGCTCTGGACGGGTGCATGGTCAAGGCCGGCACAACACTTGTGTCCTGACTCCATGTGCCGCACCGCCGCCGGGTGACCGGGCGAGTCGACGGATCGTGAGCGCCAGGGCCGTATTTAACAGCCCCACCACGACAACGTCGACATCGCCGCCATGAACCCTTGGCTCGATCTCGCGCCCCGGTTCGGTGGTCGGCGAGAGTGCTCCGCCCAAGGCGTCCAGCCAAGCCCGAGTTCCCGGGCAGACACCGCCGCCGGCCCTCGCTGCAACGCATGCCGTCCTCTTCGTGGTCAGTTCGACACGGGCGGACTCCCAGATGCGCCGACTCTCCTTGATTGCAACGCAATCACCGTGTAGACTTTCCGAAAAGACGGAGGCACGACAATGGCGAGTATCACGATCCGCAACCTGGACGACGAGGTGAAGACTCGCCTCCGGGTGCGGGCGGCATCGAACGGTCGATCGATGGAAGAGGAAGCACGGCGGATCCTTGCCGACGCGGTTGAGCGCCGTACGGCTCCGGCCAACGGTCTCGGGACCGCACTCCACGAGTTGTTCAAGCCGTATGGCGGTGTTGAGCTGGAGCTGCCCCCCCGCGACCCGATGCGCGAGCCGCCGCGCTTCTAGCGAGCCTGTCAGCGATGATCGTCCTCGATACCAACATCGTGTCGGAGTTGATGCGCGCCGAACCGAGCACGGAGGTTCTGGACTGGATGGACGACCGGCCGAGCCGGGAATTGTTCGTGACGGCGGTCACCGAGGCCGAGGTTCGCGCCGGCATAGCCTTCTTGCCCGAGGGCAGACGACGCCAAGGCCTTGAGGCAGCCTGCGAACGGGCGTTCGGCGGCTTGTTCGGGGAGCGGGTCTTGCCATTCGACAGTGCTGCGGCACGTGCCTATGCGGAGGTGGTCGCGTGGCGTCGCGTGATCGGGCGTCCGGTTTCTCAAGCAGACTGCCAGATCGCGGCGATCGCCAGCTCCCGCGGTATGGCTGTAGCGACGCGAAACGTTCGCGACTTCCGAGACATGGGAATCGAGATTGTGGATCCCTGGTCCGGGGGATGAGCGGCACGACCGAAGCCTGCTCCAGCGTCGGGATCGATGCTCCGGTCATGGATGCAGGCTGGAATCCGACCGGCGGTTCGAGCGTACCCTTCGAACACACGCTGCCTGGAGGTACGCGCTCCTCGGGGCGTGCGACGTCGGAGACTCCAGGAGGAAGTCGTGTCCGGTGTGTCGGCGGGTTCGCCGGGAGTGTCTGCATGCGAGCCCGTGGGTGGTGATCAACCACACCAAGAGACCTGCTGTGCGCTACTTGTCGGGCTGTTCGGCGACGATGAGCGCTCTCGCCGGGCGCTTGAGGGGGTCGTCGATGCGAGCGTTCCGTCGACCGGGACGACAGCTACCGCAGCACGTCGAAGAGGTAGCTGTACTTGACCGTGAGGGTACGTCCGGCGCCGGGCGGAATCACGCTGCCCAGGCCCTGGATGTCGTTGTAGACAATGAAGAGGCCCGTGTTGGCGTCCGATAGCCAGCCGAACCGAAGATTGGACGACCAGAGGTCCGCGCGGTCGTTGTACTGGACGAGTGCCTGGAAAAACATCCTGGTGGTGACGGAATACGAGAGGCGCATACGGGCCAGATTGGTCGTGAAGTCGCCCCCGGGGAGCCGTAGGTCGTTGTAGCTCCACTCGAGGGCGGCGGTCGCTGCTTCGCCGACCCGGGCCCCGATCGACGGGGTGATGGTGATGCGGTCACCCCCGAAGAGTCCACCGAAGATCGAGTTGAAGCTGGCGTTCAGCGGCGCACCGAGGTTGGTGTTGCCCGCGATCTGGACTTCCTCGTGGTCGTACGTGCCCACCGGAACGGTAACGCCCGGAAAGATCTCGAAGGGATGGAACACGCCCTCCCGCGTGATGTTCATGCCGGTATTGATCTGGTAGCCGTTCCGCCACTCGGTGTGATTGTCGATGTGCGTGAACTGGGTCTCGTGCCGGCCGGTCCGGTAGTCGAACACGGTGTTGTGACTCACATGCGGGCGGAACTCGTGGACGCCCATGAAGTCGGCAGGGCGAAAGGTCGTGAACACCTGGCCGTCGACCCGCCTGTAGCTCTCGCGTGCGAGGAACCCGACCTCCGGATTGAAATTGGGGGCCACTTCCGTGAAACCGAGTGCTAGGCGGGCCCACTCGGACTGGTGCTGCGCCCGGAGGCTGTAGGCGTGCGCTTCGCTGACCGAGCGCCCCGGCGTCTGGGTCAACGACGCGTATCCGCTGATCGTGCCGCCCTCCCCGATTCCCCAGCGTCCATCGAAAGCATAGGCACGGTTTCCTTCCACGCCCTCGGACGCTCCCCGGTTGACCACCATCGCGCCGAGGTTGGAGCGGTTCGGCAGATCTTGCCGCACGCGAGCTACCGTGAAGTTCTGTCCCGGAAGGCCGATCGCCCCGACCGACTCGGTCTGCATATTCAGGAAACCGAGGTTCGTGTTGTTCCCGACCCTTCCGGAGAGCCGGCCACCGGCCATGATCGGTACCTGCTGACCGCTCGCGTCCAGTCCGATGCGTCGGCTGAAGAAGACGTCCACGGCGCCGGGTTGGCCGACGGAAAAGAGGCCGGCGTTCTCGAGGAAGAAGGGCCGCTTCTCGGGAAAGAAGAGGTTGAATCGGTCGAGGTTGATCTGCTGGTCGTCGACCTCCACCTGTGCGAAGTCGGTGTTGTAGGTCAGATCGAGCGTCATGCTCGGCGTCACGCTGTATTTCAGGTCTGCGCCGAAGTCGCCAGCGTTGGAGTCGTCCCCGCCCAGGGTGCGGTGCACAGTTTCCCCCAGAACGTAGGGCGTGACCTGCAGGTTGCGCTGGGGCGGAACCTCGACTCCCTGGAGCATCCCGGCGAGCTGAATTCGGGTCAGGCCGTACTGGCGGGGAAGCGGCGACCAGTACGCCTGCTCGTTCCGGCTGCGGATGTTGCGCTGGAAGTTCATGCCCCAGCTCTGCACCTCGCTCTCCGGGTACCGGAGCGTGCGGAACGGGATCGCGATCTCGGCCGTCCACCCGACGTCGGTCACGCGTGTCGCCACCTGCCATGCACCGTCCCAGTTGAGGTTGAATCCGCCCCCCGAGCCGCGCTGCTGGCGGTTGTTTGTCGGCCGTCCACCACCACCACCGCCGCCGAATCGGCCGCTTCCCTGTCCCTCGTTTGTGACTTGGCCATCGTATTCGATCCCGGCAGGGTTCGTGCCGAAGATGAATCCGTTCTGCCCGTCGCGGTACGTGTCGAGGAGGATCTGGAAGCTGTCGGTCTCCGTCATGTCGGAATCGCGGCGGCTGTCGGCCACCACGATCGAGCCCGGGTCTTCTGTATAGCAGATGATCCCGAAATAGATCGTGTCGTCGGTGTAGACGATGCGTACTTCGGTTCGCTCGGACGCCAGCTGCCCCTCGAACGGCCGGGTTTGCACGAAGCCGGTCGCGAGCATAGCGCCTGCGTAGGCTAGATCACCGAGCACGTCGCCATCCAGGACGGGCCCCTGGTCAACGGGTAGCGCCCGGACCGTCGGTGCCACTCCCGGGGCGACGAGGCCTCCCTCTTCGGTCTGCTGCGCGACAAGAGGCACAGCCAGGTGGCAGAGGATCAGAGCCATCCACAGGGGTGAACGGCTGCTGTGGGGCATCTCGAGGTTCATTTGGCGAAGACGCGCTGTGAGAGAGGGAAGGAAACTGCACCCGGATCGGACTGGCTTGGAAGATGTGCCGCGGGCATAGGGGTAGGCAAGCGGCCGATCAGGGGAGGGGTGACGGGGTAGCCGAAGCAGCCCGAGGCGCTCTTGAACGCTGCCGAGAAGCGGGAATCGTCGCGGATGGAGTAGAAGAGCGCGACCACGCCGGGGTAGGGGGCGAGCGAGCCCGCAGGTGGGGTCCTGGCATGGCCATGGCAAACCTCACAGGGCACCGAGGACCCATGGCGGTGCGCACGCTGTAAGCTGCGGTTGCTGCCCGCAACCGGCGAAGGCCGACTGGCAGGAGGAAGCTCCGAGCGTGCTCCTCCCTTCGCAACCAGGAGATCGGACTGGATCTCGCGCGTATCGTGAACTGGCGAGTTCGGACGCAGCGCTTGAGGACTTGAGCAAGTGTGTCGAAGGCGTAGAGGGTCCGATGATCGCCATTGCCGCTCACAGGCGTGTGACCGAACGAGGCTATGGAGGAGCACGGATGCACGGTGAGGGGCCTGGCTTTGTTGGCTTGACCGCTCTTGGGAGCAGGCCGCTTTGTCCGGCTCCCGAGGATCGCTGGCGAGTCGCTGTACAGCGCCGCGCGCCCTGGCCGGGGCAAACTCAGGGGCCGTCGGCCGTCCTCGCGGCCTTACTTGGCCGAGCGCTCTCCTGGCGTTTCGTGGCGGGCATCCAGCGTCCGTAGCCACGCGTTCGAATCCCCTGGATTCTCGATTGATTCGGTAGAACTCCCCGGACTACCCGGTGACGACTACGATGACCGCTGCGGACCTCAGGAGCCCGGCGCGGACTTGCTGCCGCGTCGGGCCTTTGTGATTTCTGCATTGCCAACGCCGAATAGCCGTAGGTGAACGGCTGATCAGACAACCTCTCATCTTGTACCGGCGTCAACCTCCCCTCACCGTGACTATGGAAATGACGCCATCCGCGTGCCCGAGCCCCCACCGCGTGGTCGCGTCGGCCGCTCCGATGAATACCATGCGCAAGATATCGTTGGCGGGGATCCTGTAGAGCGAGTCAAGGAGTCCGTACTGAACCTGATCCACGTATACGAGAGGATCTCCTGCGTTCGGGTCGATGAACGACGGTCGGCCACGTGCCATGAGCCAGCCTGGACGGAGTCGACGTACAACGTCATAGGCGGTCGTGAAGACCGCCGCATCGCTGAGAATCTCGGAGCGAACGATCTCGCGGGATAAGCCCCTCTGCGGACCGGCCTCAGCCGACCCGTCGGGCGCGAAGGTATCGGGGGAGCCTACCCCGGAGGCCGCACAGGCCGCGAGGAAGGCGGCGAGAGCGACGCTGAGGGCGTATGAGTGGGCCCGCCGGAGAGCCGGACTGTGCCGGGGGTTGATGGTGGCTCCGCGGCTGTTGGGAGGGGACGCGCATGCTCGAACTCTCGAAATCGCTCGCGGGACCAACTCCGCCAACTTACTCATAAGGCCATTACCCTTCCTTGAGATATTCCGCGACCAACGGGGAGAGAAAAGCAACCGCTGACCGTCAAAGAGGCACGGTGTCACGGGAGCCGGAGCGCCACGAGCGAATTCGGAAGGTCCGCGCTATTCACTTGGACCACGATGTACTGCCGCCCCTCGTGGAGATAGGTCATCAGGCCGTACGAACCAATCGATGGCAGCTCGACCCTGCCCAGGCGCTCTCCGGTCCGCTTGTCGAGGGCATAGAGATACGGCGCACCGGTGTGGAAGAGCAGCGTCCTCGTGACGAGAGTCGGAGCCAGACTTCCCGCTCCCGTGTTGGACAGGTCGACGCCCCTTAGTGCAGGGTGGTTCCGGATGCGCTCAGGTGTATCCCCGTTGGGCACCCACCAGGCGTGCTCGCCCGTGTTCATATCGACAGCCACGATCCTGCTGTAGGGTGGCCTCCAGAGCGGCAGGCCCTGGGGGCCGGCACAGCCGACATTTCCAACGCCGGCCACCCAATCCAGGGTCGTCTCGCCTGTGATGTACTCCGGGGTCGTGTTTGTGCCGACGAAGATCGGGTCGTCGGGATCATCCAGCTCGACTCCCGGCAAGATCTGCGGACAGCGGCAGTTGCGGGTCATAGAGATGTAGACCAGCCCGGTCTCTGGATCGGCGGATGGCTCGGCACCGGTGTTCGGGCTCCCCGACGGACAGTTGATCGTCGCGCGCAGGCCGAAATCGTTCCCCTCGTGGATTAGCGGCGTGTACGGTTCCCGACCCCAGTCGAAGGCCTCCAGGATCTCGAGCGCCTCCTGGCGGAGCTCGGGGGTGTAGTCGATGACCTCCTCCTCGGGAAACCCGATAAAGCCAACCGGTTCGGGCAGCGTAGGAAAGGGCTGTACCGGAGAAGCCCGCTCGCCCGGCACCGGCGACGCGGGCACGGGCCGGTACTCGATCGGCCAGAGCGGCTCCCCCGTCGCGCGGTTGAAGGCGAATGTGATGCCGTGCTTTCCGTTGGCCACGACCGCGGGCACGTCCTCGCCGTTCACGGTCACGTCGATCAACAGTGGCGGAACGGAAGTGTCGTAGTCCCAGATGTCATGTCGTACCATCTGGAAGTGCCATACCCGCTCACCCGTCTCCACATCTAGGGCGATCACGCTGTTTCCGAAGAGGCCGTCCCCCGGCCGGAACCCGCCCCAGAAGTCATTCGTGGGAGGGTTTGTGCCGATATAGACCAGACCCAAGTCCGGATCGGCCGACATCGGAGCCCAGGAGGAAACGTCTCCCGTGTAGGACCAGGCGTCGTTCTCCCACGTCTCGTGGCCGAACTCGCCCGGACGCGGGATGACGTGGAACTTCCAGAGGTGCTCTCCCGTGCGCGCGTCATAGCCGAGGATGTCACCCGGGATGTTCTCCATCCGAAGTTGCTCATTGCCCGACTCGGCGGAGTTGCCGACGACGATCACCCCGTTCACCACAATGGGAGGTGAGGAGCTAGTGATGTGCCCCAGCGCGGCCGGTGCGCCCCGGTAGGGGTCGTAGGTTCCCCCATCGGCCACGAAGTCTTCCCATCGTCCCCAACCGTCGAGAACGTCGGCCAGGAGATCGATCACGCCGGTGTCGGGGAAGCCGTCGAGCGGCACCGCCTCCCCCCAGTTCGTCAGGTGCCGTCCTGTCTTCGCATCCAGCGCGTGCAGGAAGAAGGCGGGGGTCGAGACGAAGATCACCCCGCGTCCGTCCACCTCACCGTAGGCCACGCCCTTACCGTGACCCCTCCTCGTGGAACGCTCCCATCGGACGGTCTGCGGTTCCCGGAAGGTCCAGAGGGTTTCCCCCGTGCCCCCGTCGATCGCGGCCACGGTGCGGCGGTTGCCCACGACTGTGTAGACGACCCCGTCCACAAATATGGGTTTACCACGGGGAGTAGTGGGATCAAAGTTGGTGCCCAGCCAAGTCCACGCGACCTCTAGATCCTCGAAGTTGCCCGCATCGATCTGGTCCAGCGGCGAGTAGCGCTGGTGGTAGGCGTCCCCGCCCAAGTAATGCCACTCGCCTTCAAGCGTTGATCTGCCGGGCTGCTGCGCGCTACTTGGCAGTGCAGTAGCGATTAGAAGACTTACAGTGGCGATGAGATACAGGGCCGATCCAGGCCACCGGAAGCTCAAGTAGAGACTGTGGTAACCTGTAGCTCCCTGCATCGGGCACCCCTTCGAGAAAAGGCAAGTATATCTGTCCATCGGGGCTCCAGATGCGGTTGTATCACGAGATGCAACCGGAAGCCGCCGCACTCCAGCCAGCGGGTGGAGGTTGAAGAATCGCTCAGAAATTCGGATTGTTGTCCTTTTCTGCGAGGGGCAAGGGATAGCACGTTCCAGACCCATACGCTTGTCCTCTCTGGTTGAGACCGCTATCGAATTCTAAACCGTCGATCATTGGAAGATCAGCCCGCTCCAGCACCCGCAGCATGTCACCAAGCTTGGTCCCATGCATCCAGAGTTCCCGTCGCCGTTCCTCCAGCACCTGGGCTAGGATCGCGTCCGAATCCGAGCTACTGAATTCCGGTAAGGCCTGGGTCACCGTGACCCACGGGAGGTCCGCGACGGTGGCACGCAGACTGTTGATGACGTTCACGGCCGTCTGGCCCCCCTCCACCTCTGCGATCATCAGTTGAGCCTCTCGCCAGGTCGAGAAGGGTATATCGGCACCCAAGCTCAAATACTTCTGCTGCGTATGCACATCGGTGACCGCATCGAAGCCAACAACGCCAAGGCGCTCAAGCGGCACGCGTGGGTCAGGCACGCCGTCGACTTCCAGATTCTGGTAGCTCGGATGAACGCTCGTAGAGATGTTCCTGTTTTGGTTCTCGTATACTCTGTTCCAACGACGCGTCGTGATCTCATCCATCTGGGCATAGCGAACGAAACCTTGGTCAACTTGACTGGCATCGGCGATGACCCCTGGGCCATCTCCAAGATGCAGACGTGATCTAGCTCGACCCACCAATGCCATATTGCGGATAGACCCAACGTCCTCCCCACTCGGCGCGGACATGGCTTGGCCGGCCAATTGGAGCGCGTCGGTGAAGTACTGCTCCGCGATCCTCCACGCCCCTTCTCGTGTCTCTCGCGGACCCCCATCGAACGCAAGCTCGCACATGGTCTCGCCCGCGATCTGATAGGAGTATCCCGTGTACGCGTGCGCCTTCGCGAGAAGAAAACTCTTGTTCTCGACGTTTTCGTCAGGAAATCCCTCGATGAGTTCTATCGCCTGTTCCGCCTGTGCTCGCGTCGTGTTTATCGGGAGCCAGACGGCCGCCGATCGAGTGGGCCCTGTTTGTGTGCAATCAACCTGCTCAAAGTCTTCCACCTCCCGGGTCCGTAGCTGGGTATAGATGAACCCGGTACCGGTGTTCATGTAGTAAAAGTCCTTCGACCACCGACCGATCTCTTCTACATACGTCGACAGCATGCAGTCGAAGGAGGCCTCCGCGCTGCCAACCAGTTCTTCTGACAGCCTGGAGTCATTCAACGCTTCCTCAGTGACGTGTCCCGGAACGTCCACTTCCAATAGACGATCGCAGGCTGTTCCGGCTGAGAGCGCGACTGCGACGGCCGCAATGGTTCCGGTCCGCGTCAATCGGGTTCCCGCGTCGCCGCGGTCCCTCTTCGTTTCATCGGCAGTTGCCCTTATGCAGTTCGACATGCTCCTGGCCTCCGATTCAGTCATTTATCGTTGCGGGCGCTCGCTGGAAGCGTTCGTGTCACAGGCTCAGCGAAGCCCCGCTCATCCCCGGTGTTCGCCTAGCAAACCATCGCAGGATCCGTTGATCAGAAACTCATCCTCAGCGACAGAACCGCCGAGGTCGTCAGAGGCATCTGGGTGCCCTGCTGTCCAGCGAACAAGATGCTCCCGACAGTCACTCTCGGGTCAGGCTTCCCGTTGGTAGGCTCTCGGTTGCCGTCGTACGATGCCTCGTCTTCCCGCCACAAGAAACCGACGTTTCTCATGGCGGCGGTAACCGACGCTTGCGAGACGCCGAATCTGTCTATCAGTTGCGGAGGTATCCTCCACTGGACGCCCACTTCATCCAAGTTCACATATCCCCCGCCGAAGTAGCCCAGGGCCCCGCGGTCTAGCGCGAGAGTGGCCATCATGATCGGGTCACGTTCCAGCGGCGGCAGGTTGACACCGTATGCATTGGTCCACGCGGTGTGCCTCGAGCCGACCGAATCCTGGTGTTTCATGGCGCCACCTCGAGCTTCGATTGCCGCGTACACGCGCCAGTCCTGGAGCAGCGTCCAGGTGGACATCATGTTCAGCGTCCACCGGTCGGTCGTGGTGCCCCAATACAGCCGCGGTGCTTCAGAACACGGAACCGCGGGACCACCGAACTCCAAGCCGCCCAGACCCGTCCCACCATCGCACATCATGTTGATGGGCTGTCCATCCTGATTGAGCTCTGCGGACAGAACTCGGAAATTGAGCAGGGATGCCAACGGGTAGCCTTCAACGTGATATGTACTTCGGCGAATCGGTATCCGGTCGAAGTCTCCCCCGAGGGTCACGAGTTCGTTATCCATCGTTGCGAACGCGGTTACCACGTCCCAGCTCATCCAGCCCCGCTCCACGAGCCGGACATCCAGGGCGATCTCCGTTCCCCAGTTGTCGACCTGACCGACATTCTCGAACCGCCGGCCCGGGAACCCCTGGGATGGAAGCGATGCCCGGTCCGTGATGAGGTCCTTCGTGGTCTTCCAATACCTCGTAAATTCCAGCTGTGCTCGCCCGTCAAAGAGGGAAGCATCGAATCCGAGCTCCAGCTCCTCTCCTCGCTCCGGTCCCAGCAGCGGATTGCCGTAGCTTGATGGCGCGAAGACGGGACGGTTGTCCGTCCCGGGCACGGGCTCGTAGAGCCTCGCGGCAGCAAGCACATCCGGCTGGCGTCCCGCCGCCCCCCAGGCGCCCCTCAATCGGAGCGGATTCAAGAAGTCGACGTTCCAGAACGACTCCTCACTCATCACCCAGGTCGCGCTTACCTTCGGATAGGTCTGAGAGCCATAGTCCACGCCAAAAGCGCTGTTCTCATCGAAGCGGACGGCTCCCGTCACGAAGATCCGCTGATCCCAGTCCACCTGCTCCTGGATGTAGAACCCCACGGTCGTGTTCTCGACGATTGCCTCGCTCGCCGTGGTACGGGCCGCACTCGCCACCGTGGTCAGGGCCCGCGTGGCAAACTCGTCGCCTCTTAGACTCCTGTCCCACGCGCGCTTTGTGTAGTACTGGAATCCCGCAGATGTCGTGAATCCTAGAAGCTCAGTCGCATTAAACACCGATGACGCGGAGTAATCGAACGTCTTGGTCACAAACTCCCTTTCGTCGATCTCCCTCCGCCCGGCGCCTCGGCTGCCCCCCCAGCGGAGGTCGGGGTCCCGAAAATACGTTTCCGTGTGGATCTCGTCACTGCGGTCGATGCCCAAGGTCATCCGGTGTAGGAAGAACCGGCCCAAGTCCAATTGTGCGCTGAAATTCGCATTCTGACGAGAAACATCATACAGATCTCTCCGCCAATCCCTCTCGCGCTCCGGGCCCGTCGGGTACGCCCATCCGTTCCGGGAACTCTCGATACCGCCATAGTCCGCCGCGGTGCGGGGACCGCCCCTCAGGCCGTATCCCCAGATATCGCCCGGTAACCGCGTGTCGCCGCCCATCAACGAGCCGCCAATCCCCAGCGTCAACCACTCGGTGGGCGTAATGTCAAGGTTTAGCCGTCCGGTCGTGCGCCTGTCGTAGTTGAAGTCTACGACTCCGTCCTGATCGCTGTGGTTCACCGACGCATAGTAGGTGGCTATGCTCTGACCTCCGCGGACAGACAGACTGTAGTTCTGCATACCGCCGTACTGAAACACCGGGTCGTTCCCGCGTGCTTCGTGAGCATTGAGGATGTTCATTTGTAGGAGTTCGCCCGCCGCGTTCGTACCATAATTGATCGGCATCTTGCCATGTGGATCCCCGAGCCAGCTTGCTCCAGTTGCGACGACCATATCGAACTGCGGCGTGCCCTCGACACCCCGTTTGGTGATGATTTGAACGACTCCCGCCGAAGCTTCGGTCCCGTAGAGGGTCGCCGCGGCCGGTCCCTTGATGATCTCGATTGATTCGATCTCCTCCGGGCTGATGTCGTTGAGCCTCCCGGTCGCGACCCTGCGGCTGGCTCTGTGCTCTGCGTTGATCCGAACGCCGTCCACGACGATGAGTGGTTGATCTCCAAGCGCGATGCTGGACACTCCACGGATGTTGAGTCGCGCTCCACCGCCGCCCGCGTGTCCCGAGACAGGCACCGTGAGCACGCCGGGGTTACGCGTGTTGAGCGCTTGGTCCAAAGTCACGACCGGAGCCAAATCTTGAAGCTCCCCCATATCCAGAGTTCCCACAACATTCCCCAAGGCACGCCTCTGCGTCCCTCCTGGGGTCCCTGTGATGATCAGCTCGTCGAGCTGGAGCGCTGCCTCGACGAGGTCAAGGTTCAGCACCACGGTCGCACCAGCGCCCACTGTAACTTGTTGGGTCACCGACTCGTAGCCGATCCGATCCGCTATCAGCGTGTGCGCTCCCGCCGGCACGTTCTCCAGCACATAAAGCCCGTTTGCCTGTGAAAGCACTCCAATGTCGAGATCCGGGATGAAGACCTGTACGGAGGGCACGGGCAGGCCGGTCTGCGAGTCCTCCACGCTTCCTGTGATGGTGCCCGATTGCTGGCCGGCGACCGGCCCGGCAGATATCCCAAGTGAGAAGACAAGGAAGAAGGCAACTAATCCGTGGGATTGCCGACTCTCGATGGACGACATGGACACCTCCTCTTGCGGGGATTTGGGCGTGATTTCTTTAAGCGGACGGGTCAGCGTTTCAGGCTGCCGTCTTCACCTCCTTCTCTACTGGGTTGACTTCTTGCGGCCCTTGGACTTGCGGATCCCTGCCTGGAAGACCTGATACGGCGGTCTCCCCTCCATGGCGTGGCCGCGGTACGGACGCTTCCGGTTGTAGGTCTCGAGTTGAGCGTCCAGATCCGCCGGGATATCTACACTTACTCGTGCCAATTTGTTCCTTGCCTTCGTACGCATGTGCTCATCCAGGAGCGTGGTGGAAGCGCTCGATGAACCCGTGCGACTCCGGACGACCGACCTGCGTCGTCCGCTGCTCGATCCCCTAGCAGCCCGTGGATAAAGTCTGTTCCGCGGGGTCTTTGTGAATGGGATAAATTGAAGGGGAACAAGGACCTCGGCGGGGAGAGGGCGGCGATGGCGATAGGCAGGATGCCTGGTGAGCGGCAGCAGGAGCTGTTTATCGCGGCCAGTGCGGTTGGGGCGCTGGACAACCCCTTCTACGCGGCATTGGACAAGCTTCTGCGCGAGCGCGGCTTCGACGGGTTCGCGGAGGACACGTGCCGGGAGTTCTACGCGGAGCGGCTGGGCCGGCCGTGCCTTGCTCCGGGCGTCTACTTCCGGATGCTGATGGTGGGATACCTGGAGGGGATCGGCTCGGATCGGGGGATCGCGTGGCGGTGCAGGGACTCGATCTCGCTGCGGGAGTTCCTGGGCTACGGTCTGGCGAAGTCTCCGCCGGAGCATTCAACGCTTTCGAAGACGCGCAAGCGGCTGAGCCTGGAGGCGCACGGGGCGGTGTTGGGTTGGGTGCTGGGGGTGCTGCGGGAGTCGGGACTGGTGAGCGGCAAGACGGTGGGGGTGGATTCGACGACGCTGGAGGCGAACGCGGCGATGCGCGCGATCGTGCGGAGGGACGACGGGACGGAGTACGACGCGTGGCTGGAGCAGCTGGCGAGAGCGTCGGGGATCGAGACGCCGACGCGCCACGACCTTGCGAAGATGGACCGCAAGCGCCCGAAGAAGGGGTCGGACAGGGAGTGGAAGCATCCGCACGACCCCCAGGCGCGGATCACGAAGATGAAGGACGGGAGGACCCGCCTCGCGCACAAGCTCGAGGTGGGGGTGGACATGGAGACCGGTGCGGTGGCCGCCGTCACGGTGCAGACGATGGACGGCGGCGACAGCGCGTCGATGCCGGTGACGCTGGACGAGACGGAGCGGCGGTTGGCAGAGGTGGGGGCGGAGCCCAGGGAGTTGGTGGCCGACAAGGGCTACCACTCGAACGCGACCATGACGGGCGTCAAGGAGCGGGGACAGTGAGCGAGCCGAAACGGGGCCGCCGGAAGTGGAAGGGCAAGCGGGACGCGCAGAAGGCGACGTACGGCAACCGCCGCCGCATCAAGGGCGAGCGGGGGAAGCGGCTGCTGCGCCAGAGGGCTGAGAAGCTGGAGCGGACGTTCGCCCATCTGCTCGGCAGCGGAGGGATGCGCTGCGTCCATCTGCACGGCCGGGAGGAGATCCCAAAACGGGTGCTCCTTCAGGCCGCGGCCTTCAACCTCGGCCTCCTGATGCGCAGCCGCTTCGGAGTCGGTACCCCGCGTAGCCTGCAGGGCCTCGCAGCAGCGGCCGCGGCTCTCGCCGACGCGTCCGCACGCAGTCTTGCCGCCTCTATTGGCCAAATCAGGCGCGTTCTCGGCCTCCTGAGCCTCCACACCGGCTCCCTCCGCCCATCAGGCCGCCCCTCGTACAACAAGACCGCGCTCACTCGCCCACCCCCGTTCACGAAACCGGCACGCTGGCGGGCCACTTCTTCCACGGCCTGCTAGGGCCGTCCCGGAGTCGATCCAGTCCACGATCGTGCGGATCTCTTCCTCGCTCAGCGAGGGGTCGTTCTTGAACTCCGTGATACCCACCGTCCGGTCGACAGGCCAGGGGGGCATGACCCGTCTGACGACGCGGTCCCGGATCATCGGGGCGAAGGGCCCCTCACCTGCTCGCATGTCTCGAGCGGCATGGGAGCCACGCTCCCGGGCCGGTGGCACTGGACGCAGTTCTCCTGGATGATCGTCGCAACGTCCCGGGCGTCGGTCAGATCGGTGCGCGGGTTGGGAGTCAGGGTCACGGGCGCCGGGTACTCGTCCGGGTGTTCCGGGAGCGAGTTCCCGACGAGCCACCTCGCATTCCAGGTGTCGTCCGCCTGGGCCGAGAGAGGGCTCGCATCGAGGGAGAGGAGTAGCCCGAAGGCGACCCCCGTCAGGGGTACCAGAAGAAGCTTCTTCTCACGTTGTCCTTTCTGCTCATCAGAACCGTCCCCTCCGTGGGATTCCTCGTGCGCTCCCCTCTCCGGTCGCGAAGGACTACGGACAGCTGACCCGGACTGCGGACTACGCGGGAAGTCTGCCGATCCGAAGACGATACGGGAGGACTGCGGCTGACGGCTGCTCTCCTAGCGACCCGCGCCGGGCGAACCCAGGTCGATCCAGGGCCACCTGCTCCGATTCTCGTTTCTCAGTCCGCTGGCACCATCGCTGTGCAGGAGCATTTCGTCGAGGTCGTTCAGTCCGCGCAGGAACTTGGTGCGCACCCTCGGATCGATGCCGAAGGCCACGGGTGCCAGGCCGGGGGCTTCGATCACGTTCCTCTCCAGGTCGACCATCATCTCCACGCCGGGGTTCGCTACGGCCCACTCCGCCAGGCTCGTCACAACCGCTTCGCCGAGAGTGATCGCCAGCAGGCCCAGCCGTATGGAGTTCGTATAGAAGATTGGCCCGAAGCTGGGCGCGATCACTACCCGGATGCCGAATGCCATGGGTAGCCGGACACCCGATGCCCGTGAGCTTCCGGTCCCGAAGTTCTCACCGGCGAGCAGGATCGAGGCACTGCGATAAGGCTCCCGATTGAGAACGAAATCCGGATTTTCCGACCCGTCCGCAAAGTACCTGAGCGGTTCGAACGCGCGTTCTCCATCAGAGAGGCCGGAGATCGAGTTGGGATTGATCGGGGCGATGATGTCGGTGTCCACATTGCTCCGGAGGAATGGCGCCGGGATCCCGGAATGCCGCACAAAGACGGGACCACTCCCCCCTGCAGCCGACTGAAGGGCCATCATGCGGGCTCTCCCGCGATCATGCGCCGTACATCGACGATCCGGCCCGCGATCGCCGCGGCGGCGGCCATGGGAGTGCTCGCCAGATGGGTGATCGCGTCCCTCCCCTGGCGACCGATGAAATTCCGGTTGGAGTTGGACACGCACCGCTTACCCGGCGCAACGTGTTCGCCGTTCATGGCAACGCACTTGGAGCACCCCGGTTCACGCCACTCGAACCCCGCTTCGGTGAAGATCCGGTCGAGGCCCTCGGCCTCCGCCTGACGCTTGATCGGGAGTGACCCCGGGATCACCCACGCCGACACATTGGCGCTGACCCTGCGTCCGTCGACGACCCCGGCCGCCGCGCGGAGATCATCGATGCGGCTCTCGGTGCAGGACCCGATGAATACCTCGTCGATCGGCGTTCCGGCGATGGGCTCGCCGGGTACGAGGCCGGTGTATTCGAGCGCCGCCCGGTAGGCCTCCCGCCTGGCCGGAGGGGCATCCGCCGGATCGGGAACGCGGCCGCTTACACCGACCACGTGTTCCGGGCTGACGCCCCAGGTGACCTGCGGCTCGATCCCGGAAACATCGATCGTCTCATCCCGGTCGAACGCTGCTCCCGGATCGGAGGGCAGGGTCCGCCAGTGCTCCACGGCCTGGTCCCAATATGGCCCCTCCGGACTGAACTCCCGATCCGCCAGGTACTCGAAGGTCGTGTCGTCGGGAGCGACCATCCCCGTTGCGGAGGACATCTCGACCGCGAGGTTGCAGAGCGTCAAGCGGCTGTCGACGCTCATGGCCCGTACCACCGGCCCGGCGTATTCCACCGCGTAGCCGTTGCCGGCGGCGGCCCCCAGCTCGCCGATGATGTAGAGAATGACGTCCTTCGCCCGGACCGAGGGGCCGAGCCTCCCCTCGATGTTGACGCGCATGCGCCTCGCACGTTCCCTGATCACTGTCCCCGTGAGGAGGACGTTGCGTCCGCCCTCTCCTCCCCAGGAGATGCAGCCGAGGGCGCCATGCGTGCATGTGTGGCTGTCGCCCCCCACAACCACCAGGCCCGGAAGGGTCAGCCCAGTCTCCGGGCCGACGACGTGCTGGATTCCGTTTCGGGGATCGTCGATACCGAAGACCTGAATGCCCATCGCCCTCAGCTCTTCCGCGTACTCGACGAATTGCTCGGCCGCGTCTCCGCGGTTGAGTGAACGGTCCGTGTAGCGGTTCGGTGAGGTAGACACCGTATGGTCGCACACGGCCCAGCTGTCTTGGGGGCTGGCGAGGGTGAGACCGTCTTCGAGCATCGCGCGCACCGTGGCGGGGCCACCGTCGAACATGATGTTGCGGTCGACGACGAGCAGATCGGTCTCCCCGCCAAGGTTCGCTACGATGTGGGAATCCCAGATCTTGTCGTACAGTGTCCGGGGCTCTTGGCGCCGTGGTGAAGCGAGCGGGTCGTGGGAGGCCGGGAAAGGAGCCGAGACCACGAGCCCGGCCCCTACCGACGTCTTGATGAAGTCTCTTCTCTTCATGGTGGGCGCTCTCCGCAACACGGTTGCCGGCCTGTCCCGGCCAGGGGCACCCCGGAGGCCGAATTCAGACCGCGCGCTCCGATGCACCGGAACTGACCGGGATGCAGCGTTCGATCGACCCGAACGCCGCCGAAACGTCGTATCGTAGTCGCATTCAGTTCGCAGTCCCCGCGAGCTGCACCTGCGTCGAAGCCGCCGGCGACGCGTCCGCGAACGCCGCCGGGACCGCACCACCGCGGTGGGACACGGTCAGGCGGCGACCGACGGGCTGAGGCGCCGGCCGACTCGAACGAAGAGACACGGTTCGTGTCGGCAGCCGCTCGCTCCCCTCCGCGCCGGCACCGTATCCCACTCGTCCGGACGGTTCCGCTCACCCCTGCCGCAGCGGGGCGCATGAGGGACTCACGATACACCCAGGGTAGCCTACGGCCGACCGGGCTGTCCAACGTGGAGTGCGTGCAGTCTCCGACGGCCGTGCCGAGGGCCGTCGCTCGGCTCAGGACCCGGGCGATAGGGAGTGACGGATCGGGGCCACCACGCGACCGGTCGGAGGCACGGCACCTGAGCGTTGCGCGAACCGCCAGCGCTCCGACGAGAGCTCTCCCGCCGTCCGAAGACGCCGGGGGGGCCGGCGGATCCGGGCGCGGCTCGCGCCCGCTAGCCGCGCGCAGCGCCGTGGACCGTCGCCGGAGCAGTTCGCCCGCATCTGTGTCGTGACTTCGGCCGGATTCGCCGACCCACACCCGCGTGACCCCGCAGTTCGACGCGAAGACGGAGACCACCGCGCGGTCGGGGGAGGGGGGCAGCCTGCGGAGCCGTCATATGGCCCGGGCGATCACCTCCAGTTCACGCAGACGCTGCTCGGAACGAGCATCGAGGACATCCTCCTTGGCTGCCACGATTGCGCCCCGCACGAGGTCACTCTTCGTGACATCAGCGTTAGCAGCCTCGAATTCGGACATCCAACGGAAGAGTTCCGGTTTCACTCTCAACCGCAGGTTCACTCGGCATGCGCCCGCAGCCAACGGGTTCGTTGACGACTTGCACAACCGGCGGGCCACGCTGGGGTCGGAGGAGGCCCGCGCGAGGTAGTATCGGATCAGCGCGGGAACGAACTGCCTGGCCGTGGCGCGATGACGGTCCGCAACCAGGTGAAGCGCATCTTCGAGCTCCCGGGGCATCCGGATACTCAGCACTCTCTCTTTCGTTGCCTCCCTCGCGGCCTTCAGTCTCGGCGTCGACTGCGCGGGCACCGTCAGAACTTCCCCCGTCTCGGCATCAACGCCGACGAGGACGTTCCTGACCACGGCTTTCGACTTCTCGAGCTCGATTGTTCGGTACTCGTAGACGACTTCGACGCGCCCGCGTTCCGGCGCCAGAGCGTGGCCGCGATCTCCCTCCCGCAGGATCTTCATCTCAGCTCCCTGCTCGATGAACACTGATGAACATCGCTTTCGGATCGTCGCGGTCCGTATCGATGAAATACACCTTGACGTACCACCGCTCGTCCCGGGCCGTTGGCTTGAACGTGTGCACGATGACGGACCGAATCCCAGTGATGCCGTGATTCGCCGTATTCCTCTGACCGAGTCCTGAGCACGAGCCGTGCGACCTCGTTCTCATCGACTTCACCAACCGCCAACAGGTTCTTCTCGGCAAGAGCATCTCGGGCCTCGTGCTCGAAAGTCCCTCGGCGGAGGGCCTCTACGACTACCGCCTTTGCCCTGCGGAATCCCATCAGTGATCGTACTACATTTGAAGTGCATAATCGAGAGGGGATTGCTCCCCTGAGGGTCGGCCCCCACCGTGCCGGTTTCACACTTCGGCATCTCTTCTTGGGCACCCGCCACGAGCGTCCCCAGTGCACCTGCGGGGCTCCCTTCGGCTCTCCGTATGCGAGGGAAGCTGGCTGAGCACCGCCCCCGCAACTGCCAGCCGTCCATGTAGAGGAAGTACTTCTGGTACGCCTGAGCGAGCGCCAGCCCCGGAGACGTCCGGGCTTCAGCCCCGCAACCACACGGACCGTCCGGTGTGTTTGGCAGCCGCCGGGAATGCGGGACCATTCGGTGACCGGGGCGATTCTCGCGGCCGTCGCGCCGCGACCGCTCTCGGTGGAAGCTGTACTATGCGTATGGGTCGCTTCCGTTCGCGGCCACGGTTCAGCTGTCGGTGGCTGGTCGTTTCCGCCCGCCGACGAGTTCGGACACAAAGCCGTGGCTGTTCGTCCCGAGCAGGCCGTGCCGAGGGCCGTCGCTCGACTCAAGGCCCGGGTGATACGGAGAGACGGATCGGGGCCACAACCCGACCGGTCGGTGGCTGGGCAGATGCGCGTTGCGCGAACCGCCAGCGCTCCGACGCCAGAGCCCCGCCCCCGCCGGGGCCGGCGGGGGGGGGGTTAGCATAGCAACGCCCGCCCCCCCCCACCCCCCCGGGGCCCGCCCCGGGGGGGGGCGGGGGGGTGGCCCGGGGGCCCGGCC
>JAPPNO010000001.1:10210-46982 GCA_028873845.1 Gemmatimonadota bacterium | reverse complement strand
TTTATCGGTTTAGCGGTTGGGGGCCCAAACCCCTCCGGGGGGGGGGGGGGGCTTTGGGGGGGGGCGCCACCCCCCCCCCCGCCGCCGCCGACCCCCCCCGCCGCCCCCCCCGGGGGGGGGGCTCTTTCCCTTCGCTCGGCCGGCCCACGCCAACCCGGCGTGGCCGCGACCGGTGGATCAGGGCAGACGCAGCGCTACGAGACGCCCGGGATTCTGGAGCTGGACCACCATGTACTGCTGCCCCTCGTGCATGTACGTCATCATCCCGTACTGGCCGGGTCCCGGGAGCGGAACCTCTCCCACCTTCTCCCCTGTGCGCTTGTCGTACGCATGGAGCGCCGGCCCGTCGGCCGTCTGCCACTCCGCCACTAGGAGATCTCCGGCGACCATCTGGATCGAGTTGTCTCCTCCGCCGAACGTGGAGGTGTCCACGTCCTGGAGGGCCGGATGGTTCCTGATGGACTCGTCGACCTCGCCGATCGGAATCCACCAGATCCGCTCGCCCGTATTCATGTCGTAGGCGGACATCCGGCGGTAGGGGGGCTTGAAGAGCGGGAGCCCCTCGACCCTCGGGAGCTGGATCCCTCCGCCGAGCCCGCCGGCGACGAACTGGGAGATCGTCTCGCCCGTCGTGCGCGGATCGTCCGGGTCGTCAACCTCGATCCCGGGGAGGATCAGCCCGCCCCCGCAGCTCGGTGCGGACGGCGCGTACATGATCCCGGTCGTCGGATCCATCGTGGCCGGATGCGTGATGTTGACGCCGCCGTGGCAGCGCATGGTGGTTCGGTAGTCGGCGGAATGGCCGGCGTGGACCCACGGCATGTACGAGCCGCCGATCTCGTATTCGCTCATGATCTCGAAGGCGCGCTCGCGCAGCTCGGGCGTCCAGTCGATCACGCGGTCCTCCGAGAGGCCTTGGGGCTCGAGCGGCTCCGGCCGGGTCGGATGCGGCTGCGTGGGGGACATCTGCTCGCCGGGGACAATCGACTGGGGCACGGGGAGCTCTTCGATCGGCCAGATCGGCTCGCCCGTCTCCCGGTTCAGCGCGAAGATCTGCCCCGTCCTCGTGTTCTGGATGAGCGCCGGTACCGGCTCGCCGTCCACGACCAGATTCGAGAGCATCGGCACGTGGGTGGTGTCGTAGTTCCAGATGTCGTGGTGGACCGTCTGGTAGTGCCACACCCGTTCACCCGTCTGGACGTCAAGTGCGATCGTGCTCGTGCCAAAGAGGTTGTCGCCGGGGTGGAAGCCGCCGTAGTAGTCGATCGTCGCCGGGTTCGTGGGTATGTAGACGATGCCGCGCTCGTAGTCGGCTGACATGGGTGCCCACGAGGAGACGTCTCCCGTCCACTGCCAGGCGTCGTTCTCCCAGGTGTCATGCCCGAATTCGCCGGGTCTCGGAATCACGTGGAATTTCCAGAGGTGCTCACCGGTCCGGGCGTCGAACGCCTGAATGTCCCCGGGCACGTTCTCGATCCTCGTCTGCAGATACCCCTGCTCCGCGGAGTTGCCTACGACGATCACCCCGTCCACGACGATCGGGGGTGAGGACGTCGTGATGAATCCGAGCTCGCGCGGGATCCCATAGTCCGCATCGTAGGGCTCATCCCACTCCTGCCACCGGCCCCAGTCGGCCACGAGCGTCGGGACCATGTCGACGACGCCGGTCTCGGGGAATCCGTCCACGGGAACAGGCTGCCCGAATCCCTCGAGCGGCCGGCCGGTCTCGGCATCCAGGGCGTGGAGGAAGAAGGCCGGAGAGGAGTAGTAGATCACGTCGCGCCCATCGATTTCGGCAAAGGCCACCCCCTTGCCGTAGTTCTGGCGCATGGACCGCTCCCACCGCGTCGTATTCGGCTCCCGGTAGGTCCAGAGCGTCTCGCCGGTGGCCGGATCGATCGCGGCGACCGTCCGCCGGTGGCCGGCCACGGTGTAGAGCGTGCCGTTGATGTACTGGGGCGTGGCCTTGAACTGGAGCTCCTGCTCGGGGCCGAAGTTGTCCGCCCTCCAGATCCAGGCCTCTTCGAGGTCATTGAAATTGGAGGCGTTGATCTGGTTGGCCGGCGAGTAGCGCGTGCCCCATGAGTCGGCACTCTGGTAGCGCCACTCTCCGTCGGGGTTTCGGCGCTCCTGCGCGCTCTGCGCTTCGGCCGAAGCCGGTATCGAGAGGGCCGCGGCCACGACCAAGAGCAGCCATCGCGGCGCGCCGGAGACTCCGGTGCATGACTTTACCATGGATTCCTCGCTGTGGACGGACTCGTCCACGGACAGGGGAGCGGCGAACCGGGCTCAGACACCCGGGCAGGCACCGGCGCACACGGCTGGGCCTGTACTTCAGCGCGTACTACCGCACAATAGCGCGGTGCTCCGGCTCCTGCGAGTTGCCCGGGTTCGACCAGTAGGCAGCAGGACCGCCCGGGCTGACGGTTGCGTGTCCCTGGCCGGCCGGGTGCAGCGCCGGCGGGCCGGCCGGGTGCTCGCCCGGGACACCGACCAGCCGATCGCGCTCGCGGCGTTGCGGCTTGCCCCGAAGTGCGGCCGGACTTCAGTATGGTTCTGGAAGGCCCGCTGATGCGGCCGCCCACTCGTCGCCCTTCCTCGAGGGAGTCGCGATATCGCATTTCTCCTTCCGCTCCAAGGAGGTCATCATGGCACCGTACAACCGCTTCGGGACGACGGCTCTCCTCGCCGCGATCCTGGCTCTGGTCGCGGGATGCGGAGGGTCCGCCGAAAATGACATGTCCGCCGGTGACGGGATGCCGGCCAGCGCCGACGACGGACCCTTCATGCCCCCGCCGCCCGGCATAACCGGGACCGCCGCGGACGACGTTTCCGACCCCGTGCTCCGGGACCTGCCCAACCCCAACCCGACCGTGATCGAGGACTGGGGCCGCCTGCCCGAGGGCCGGATCTGGGGAGCCTCCGCGGGCGCCGCCGTCGGCCCGGACGGACACATCTGGGCCTATGACCGCTGCGGTGGCACCGGTTTCGGTCCGGGGGGAAACTGCGATACCAACCTCGTGGACCCCATTCTCAAGTTCGACGTGAACACGGGCGAGCTCCTCACGAGCTTCGGCGCGGGGGAGTTCGTGGTTCCGCACGGGTTGCATGTGGACTTCGAAGGCAACGTCTGGGTGACGGACTTCGCCGCAAACGAGGCCGGCACCAAGGGCCATCAGGTGATCAAGTTCAGCCCCGAGGGTGAGGTCCTCATGCGGCTCGGCGTGGCCGGGCTACCGGGTAACGACTCCGAGCACTTCAACCAGCCGTGCGACGTCATCGTGGCCCCCAACGGAGACATCTTCATTGCCGACGGGCACAGCGGCCAGAACGCGGATGTGGCCCCGCCGGGCTCCACCGGCCGGATCATGAAATTCACGCCGGACGGTGAGTTCATCATGGAGTGGGGGCGGATCGGCAACGGTCCCGGCGAGTTCCGGACTCCCCACGCCGTGGCGTTCGACTCGCAGGGGCGCCTCTTTGTGGCAGACCGCGGCAACCACCGGATCCAGATTTTTGATCAGGACGGGAACCTGGACGGGACGTACTACGAGTACAGCCGGATCAGCGACCTTTTCATCACCCCCGACGACATGCTCTACGCGATCGACTCCGAGACCGGGGAGGCCAACCACCCCGGCTGGATCACCGGGATCCGGATCGGGAGCGCGTTCGAGGACCGGGTAACCGCATTCATTCTGCCGCACCACTCCGACGACAGGCCCGGCGGGGTCGCCGGGGAGGGCCTGGCAGTGGACGCGGAGGGTAACGTCTACGCCGCGGAGGGACCGGGCTCCCGGCCTTGGGTGGCCGGTGGACTGACGAAATACGTCCTCGGCATGTAGGTCCGTCCGCCGGAGCCGTCGCAGCGGGACCGGTGCACCGAGGCCTGCCGGTTCCCGGGTAGTCCGGGGAGCGTCCGGCCTCCGGTTCGTTGCCGGCCACGGCCTGTCGAGTACTCAGGGCGGGGCCGGTCGGGTTGGGTCGGCGTGAGCCGCCGGAGTCGGGGAGACTACCGGTGGCCGCGCCCCTGCGGGCATGGTCGATCGAGCGGTCCGTGGAGCGATATCAGGGAGTCCGGAGGAAGGATGGGTGCAGGGAAGGAGAGGGTGTTCCGAAGTCTCAGAAGACGCGCCGAAGCCCTCGGCGTCGACGTCAGTGGTCTCACCGACGAAGAGCTGGAGGCGCGGATTCGTGAGAACTCGAAGAGGCTGGCAAATCAGGCGGCGGCTGGAGTCGGGGGCGCCGTGAAGCGGTCTGGTGCCCGCATCGCGAAGCTGGGAAAGGCGTTGCTTGACGCCCGAGAGCAGAGGTGACTCTGCTCTCGGCGAACGAACGACGGCGTCGTTCCCGGTAGAGGCCACGGGGTGCCCGCGACGCAGGCGACGCATGGACCCATGTCGAGCACGGGGATGTCGTCACGGCGAAGACCCTATCCTCGCCCCTCTGAGCCGGATTGGCTGTGGGGGGAATTCCGTCCCGCACAACAGGGCGGGTCCCGCACCTCGCCGTGGCGTCGTCTGCCGTCCCTTGGCCACGCCTCGGCGGTCGTCCGACACGGGTAGGACCACGCCATCAGCCCGGGCCTTGGCGTTCCTGAGCGCAGGGGGCTAGAAAACTCGCTTTGGCTTCCCGAAAGTCGGCGGAACCGTCCGAGCACGCGGAACCCGATCGGGAGCGGCATGCAGTTGGTGAGATTCCCTCCGATTCGTAGAAGGCATCGCGTTCTCTCAGTATGACATCAGGGTGTTGGAGCGGAGGATAGGGTCGGGACCGGTCCGAGACAGCCCCGCCGGTGCTGGGAGACATGCGTTGGCGTCTGCCTACGACAGTGCCCCGGCAGGCCGACGGCGGGGTAGCCTGCAGACCCATCAGGGCGAATAGCGGGATGCCACCCCGGCGGCGTGGGCGCGGACGCGGCAGTCCCCACGATCCGACCACGCCTTGAGCAGGCGCCTGTAGGAACAGGAAACGAGGGCGACTTCGTCCCCGGCAACAGCTGCCGCGAAATGCTTGATTTCCTCCCTGTGGCGGGCCCTGGCACGTGCCTCCACAGGTCTACCACTCACCGGCCAGCGTTCCGGCTCCGCGAAGACGTAGTAGAGCACGGGCGCGAGGCCGAGTTGTCCGCTGTCCCGGTGGACCTCCGTCCGGAGTGCGAAGGCGTGCTTGAAGAGCTGTGCCGCGTCCAGATGGCGGTAGAGGTCTGGGTCGTTCCGGAGACTATCGCGGACTCTTTCGTATCCCGTCATGCGCTCGCCCCAGACCGAACGCCAGTAGGCGTCGCTCAGCTGCGGGGCATGCTGGGTCCGGTAGGGCTCGAACCGCTTCGACTCGATGCCGATGAGTGCCGAGAACGTCCTCACGAGACTGTCGAGCACCGGGTGCCGTCCTCCGCTCCAGGGGAAGCGGAGCTCGGCCTCGAGCGTCACGGAACGAGCCGGCCAGCTCTGGCTGCTGCAGCCCGGGAGCGGCGGCAGCTCCGGCGCCCGGCCTAAAAAGAAACCGAAGGCGTTGGCGGCCAGTGCGGCGGAGGATTCAGGGCTGTCGAACTTCCCGGTCGCGATTTCGTTGCCGGCAGCCGCGTTGAAGATCGCCTCAATTTCCGGTCCCGGCACGCCGGGAAGGTACCTGTCGTTCATCCTTCTCAACCGTTCGGTTCGGAAGGAATGGTGCCCGGGCCGCCACAGGCATTGCGAGGCCCTCCGGGCAGAGATGGCGGGCGAAGTGCCCCCGCAATTTGGCACGATGTGCTGGGACCAGCAGTCGACGTCTGGCCATCGTAGTCCCGACCGTAAGTTTCTGTGTTGCCTGCGATTGCAGTCATCGTGCGTCCGTCTGGTGTCAAGCTCTCATCTGCCGCCCGAGAGCAGGCGGGAAACGCTGTCGTCTCCTCGGACACGGATCGCCCGGGGGCGGGAAGGCCCTACCGCTCAGTTCTCGTCTCTTCCCGTCAGCACATACTCGAACCGGTCGCCCTCGGTGGCTAGGATCCGCAGGTAGATAGCGAGTTCCGCCACGTCTAGGTGATCGGCGGGATGGCGGATCTCGCCCACCAGCCGCCCTGCACTGTCGAATGTGAAGTTGACCAGCTCCGTCTTCGCGTTCCGAGTCCAGGCCCTCAGTGCCAGGTGCCGCGCGGAGCGGGGCCCGCGGCTGGCGTAGGCATTCCGGCGCACGACAGTGGAGAAAACATACTGGCTGCCCACGCGGCCCACGCGGACTTGCTGCTGCCGATCGTGTGTCGTCATCTGGACTACGATGTCGGCTTCCTCGGCCTCCCACTCAATCCCATTCTCGGATCGGAGCCGCTCCAGCATGGCATGAAGCTCACGCACGGTCAGGCCTCCCGATCTGTTCGGTGGGCTCCGCGTCCACGCCGAGAAGTTCATGCTCCAGCCGGTCGGCCTGTCGTGCGACGCGCGTGACCAGCTCCTGAACCTCCTCGTACTGCGTCGTGGCGGGTTCGAAGGGCACACTGGCATCCACGCTGAGCTGGTACTTGCGGTGCCGGGTCTGGTAGTGCGCGCACAAGCGTGGTTGACCAAGCCGCAGCACCAAGCACCGCAACCGGTCGACCGTCCTCCCGTCCGACAGGTCGACGAGGCCGATTTCGCTGCTGCAGCGTAGGAAGGTCACGCCGTCAATTCCGGCCGAGCGCAACTCCGTACGGACAAGTTGCCGCCGACCCTCGCCGTGCGCTCGGCCGTCGGGTGGTCCTGTCGCACCGACGCCCGCGCTCACGCGCACCACGCCGTCGCGACGGAGCGACGACGGCACCCCTGAGCGCTCGATCCCGAGTTCCCTGGCCAGCCGCTCCCAGAATTCCTTGAGTAGCCTTGCCAGTGCCTGGACATCGATCCCGTGCGGACCGGTGGTTGCGACCGCTCCTTCCAGCCATTCGTCCCGCACCGGAAACGCTGACTTCAGACGCCCTTCAACGGGGGGCGGAAGCTCCGTCGAAGCCAGGATTTCCCGGTTCTTGTCGATGCGACGCTCATGCGCCTTTCGTTTCATCGGCTCATGGACGAGCCGATGAAACCGATCCAGCCGTCGAAGAACCCGCCTGACCTGGAGCCGCTCAACGGTATCTTCTAGGTGGGGGTAGTGGACCTGGATCTTCTCCTCCGGGTCCGGTAATCTCTCCCTCCCGTCGAGTTTCCGCTGGAGAAGGCTGTCAATCCGGTCCACCCTCCCGGTCCGCTGTTCCATCGCGGAGGGCGTCCACGTGATGCCGTAGTGAATGACGCTGCGACAGAACGTGTGCAGGTCCTCACCCTCTTGCAGGATGTCGGTGCTGATGAGGAAGAGGGGGAAGCCAGGCATGCGGAACTGCCGGACGATCCGACCCGCTACCCTTCCCGACATGCGGCCGACAGGATTCTGTTGCTGCAGCCCGCGGCCGAAGATCTCGGCCAGGCCGGTCAGTCCACTCCGCGACACGTTGGGAAAGTTGACCGCGATCAGCGTATCGAAGGCATCCGAGGCGCCGTTCAGTTCCGCGAAGGCGTGAAAGCCGGGTTGGCGCTGCTGCTCGGCGAGAAGCTCGACAAACCTCCGTGCCAAGTCCCGGTCGGTTGCGTCGCTCCCCGTCGCTGGCCCCATCTCGAAGGATCCGGCCTCCCGGATAGCAAGGAGATAGAGGTCGATGTATGCCGCACCGAGCCGTGACATCGCGCTCAGCAGTTCGCGCCGCTCTTCCCGGCGCCTGAAGCGCCTGGGAAACGACGTCTCCTCTTCGTCCGGCCAGATCGCCTCCCGGAGCCCGGGACGCTTGACGAGCTCGGTGAAGAAGGTCGTGATGCCGATTGCCGACTCTGGCGCCGGAAAGCCGCCCGGGGGCTCGGAGCGTTCCCCGTGATGGTCGGGGAACCGGCCCCTGAGCACCTGGCCCGCTTGGTCCCCCACCGCGCCGCCGGCCTCCGCTAGGAGATGGAGGGCGGCCGACTGATAGGCCTCGAACACATAGTAGCGGGGGTATCCTGCAGTTCGCCCGGTGCGCTTGCGGAAGTAGGCCCAGGCCAGCTCACGGAGCTGTGCTTCCAGCACTTGCAGGGAAAGTGCGAGCTTCTCCCCCAGGCGTACGAGTGGCCGATTGGGCCGACCGAGGAGCCAAGCGACGAGGTCGTCCTCGAAGAGTGTGCTGTAGACCGCTGCAGTGTTGCTGAGGCGGTTTTTCTGGAATGCGGCCCCCGATTGGACGTTGTTCGGTCCCTCCCCACGGAAGAACCAGGAGAAGAAGTTCTCGCGCCCGCCCGGGTCATCCCCGACGGCGGACAGGAGCTCTCCCTTCGGTCGAGTCCCTGCGCTCGGGCCGGAAGCGCCCGCTCCCGGATCCTCGCCGGCTCCCGTCTCGCTCGTGAAGCGCTCGAACAGCTCCTCGATCTCGTCGCCGAGCCCGGGGAGTGCAGCCTTCATTTTCCGCCGGACCCACGAGTTGAACTCGCGGTCGAGGCGCCGGGCCAGCTCGGCCACCGTTGCAACGCGCCGGACGAAGACAAGGGCCTTCTCCCCCGTTTCAAACGCGGAAGCCAGCGACTGGACCGCTGTGTCGAGCTTGGGGTGTGGCATCCCCTGCTGGAAGCGATCCTCGTACGATTCGATCAGGGCGTTCAGCACGCGCGTGTCAGCACCGCGTTGTTCCGCCCGGTTCCGGGTCTGTCGGCCGTCGAAGGTGACCTCGTCCCCTTCGCCGTCCGTCTCCACCTCGGCCGCACGCTCCTTGGCCCGGATGTGTCCGACTGTCTGGAGGAAGCTCTCGAAAGAGGAGAGCATGCCGATCTGGAAGTGATTCCCGAACCGCTCATCGCCCAGCACTTCGGCCACCTTCTTCTGAACCAGGCCGACGATGAGCCGTTGGCGTGGATCCTCGAAGCGGATGGGATCGTCGAAGCTCCGGAAGCCGCCGTACCGCCATTCGCGGCGGTACATGTTCTTGGTGTGCTCTTCTCCGCCGATCGTCAGGTGAGTGACCCGGCGAATAAGCAGGTTGGAGGCCGCCTCCCGCTTGGTTTCATCGTCCGTGCTGGTGTCAGCTAGGATTTGCACCGGGACGGCCCGCCCCCCGCATGCGTCGCCGAGCTGCGCGCCGCCGTGGCCGAGCACGTCCAGCTGGCGCCAAAGATCGCCGTAGTCGTCCTCGAACGGAGTGGCCGAGAGGCAGAGGACACGCCTGACGCGTGGCCGGTACCACGGGGTGCCACGACCCGCCAGCGAAGGGTGCCCGAGCGTGAGCCCCATGATGCGGTTTCGGTTCGAGGTGTGTCTCCTGTCCTCAGTACCGAAGCCCTTCCGCAGATTGTGAGCCTCGTCGACTACTAGGAGGTCGATGTCGGGCAGGAGCGCGTTCAGGGCGGATCCGTACCCCTCGCGGAAACCCTGCACGGTTTCCGAGGAGAGGACCGACCGGGGCAGCCAGCCCACGTGGCGCCGGAGCTGCTTGCGGTACCTGTCCCGCGCCTCCCGTCGCTTGAGCGCGAGGCTGAAGCTCGTCATCCGGAGGAAGAAGTCGCGGTCGGCATTGACGTTGAGCTCGCGCGCGAATTCAGTGAGCGAGTGGCATACCGTGGGCTTTCTTGCCGGGTCGCCCTGGACCGACTTCACGCGGTTGTCGGTCACCTGCCAGTTGTTGCGGACGAAATTGCCAAGTTCCTTCACCCACTTCATCTGGATATTGGCCCTGGGAGCGATGACGAGCATTCGGGCTCCGGGACGGAAATGCCGCATGAGCCCCATGACGCCGAGCGCCAGGTAGGTCTTTCCCATCCCGACCTCGTCGGCGATGTAGGCCACCCGGTTGCGGGTGAGCATGTTGTATGCGGCGACGGTCCCGCGAAGCTGCGATTCCGCAAACGATGAGGTGATGCCGCGGCGGCGCGCTCCCGTCCCCGTCCCGCCGGCGCCGCTGAAGTCGATGAACTCGCGTGCGAGGTCCATGTGGATCCGCTTCATCGGATGCGGTCATCCCCTCCCTGCAGCTCGGGCGCGACGGTCATGAACGCGCCCTCGTACCAGGTCAGGAACTCCTCGCGGTCCGGGTCCGGGAGCGGGAGCCTCTCTCGGATTCCCGCGATCTTCTCCAGTTCGCATTCCAGCCTGCGGGTGTCTTTGCCGCGCTCGGACCAGTAGGCCGACCATCTCTCCCTGATCCGTCGGACGGCCTGCTTGGCGCTCAAGAAGGTCACGTACGCGATGATCTCGTCCCGGTCCTCTCGATCGGGGATCTTCCGGAGGAGCACCGGGAGGGAGTCGTACTTCTCGCCGAACAGGCGGGCCGTCACCTCGGCCTTCCGATCCTGCCGGAGCTTTTCGTCCACCCAGCTGCCAAGCCGCTCGAATGCGTGGAAAACGCCGGCGAAGCGGTCGAATACGGTCGGGATGCGTTCTGGGGGCCGCGGTTCCCGGTTCGGATCGAGTGCCAGGATGGCTTCGTCGGTCTCCAGCCGATCAGCGAGGAAGGCCTGGCGCTGCGACTCGGAGAGGAGTGACCAGTACCGGAGAATCTCGTCGGGGGTGAGCTGCGTGAGAAGGGAGGGCTTGTGGGTCATTCCCTCTTCCCGGATGAGTACACGCCACCGGCACGTCCCCGCCGGGGTCCGGATCCGGGCTTCCACGAGGCTCGTGGAAGCGAGCAGCTCCTTCACCCGGCCGGCGGCCCCAGTGCCGCAGTCCCTCCACTCGCCCCGCCCCGGGTAATCGATCGCGTGAACCTCTCTCCCGCTGAGCTCCCGGATCCGCACTTCCCCCTCGAAGCCCTGCTCTTCGTCCAGCCTGTACTCGAAAGCCTGCCGCTCCCAGTCGTACCGGAGTGAGAGAGCGAGCCCCACCCGTTCGGCGTCTCCCTCTTCACTCGACGGCTCCTCCGGAAATCGCCTGGGAGGGTCATCGAGCGGCTGGAGCAACCACCCGGCGCGCTCGCTCCCGCCGCCGCCGGTGTTGGCCAGGAACGCCGCTTCGAGGTTCCCGGCATTGTCCCGGCTGTGGGCGGCCCCGGTCGCGTTGGGGGAGCCGACCAGCGACACGTCTCCCTCGCCACGGCGCCAGAAGCGGTAGAGCTTGGCGTGCACCCGGCGGGAGACGGCCCTTTCGGTCGACGCTCCCCCGGACGAACCGGTGACGGCTGGCGGGAGGCGGCTCCACCTGGCGAGCACCGCGATCGCTTCGTACTGCTCCCCAGTCACGCAGGGGGTCCCGTCCGCTTCGGTCGGGAGGAGGACGCGCACCTCCCTCGGTCGCATCGTCCGGATCAGGCGCTCCAGCGCCCGTGGGCCGTGGGCGTCGAAAAACGGCGACACGACCTCCAGGTTCCAGTTGCGGCCGGCGAGCCGCCGGGCTCGGAGCCATTCAGAGAGGGGCACTTGGCCCGCGAATAGGCGCGTGTAGTAGCGTCCCCGCCAGCTTGCGTTCCGCGTGTCGCCCCGGGGGGCTTTCTCCCGGACGAATCTGCGTATCGTTTCGAGCGCGCCGTGCCTTTCCCCGGGGCGAGCCGCGTCCGAGACAAGGCTGAGCGTCTCGAGGAGATCTTGGCGGAACGTGCACCGCCGGTTCTTGGGTGACTCGGAGTCGACCACCTCGATGTGACCTGCCTCTACGTTCTCCCACCATCCCGAGCGCGTGAGGTTGGCTGAGAGCGTCGCCACGATCAGGCTCCGGGTTGGCTCACCGCCGTCCGTCGGCGGATTCTCTACCAGCACGAGCACCAGCTTGGGATGGAAGACACCGGTCTTCCGGCCGACATCGATTCGGCGGAAGTCCAGAGACGCGGGCCCCGCGTTTCCGACGAGCCCGCTCCGGTCGTAGAACACTTCGATCTCGGCCGTGTCGCGCAGGCACTCTTCAAGCTGGACGCGGCGCACCTTCTCAATGTGGCTGAAGCCGCCCCTGATCCGGCTCTCGAACAGGAGCGGGAGAATCTCCAGCTCGAAGAACGCCGGGTCGAATGTGTAGGTGGTGAAGACGGCGGCGAGGACCCGGCGACCGCGGATCGACCCGGAGACCTCGTCCGAAAGGACCCGTCCGGGAACGCTCACGGATCCCCTCCGGTTGATGTCTCCGCGGTCTGGGCCGCCAGCGCCTTGAGCGCGTTGACGAAGTACGAGTTGCGCCAGAGCGACGGCATCGCCGCCCCCGTCGGCAGCTCCCGTTCGATGCCGCGGTAGCGCACATCGAGCGCGTCGCCGTCATCCAGCCGCACCCACGGGCCGGCGGAGCGGTTCGTCATGACGAACCGGTTCCAACCCAGCAGATGCCGGATCGCCGCCTCGTAGTCGCCGACGAGGAGCGCCTCGTGCACCCCCGCCATACACTTCGTGATGTCCTCACCCGCCAGCCTGGCGATCTCGTCGCGGATGGCTGCAAACCCGTCCGGGTCCAGATGACGCATGCTTTCCCCCCAGCGCTCGCGGAGCGTTGCTGCCACATCGGCGGGGTCTTGGCCGTGGCGCGTCTGGAGGAATCCGAAGGTCACCTCGCTCGGCGCGAGGAGGGCCTCCAGCGCGAGGATCCGGTCGATGTGCCTCGCGAGTTCCGGGTCGGAGGTCAGGACGGCCCTCCGGATTGAAACGAGCTCGTCGCGGTTGATGGGGTCACCAAGTTTGGAGTGCGATTCCAGCTGCCGGCGGAACGTCGCCTGCCGCCCCCCCACACGGTGGTCGCAGTATTCGCCGTCGCAGAGGTAGGTGCGGTAGAACCGTCTTTCGGCCGCCGACAGCTGTCCACCGAGAACGCGTCCCAGCGCGGTCAGGACCGGGGACCGGGGATTCAACTTGAGTTCGCCCCCCCGCGCGACCAGGCGCTGAAGGCGCTCGAACACCGGGGTCAGGTGCGGCAGATAGTGGCCCTCGACGAACTTGGCGGCCTCCGGACCGAGGCCGACCGGTCCATTGGGGAGCAGCTTCGAGACTCTCGCCGACACCGAGAAGAGACCCCAGAGGCCGTAGGTCTTCTGGTCGGCCAGAATCGTGGCACCCGGATCGACGCCGATCCGCACCAAGCCGGATCGCCCGGAGATGCGCCGTCTGACCCGCTCGATCCCGAGAATGCGGCCCGGCCCCGGTCCGTTGTTCCTCCGGGCGAGGCAGCGTGCATACGCGCATGCCTGCTCGACCCGGAGGAAGACGTCGACGATCTCTTCCTCCTCGATCCTTCCTTCCCTGAGGAGCCGCTCCCCGAAGTACCTCCCGAGAAGGAGCACCGTGAAGCCGCGGAGTGAGTCGGTGACCGTGGTGAGGTTCACGATGATGTGCCGTCCGAACCCCGACCAGACCGGCTGAAGGCCGAGCGGATCGCGGGAACCCTTCACGCGGGCCCGCGGGTCTTCGAGGGTCAGGAACACGGCGTTGATCCAGGGGGTTGCGGGGTGGCGGGGAGCGTCCCCGTCCGGCCCGTCTCACAGCCCACCCGTAGCCGGGGATTGGGCCAATACCGGTAGCCGCGTGTCCGCATCTTCACTTCGCGCTCTCCCGTTCGAGGATGCCGGGTCCGCCGAACGTAACACCCTGAGCCGGAGGGGCATGCCGTGCACGGCGGATCCACCCTCGGGGAGTCGGTCCGTTTCGACAACTCGCCGCGGGGCAAGGAGACCCTCGTCCGCGGTTCGGCATCAACTCTCTGTTTGACGATTCCGACCAAAGAGTGGCCTCCAGATCTCGACAGCACAAACATGAACGGAGGAGGCAATCGTTGCCTAAGCATGGTGATTACTCATGAACGATCCGTACGTGGTGGCGCTGCTCTATAAATTCGTGCCAGAGCCTACCGTCGATTACAGTCGCGCCGAACCTCTCAACCACGAAGAGAAGGCGTTCCACCTGACGGTCGAAGGCAATGAAGCGCGGTTTGACATGAAAGGGCAGTACGCGACCAAAGAAGCCGCACGGGAAGCAGTCGAGCCATTTATCCGTCGGTGGAAGTTCTACGCCCGCCTCCAGCCCGTTTCTCGTTCCTTTGATCTGAGATTCGACAGAGCTCATGTCGAAGACAGGAACCCAACCCCAGGTGTAGTTGCCGCATCGGCGGCGCCCCTGAGCGTGGAAGTGGCCGTTGGGAGGGCCAGCGGGACGGTTCACGCCACCCGCTATCCGGCTCCGCCGACAGTTACTCTTGCAATCACGGCCGATGTGAAGAGCGCTTGTTCTCGTTATCTGGGCTATTTGGCAGGTGAGGAACCGTTGCCCAGCATGGCCTATTTCTGCATCACGGTCATGAAACGAGCAGCTCGGCGTGAAGGCGTTTCTCCCACTGATCGATTCCGGATATCGAGGAACGTGTTGAGGACAGCGCAGCGTCTCGCAAGTCAAATGGGAGGTTCACAGGCCCGGAAGGCCGATGCCACGGAGAAGGAACTCAGCGCAGAAGAGAGCCGCTCCCTTGAGCAGGCGATCCGCTTCATCATCCAGCGAATGGCCGAAGTGGCCGCCGATCCCGATCGTCATTATTCGACGATCACTATGTCCGACTTGTGACGCGACCAGAGAATCAGTCCCAGCTCCTCGTGTGATCCGAGTCCAAGATCAAGCGCTCATGCAGCCCGGATGGTAGGGCTCCAGAATCTGGAATCCTGCCGGGCCTGAACCTGCCCCGGTTTGACGGACGGTGAACTCGAGTACAACGGCCTTCACCGGTCGACGGATTGTGTCCATGCTCCGGTATCGATCCGTGAGTTCCCGCCGGACTTCAGCACGGATCCATAGTCGAGGGGTAGCTGCATGGCCTCCCCTTACCCTTGCCATCGGATGGTGCCATGCGGACTCCGGACCCAAGGCGGTCCCTCTTCCTCGTCGCGCTCGGCCTAGGTGCGCTCTCCGGCTGCTCGATATTTGCACCGGTCGACTGTACCCTCATCGGCTGTATCAACGGCTTGACGGTCGGGCTGACCTCGCCGCCCACCGGACCCTACAGCGTCGAGCTGCACGTGCCGGGCGCGGAGGAACCCTTCCACGTCTACGAGTGCGACGGGGGCCCGTCCTGCCATCATTATATCCATTCCCCCCGGCTGAACCTGAAACACGTGTCGATCACGGTCACGACGGTCGCGGGTTCGGTCGTTACGGACGTCCCGAACGTCGAATACCAGAGGACCTGGCCGAACGGGCGCCACTGTCCGCCACCATGCGTGCAAGCAACCGTCACCGCAGAAGTGCCGGCATAGCGGCTTCGGCGCCGATGCTCGCGGTCACCGGAACCCGGGTCAGGTCCGCGCAGACCGGAGCCGGTGGTCTTGAGGATTGACCTCTCGGACGCCGTCGGCGGGTACAGACGACGGGGCGTTCACCAGAATCAATCGGTGGCTTCCCCAGGAGAATCCGCGAGGGTGCAGCCGGACCCGCAAGCGTCGGCCCTGGCGCGGGGGACGTGATGCTCGTGTTCCGAGCGTCGCCGGCGGGTACAACGCGGAGCCTACGGGCGCGGCCACGCGCCAACCGCCGCGAGACAGGGGATGGAGTCGAGGTGAAGGTGGCCCGGGCGGCTCGCCCAGCCGCTGCGCCGGACCCCGCGCCCGACTCGCGACCCACCGAGAACCCGCCCAGGTCCACTCCCGGCGAGGACGTGGTCGAGGTGGCGCCCCCCCCGGTCAGCCGCCGCGTGCCGCCGGATCCTAGAGTCTAGGCCAACACCGTCGCGCCGTGACCCTCCCGCAGCCAGGACCTACCGCAACGGGCACGCCGTAGGAATCGGGATCGGGAAGGATCGGCTTGGCAGACAGCAGCGTGGAGGCCGCTGCTGCCGGAGCCGGCGGGGTCAGTTTTCCCCGATCGCCGTCCTTATCGCACGGGCGGTGATCTCGGCGCGGTAGGCGACGAGGCGCCGGCCGTTCGCGATGGTCCGCTCGAGGGGAGAGAGGTCCACTCCGTTGATGCTGAACAGTCCCCTGTCCATCCTCTGCTGTGCCCGGATCCGGGTCGGGTCGGTCGTCGCGACGATCGACGAGTAGTGGTAGTCGTCGTGGAACTCGTTCCGGGTCGCGACGCAGTTGTCCGGCTGCTGGAAGATGCCGAGTTCGGCCTTCAGGTATTCGCAGCTGTACATGTCCTCCCGGTAGTACTCGGCGATGTGATATACGCGGGCGGGGCTTCCCATCCATTGCTCGTTCAGGGTGTCTGCTGTCGTCTGCATCCCGCTGACGTTGCCGCCGCTGTCTCCGATCAGGACGATGTCGGTGAAGCCGTGCGCAGCAAGGCTCCCCACGATGTCGGTCAGGAGGGCCACGAAGGTGTCCTCCCTGACACTCAGGGTCGCGTGATACCGCATGTGCCCGGAGGGTTCATCGATGTCGCCCTCGGGGACGAACTTCACGACCGGCGCAACTAGGGCGTTGCCCAGTTCCTGGGCGATCGCCTCCGCGGTGACGGAGAGGACGAAGTTGTGCTTGCCTGCCGCGACGTACGGCCCGTTGTGCTCGATTCCTCCCGTGGGCACGATCGCCGTCGTCTTGCCCTCCGCGAGCGCCTCCCTCACGTCCAGCCACGTCATCTCCTCAAGCCAGACAGTGTCGATCCCGTCGATCGGGCGGGGCATGTCCAGATCCTGGGCCGCGATCGGCAGGCTGAGGAGCCAGGTGAGGAGTAGACCGTTGAGCGGAGCGGACTTGGTTCTCATGTCCCGGATCCTGTCTGTATGGGAGTGCGATGGCCTGTGGATACGTGCCCTCAAAGATATGTTCCCCTCAGCGGCTCCTGCGAGAACCCGGGCAGGCGGCACTGCCGCGCCCGCGATCACCGGGCGTCTTCGTCAGGCTGCACGCGGCACGATTCGATCGATCCGCCGATCCGGCGCTACGTTCCCTGATCGGAGGGACTCCAGCCGGGCGGCTTCACGAGGAGCCGCAGCCTGTTTGTGACTCCTCTGGTCCGGAGCATACTGCGGGCCAGGCGCTGGATCCCGTGCAGGAAGACGGTGACGGGATTGTTCGAGTTGATCGGCTGGTCGACGCCGTACACCACGGGCTCGACCTCCGGTTCGAAGGTCCCGAACATCCGGTCCCAGATTATCAGCATCCCCGCGTAGTTCCTGTCCCAATACTGCCGGTTCGAGCCGTGGTGCACCCTGTGATGGGAGGGCGTGTTGAAGAGGTACTCGACCGGCCGCGGCAGCCTGCGGATGACCTCCGTGTGGAGGATTGCCTGGAACTGCTGCACGAGGACCTCTGCGAGGAGGACGAGGATCGGGTGATACCCGAGCATCACGATCGGGAAGGAGAAGAGCAGGGGAAACACCGCGTCGAGAGGCCCGAACCGGTAGGCCACCGACATGTTGAAGTGCGGTGAGCTGTGATGGACCGTGTGAGTGGCCCATCCGACGCCGATCCGGTGCATCATGCGGTGGTCCCAGTAGTACGCCAGATCAGCAAGCAGGACGCACGTCACGATCGTGACCCAGTTCAGCGAGAGGTGAGGCAGGCTGAAATTTGCGTAAATCCAGAAGTAGAGCTTCGTGACGAAGAGAATGCCGAGTGCGTACTCGATGGCCACGAACGAGACGAAGGTGATGACGTTCGCCACCGAGTCGCCGATGACGTCGAAGCTGAGGCGCTTGAGGAACGCATAGCGGATCAGCTCGACGAAGAAGAAGGGGACGATCACGTAGACGAGACTCAGGTCGTTCAGTACGTAGAACCACCCGAGAACGGCGTCCCAGTCGAGCGCTCCCGTGAGTGCGTCCGTCATGGCCCGTGCTCCGCGGCACCGTCACCCGGCTCCCCGGCCCGGTCGATTCCCCGGCCTGCGCCTTCCACGAGGAGTCGCGTCTCCTCGGCGGCCTCGTCGAACGCCCTGGAATCCTCCTGTGAGCTCGCGAGCCGGGCGGCACCGGCCAGCGCGAGCACGATGGCACCCGTCGTCAGGACCTGCATCGGAAAGTTGAGCCTGCTCCGTTCTCGCGCCGACATCCTCCTATCCTCCCGCCGGGTGGGCCGAAAGCCCGCCCGCGAGGGTGTCCCAGACCAGATCCTCCGCCTGAACCGGGCCGACCGCTCCGCTCCCGACGGCCCGGCACGCGGCCCAGATCAGCCCGTCGATGCACGCCACGGCCCATGCGGTGGGGACATCCGGGCGGATGAAGCCCTCCCGCTTCGAGGCTTCCACCAGATCCGCTAGCTCGGCCAGCTGCCGTTCGTACGCCTGGACGGTATCCGGGGCGTCGTAGAGCTCGGGTGCCGCGGTGAGAAACCGGAAGGACTCGCCTGCGCCGACAGCGGCCTTCATGACGAGCCGCAGGGCTTCCGTGGCGGTACGGGCCCGTACCGTGGCCTCCCGTGTCGCCCTGTCTGTCTCGGCGACGGCCCGACGACCGAGCGCCCGGAGGAGTCCGGCGCGGCTCCCGAAGTGCCGGAACACGGTGGCGCGCCCGACCCGCGCTTCGGCCGCGACCGCGTCGACGGTGGCGTTCGGGCTCACCGACAGCGCGCGGCCCGCCGCCTCGAGGATCCGTTCCCGTGTCGCGATCGCCATGTATGATACTGTAAGGTATTGAATGATACTATAAAGTATCACCAATTCTACAGACTCGTCAACTCCCGCCGCCGCCACCGCCGCGGCCGCGTGACGCCAGAATGGCGCCCCGGGGTCTCACCGTGCTCGGAAGTCGACCACGAGCGGAAGGTGATCGGAGTGCCCGGTGTCGGAGTCCCGGATCACCAGCTCCTCGAGGGCGTCCGCGGCCATGTCCGCCGCGTTGAAGAAGCACGCCGGCCGGGCCTCGAGGGCAGCGTCCCGGTAGAGGATGTAGTCAAGCCTGCGGGGCGAGAACGGGTCGTCGCCCGTGATTCTGCGTCACGTGGCGAGGGAACGGTCTAGGAGATGTTCCGGGCGTACGATTGCTAGATCGCCGCCCCCGGCCCCGAGGCCACGACCGATCTCGTCTAGGGGATGCGCGTTTGGTCCGGGGGGTCGAGGCCAACCGGATCGAGGAGGGACGCGGGAGCTGGGGGTAGTGGACCATGAGTGTCGTAGCCCTACGGTAGTAGGCCGAAGAGAAGCCTAACATTGGGGCGGCGGAATACCGCTGGAGACACGTGGGCCACGGCCCTACATGCGACCGCTACAAGCCCCGGTGCAGCTACCGACCTCCGTTCCTCCAGGGTGGACGGCATGGTTCGGAATGGGTGGACGGCATGTCGGAATCACTGGACGACATCATCGGAATACGCAGGAGCTCGATGCAGACCGCTGTGGACGACTACATCGACTTCTGCGAGGAACGTGGGGAGAGCCCGGAACGCCCGTGTTCCGGGCGTTTCAACATTCGCTTCGAACCTTCGCTGCATCGGAGGGTTGCGGCTGCCGCGGCCACCGAAGGCAAGTCTATGAACGAATGGATGAAGGAGCTCGTAGTTGAGCGGCTGGCGCTTGAGTGGGGATGCGAGCGCTGAGAAGTGAGTAGCGACACAGGTGCTTGCAGGGAAGTGCTGCTGGGGGCTCGGATGTCGGGTGGTGGCCACGGTACCCCGATGGTGTGCGTGGTCGATGGTAGGACCGGTCAAGAGCGCCTTTTCGGGGTCTTTCGGTTGTGTGCTGGGATCGGCGCGCCGGATGCCATGGTGTGGGGGGATCGGGTTGGACACGGGCCCTGAGTGGCGACGGGCTCCGGTTAGGGGCCGATCCCGAGCGTCGTAGGAATGTTCGGGCCGGTCGGAGATCGAGGTGGCGAGCCGAACTCTGGCAGCGATGACGGCGACGAACACAGGTGCTTGTGCGTCCTTGCTGCCCCTGCACGCTCTTGCATCGGGAAGAGACCGGGGTCGACCTACGCGGCGAACGTTGTGTAGCGGTCCCGGGGGTCCCTGGGAGCCCCCCGGCTAGGATTCGGTGGACTCGCAGCTCACATCTCGTTCGACAAGGCTTCAATCTACAACCACCCAAGCTACCGTCTACCCTCCCTCGGTAAAAATGGTCACGGTACACACACAATAGCAGGTCACATGGGCATGGTGACACCATACACTGCTGCTTCAGAGACACACTACAGGGTATATGAAAACCCAAATCGCTCACAATTCGCAATGGGATTCTTGCTCTAGACAGGTTACGGGTATAATATGCGGCCCCACGGAGCGACCCGACTCGCTCTTGACGGAAATGGGCAACTCCCGAGAATCCAGCGGCCTCGCTCATCGAAGCGTTGAAGGAGGATCAGGGAGTCGTAGGAGCAGACGATATTAGTCGCTTCGAGGGCAAGCTCGATCCGACGGCTACCGGCATCGCCAGAAACGAGGCCGAAGTCGAGCGAGTTGCCGAGTCTGTAGCCCGTCGAGACGCGGGGGAAAGGGGAGAGAACAAACCACACCGGACACCATCAATCCCAAGAATTGACCGTCCGTGAAAGCGGGTTAGGTCCACTACCATGCTTAGTGTGGTATTAGTCGCGGATCACACTCCAAGTTCGGCTCAATGAGGAGGCAGATGAGTCGCCACCGAACTTTCATTCGGCTATTGGTGGTGCTATCGGCCGTGGCGTTGGCCACGGCGTGCGGGGACGGCGACAGCTTCACAGCACCGGAGCCAGCGCCGGATCCACTTCGTCCAACGACGATCACGGTGAGCCCATTCGCCACCGAGCTGACGGCGTTGGGTGCGACCGTACAGCTGACGGCGGAGGTGCGTGACCAGAATACCGACGTAATGCCCACGGCCACCGTAATGTGGAGTAGTAGCAACACCTCGGTGGCGGCGGTGGATCAGTTGGGTCTGGTAACGGCGGTGAGCATAGGGTCGGCGGCGATCACTGCGAGTGCGGGTTCTGCAACGGGGAGCGCAGGGATCACCGTGACCCAAACGGTTGAGTCGGTGACGGTATCGCCGACCGAAGGGACTATCGGATCCGGTGAAACATTGCAGTTGTCAGCAGAGGCGTTAGACGAGAACGACCATGTGCTCGCGGGTACAGAGTTCTCTTGGGAATCCAGCGACACCTCGGTGGCGGCAGTGGATGCGTCGGGTCTAGTGACGGGGGCAGATAGTGGAGTGGCCACGATCACGGCAAGAGCAGGTAGCAGACAGGCGACGGCAGAGGTCACAGTAGTGGACGCCGTGGTTCTCGCTGCTCGAGACCGGTCAGCACTCGAGGCACTCTACGACGCGACGGACGGACGGAACTGGGCCAACGCAGACGGCTGGCTGACCGATGCCCCGACAGGAGACTGGTACGGGGTGGACACGGGTGCTTCCGGCCGAGTCGTCCGCCTGGATCTCTACAACAACAACCTTTCGGGTTCGATCCCCCCCGAGCTCGGCACCCTAGCGCGCCTAGAATTGCTGAGACTCGGGTTCAACAACTTGACGGGGGTCATCCCCCCCGAGCTCGGCAACCTAGCTACACTACTTGAGTTGGTTTTTACCCAAAACAACCTTTCGGGCCCGATCCCATTTGAACTCCGCAAGCTAGCCAGCCTTGAGAGGTTGTATCTCTTCGGCAACGAACTGACCGGCCCGATCCCGCCTGAACTCGCCAACCTAGCCAGCCTGGAATACTTGATTCTCGGGGGCAACAACCTTGTCGGCCCGATTCCGCCGGAGCTCTCCAGTCTGACCCACCTCAAGAGCTTGGATTTGAACAGCAACGAACTGACGGGTCACATCCCGCCGGAGCTCGCCGACCTCGTTGGCTTGGAGAGTTTGTCTCTCGGAAACAACAGCCTTTCCGGCCCCATCCCGCCGGAGCTCGGCAGCCTGTCGAAGTTGACGTGGCTGACTCTCAACGGCAACGAACTGACGGGCTTGATTCCACCGGAACTCGCCGACCTCATTGGCTTGGAGAATCTGTGGCTCGGTAGAAATAACCTTTCCGGCCCCGTCCCTCCCGAACTCGGTAACCTGTCGAGCTTAACGTGGCTGAGTCTCAACGGCAACGAATTGACGGGCTTGATTCCGCCGGAGCTCGCCGACCTCATTGGCTTGGAGAGATTGTGGCTCGGCAACAACAGCCTTTCCGGCTCGATTCCGTCCGTACTCGGTAGTTTGACCGGCCTCACGCACTTGACGTTGAACGGCAACGAATTGACGGGCCCCATCCCGCCTGATCTTGGCAACCTGTCGAGCTTGACGTGGTTGAGTCTCAGCGGCAACGAATTGACGGGTCCGATCCCGAGGGAACTCGCCAACCTAGCCAGCCTGGAAGATTTGTTTCTCGGCGGCAACGAACTGACAGGTCCAATCCCGGCGGAATTCGGTAACCTCACGGGTCTGTTACGGCTTGATCTAGACGAGAACGACCTTTCGGGCTCAGTCCCTCCCGAACTCGGCAACCTCACCGGCCTGCTACGGCTGCGTCTCAACCACAATGGCCTTTCGGGTTTGATCCCCCCTAGTTTTCTAGAACTGAACAACTTGAGTGGATTTTATTTCCAGCATAACGCTGGCCTCTGTGCACCAGATACTGCGACTTTTCGCACTTGGCTTCAGCGTATTCGAGATGTATCCGGGCCGTTCTGTACTACATCTTCTTCAACGTCAATTCGACCCGTACCGCTACAGGGACCACGACGAACGTATCGTGGCAGATGACCGCTAGCATCGGTTATGGTGACGTGTACCATACCGTGTACAGACAAAGGTCAACACACTGTTGCAGGCCGACCATGGTGCCGGCAGTGTAGCCGTTTATTGTCAGTACAGGCGGTAGAGCGGCAGCATGTCAGCGCACGTATAGGATTGTTGAATTCGTGAGAGATGCCATGAGTGGGTACGGAGCCATGGTGGCAGTGCTCGCGGGTGTCTCCTTGGTGTCGGCGTGCGGAGACAGTGCCACCGCCACCGCGCCGGCATCCAACCCGCCTCGTCCGACTACAGTTGAGGTGAACCCGGCCACAGCCGAGTTGACGGCGTTGGGGGCGAGCATACAGCTGAACGCAGAGGTACGTGACCAGAACGGGAGAGTGATGGCTGGGACCGCCGTGGCGTGGGCGAGTAGCAGTGCGTCAGTGGCGACAGTGGACCGGACCGGTCTGGTCACAGCGGCGGGGGACGGAACGGCGGTGATCGCTGCCAGCGTCAACGAAAGATCTGAAGCCGTTGGAACGGGGGTCGTGACGGTGATGCAGTTAGCCGACTCGGTTTTCGTGTCGCCGGCTGCAGAGAACATCAGTCTGGGTAACACCAAGCAGATGTTGGCGGAGGCGTTCGATGTGAACGGGCACATGTTGTTGACTGCGGAGTTCTCGTGGGCGTCCAGCGACAGAGCAGTGGCCACGGTAAATGCTCGGGGATTGGTGCGCGGAGTTGCCAAGGGCATGGCGACAATCGCCGCAAGTGTGGGGAGCGCACAGGGAACGGCGCAGATTACGGTCGTGGACAACCCAGACCGGGCGGCGCTGGTTGCACTGTACGACGCGACGGACGGTCCGAACTGGACCCACAATGAGAACTGGCTGGAGGACGTGCCGCTCGGCGAGTGGCACGGGGTCGATACGGACGCATCTGGGCGGGTCGTAAGTATTGTTCTCAGACAGTCGTGGGACAACGAGGCGAGACGATGGATGTCCCAGGGTCTGGCCGGCCCGATCCCGGCGGAACTCGGCAACCTCGCCAGCCTGGCGTACCTGTACCTCGACGACAACGCGTTGACCGGCGCGATCCCGGCGCAGCTGGGCAACCTCGCCAGCTTGAGGTCCCTGTGGCTCCCCGACAACGTGCTGACCGGCCCGATCCCGCCTGAGCTGGGCAACCTCGCCAGCTTGAGGTCCCTGTGGCTCAACTACAACACGTTGACCGGCGCTATCCCGTCCGAGCTGGGCAACCTCGCCAGCCTGCGGACCCTGCACCTCGACTTCAATGACCTGACCGGCGCTATCCCGTCCGAGCTGGGCAACCTCGCCAACCTGGGGATGCTGGACCTCCGCTTCAACGACCTGACCGGCTCGATTCCGCCGGAACTGGGTAGCCTCGCCAGCCTGAGGGATCTGCGGCTCCGCGGCAACGCCTTGACCGGCGCGATCCCATCCGAGCTGGCCAACCTCGCCAACCTCCGGACCCTTTGGCTGCCCGACAACGCCTTGACCGGCTCGATTCCACCCGAGCTGGGCAACCTCGCCGGCCTGACTACCCTGCTCCTGTACGGCAACGACCTGACCGGCGCTATCCCGCCCGAGCTGGGCAATCTCGTCAGCCTTCGCACCCTGTGGCTCGAAAACAACGACCTGACCGGCGCTATCCCGCCCGAGCTGGGGAGAATGTCGAGTCTCCGGCAACTCAACCTGACGAACAACTTCAGCATGGCGGGGAGCCTTCCGACCGAACTGACTGCCCTTAGCCAGCTCGAAGAGCTGATGGCCGGAGGCACGGGGCTGTGTGTCCCCTCCGATCCGGGCTTTCTGGCCTGGCTGGAGACCGTGCGCAACCGGCGGCGGATCGCCGCCTGTGCCGGCGCGTCCATGGCGTACCTTACCCAAGCAGTGCAGTCGCGGGAGTTTCCGGTCCCACTGGTGGCGGGCGAGAAGGCGTTGCTGCGCGTGTTCCCGACGACCGGGCGTGCCACCGGTGACGGCATTCCGCCGGTCCGGGCCCGCTTCTACGTCGACGGCCGGGAGACGTATGCGGTGGAGATCCCGGGCACGACCACGCCGATCCCCTCCGAGGTGGACGAGGGCAGTCTTTCGAAGTCCGCCAACGCGGAGATCCCGGGCGGGATCGTGCGCCCCGGCCTCGAGTTGGTGATCGAGATCGACCCGGAGGGGACGCTGGACGCCGGGCTGGGCGTGGCGCGACGGATCCCGGAGGCAGGACGCCAAGCAGTGGATGTGCGGGAGATGCCGATCTTCAATCTCACCGCGATTCCCTTCCTCTGGACCGCCAACCCGGACTCGGCCATCCTGGCGCTGACGGCAGGGATGGCGGCAGACCCGGAGGGCCACGAGCTGCTTGAATCCACCCGCATCTTACTGCCGGTCCGCGATCTTGAGGTGACAGCTCACGAGCCCGTGATGAGCTCAAGCAACAACGGATATGTATTGCTCGACCAAATTAGGGCGATCCGCGCGATTGAAGGCGGAACCGGCCACTACATGGGCATGATGTCGGGATCCATCACGGGGCCGAGCGGAGTGGCGGGGGGAGACTGGTGGAGCTTTGCGTTACCAGGCGCGGAACTAATGGCTCACGAACTCGGGCACAACATGGGCTTGGGCCATGCGCCCTGCGGGGGCGCAGGCGGCCCGGACCCGTCGTACCCCTATCCTGGCGGATCCATCGGAGCATGGGGCTACGACTTCCGCGACAGTGGCCGACTAGTGCCCCCGGGCAGACCAGACCTGATGGGGTATTGCGGACCGAGGTGGATCAGCGACTACCATTTCACCAATGCACTCGGCTATCGGCTGTCCAAAGAGGGTCTGCCACCGCCCGCCGTCGCCGCCAGGTCGCTCCTCGTTTGGGGCGGGGTGAATGCGGGCGGCGTACCGTATCTTGAACCCGCCTTCGTGGTTGACGCCCCGCCCACGCTGCCGGACTCCACGGGCCAGCACCGCCTCACCGGTCGCGCCGCCAGCGGCGGCGAACTCTTCTCCCTCGGCTTCGCCGTGTCGGCGATTGCCGACGCCGACGGCGGCTCGTCGTTCGCCTTCGTGCTCCCCGTGCGGCCGGGGTGGGAGGGTGCCCTCTCCAGCATCACGCTTGAGGGGCCCGAGGGGTCCGTGACGCTCGACGGGAATAGCGACCGACCCATGGCCATCCTGCGCGACCCCCGAAGCGGAAAGGTGCGCGCCATCTTGCGCGACCTGCCACAAGCCGAAGCCGGGGCAGCCCTTGCCCCTCAAGCCGACGGTCTCGACGTGCTTTTCAGCCGTGGGATTCCGTCCGGCGCGGCTTGGCGGCGGTGACGCCAAGGGCGGGCGAGACAATTCTTCCGGAGTTTTCGGGCATTGTCCCCGAGATGCGGCAAGCCCGACCGCGGGGGAGATGCGCGAGCGGACTATAGTCTCGATTCGAAAATACCCATGTACCACCGGGCACCTGGGCAGCTGGCACCTCTACCTGCGCTCCGCGTGGGATTTCGCCGTGTCCGGCGCCGGAACGCCCGCACCGATCGATGCCCCCAAACACCTGGTGAAGCGGGGGTTCTACCGCTACACGCGGAACCCGATGTACGTTGCGTCGCTCACGATGGTAATTGGCTGGGCCACCCTCTTCGGAGCCGTCGTCCTGATCGCGTACGCGGCTGTCCTCTTCGTCGCGTTCTCCCTCTTCGTTCGGCTCTATGAGGAGCCGCGTCTTTTGAGGGAGTTCGGGACGGAGTACCGGACCTACGCCGCGGAGGTTGGCCGTTGGCTTCCGCGGTGTGCCCGCCGGAGGGCGGGCTGAGGTGCCGGCTCCCGGACACATCGGTTGCCGCTCGACCGGCTCGGCCGCAGTCGCGGAGGCCGGTGGACACCCGCCCCCTCCCCGGGCGGCAGGGAAGGCCGCTCGCTGGCCGGACCCGTGGGTCCGGGAGCCGGTGCCCCGCGGTGCACGCATGGGATAGCCGCCGCGCCGCCCGCCGCCTGACCCGATCCGCGGGCGCATTTCCTCGACGCCGATCATCCCCTGGTTCAAGGACTGCCGACCATGAAGATCGTCTCGGAGTTTGAGGTCACCGCCTGGGATGCCACGCCGTACGGCGAGCAGCGCGAGGGTCCGTTTCTTTCGGAAGCGCACGCCGTGAAGCGGTACCGGGGCGATCTGGACGGTGAGGGCCGCGTCCGGCTCCTCATGTGCCGGGCCAACCCGGACGGGCCCTTGGAGAACGCGGGATACGTCGCGTCCGAAGAGGTCTCGGCTACGCTCGCCGGCCGTGCCGGGACGTTCGTGCTCCAACACTGGGGAGTCGCCGGGCCCGGCGCACCGCCGCGTACCGCGGGGCATGTGGTGCCGGGGTCCGGGACCGGCGGGCTGTCCGGCCTCTCGGGAACCATGGAGATCCACGTGGACGCGGACGGCGCGCACACGCTGGCCCTGGATTTCGAGATCGTATAGCCGGCGACGCTCCGGCCGGCGTCTCCTCGGGGAGCCGACGCGTCAGAAGCGGTACTTGAGGTCGACCGTCACCGCCTGGTAGCCGATCCCGCCGAATTCGAGCGAGGCGCCGAACGGGGTGATCCCGTCGGACTGCACCGGCGCATGGCTGCGGACCAGGTTCCAGGCCGTGTTCTCCGTCAGGTCACCGAATCGCGCCCAGCGCACCCGCACGCCTGCCGACGCGCGTTCGGTCAGGGCGTAGTCCACGCCGGCCAGGAGCTGAGCGCCCGCGCCGGTCTCGGCCAGTCTCGTGTCTATGATGCTCGCCGTGCCCGCCGCGGCGCGCTTGGCGGCATCCGGCCAGTCCGGGTTGAACTCGACCTGGAGGTACTCCCCTTCCGGCTTCCGGAAGGACTGCCCCCGGTAGCTCAGGGCCGTGCGGGCGAGCCCGACCCCGATCCCCGCGTACGGCGTCCAGTCGGATCCGTTCACGAAGTCGAAGTACGCGTTGGCGAAGACCTGGTGCGCGCCGTAGTCCCCGATCCACTCGCCGGGCGGCACCACGCTGCTCCACTCAGAGCCCTTGCCCTCGAGCGCCGTGCTTGTCGTGCCCCCGACCGGCGCGGAGTCGTCACCCATGTACCGGTGGAGGTATTCGGCCTCGAACCGCAGGCTCCCCAGCATGTAGCCGACCATGAACCCGCTGGCCGTCCCGGCAGCCGGTTCGAACTCGTTGGCCGAGATCACCGCCAGCGTGCCGTCGCGGCATGCCGCATCCCCGGCGGGCGGGTTCACCGACGGCGGGTAGAGGAGCGTGTCGCAGCGTGTCGGGTGGTTTACGCCGCCGAGAGAGGAGGACACGGTGGAGGCGTTCGCGACCCCTGTCTGCAGGCCCGCGTAGAAGCCCGTGCGATCCTGCTGGGCGCCCGCCGCGGGCGGGCTCCCGGCCAGGAGAGCGCAGAGGAAGGCAAGGCACGTGCCACGCAGGGAAAGGCCGGGCATGCCCGGCAAGGTGCTGTCTGTCATCTGGCTGGGTCCGGGTGGCTGGGGCCCGCGGGCCGGGAAATGGTGCGCTTCGGTTGCGGATCGCGCCCCGGTGGTCGTCGTTGTCGTCGCCGCCGTGCGGCTGGCGCACCCCGCACGGCGGATCCCGGCACGCCGGCTCGGATCGTGCCCGGGTGGCCGCCGGAGCGGTCCGGTACTCCCCGGAGAGCTGCCGTTTGCCAGGGTCCTTTCTTTTCTCCGGGTCGTCCGGTCAGCGGCGGCCGCGCCTCGACCGGGCCGCGTCCCACCGGGAGAACGCGTACCGCAGGTTGAGCGTGGCCCCGAATGCCGAGAGGTCTTCGGCGGTCAGCCGGTAGACGATCCGCTCGCCCCTCCCGACGCTCGACTCGTGGCTCCGGAGCTGGATGTACTCGTCCTCGTCGACGAACTCGGAGAGCATGGTCCAGCGGAGCTTGATCCCGAGCGTCACGTTGTCGTTCAGCCGGCGGTCGATGCCGGCAAGTGCCTGGTAGGCGAAGACGGTGTCCGACTTCCGGCGTCCGCCGATCGTGGTGGTCCCCGCGATCCGGGCCTTCATGGCAGGATCGTCGAAGGTTGCGATCAGGTCCGGATCGTCGTTTCGCTTCCATCGGTTGAAGTAGTCTGCCGAGACGGCGGCCACACCCGCCCCCACGCCGAGATAGGGCACGTAGGCCGGGCCGGGGGCGATTTCGAGGTACGCATTGGCGAACAGGTTGTGCACGATCAGCCCGTCGATCCGACTGTCGACCGCCTCGAGCTCCTGGTCGGCCTTGGCCAGGGTGATGGCGTCGCCGATCCGCACCGGCGTGGCGTCTCCGTACGTGGCGGTCCGGTGGAAGTACTCGGCCTCTAGGCGGAAAGGCCGCCACCGGTATCCCAGAGCCAGGGAGGCCAGGGCCCCGGTCCCTCCATTCACCTTGTTCTCCCACATCGCGGGCGGAGGTTGCGTCGCGCACTCCCCGGCGGTCGTCTCGACCTGGGCCGGGTTGTTGAGGAGGTCGCACTTCGTGCTCCAGTCGTTGTCCTCCGCAAAGAGGGAAGCCCGGGGTACGAGCGATGGCCCCAGGTCCATCGAGAGGTACCATCGTCCCTGTCCCGCAGCGCTGTCCGGGACGGTGACGCAGACGGCGCCCGCCACGAGCAGGGCAGGGTGGATCCCCACGCGCCGCGTTGCCCGGGGGCGGTTCTCGGTCCGACACATCGGTGCTCCTCCTCCAGCTGAGGTCTCAGGGTCCGGGCGCTTCCCGGCCCGACGGCAATATACGGCGGGGCGACAGTCCCGGGACGGTGCACCGGTTTCCGGTCGGCGACGCGCCCCCCTGAACGGCAACGGGTGCCGCACAGACACCGGGAAAGGCCGGTGGTGCCCGCCGGGAAGACGACGCTCCAAGGCGTGCCGGGCTTCGGGGCAAGAGACTGCGGCGGGAGCGCGGTCCCGTCAGAACGCGGACTACAACGGTTCTGTTGTCAACGGACCTGTTGCCAATCCCCCCCCGGCCTTCCTTCCCCGGGCGTGCGGACCACGCGTGCGGCGGGGGATCCGGTCGCCGGCCGCCGGTCCCGGCCGCCCTAGAGTCCCGTCCGCAGATATCCCCGGATAGCCGAGACCGCGCGCTCAACGTCGGTGTGCGAGTTATAGAAGTGGGGCGAGAGACGCACGCCGGGCCGGTCGCTTCCCCCCCGGGCGGCGGCCACGATCCCGTCCTCCTCGAGCGCCGCGACCACGTCGCCGGGCGGGAGGTCGGCCGGCCGGAAGGTGACGACGGCCGAGCGCCGCGCGGGGTCGGGCGAGGTCCACATGTGCACCCCGTCGAGCGCGGAGAGCTCCTCGACGAGCGCGGTCCCGAGCGCTCGGCTCCGCGCCTCCACCTCGGCCATCGTGATCTCCTCGAGGAACTCGATCTGCGCACCGAAGGCGTGAATGGCGGGCTCGTCGCGCTGGCCCATCCCCTCATGGGTGCGCGCGAGTCCCCGCGACCCGCTGTACGCGCTGAACATGGTGGGCCAGAAGCGCTCGCGGACCTGGGCGTTCACGTAGAGCACCCCGGTCTCCTTCGGGCCGCACGGCCACTTGTGCGCGCTCCCGGTATAGAAGTCGGGCCGCATCTCGGAGAGGTCGATGTCGAAGAGCCCGAACGACTGGGCGCCGTCGACGGCCGAGAGCACGCCGTTCTCACGGGCCAGCGTGCAGAGCTCGGCGGCAGGGAAGAGGTCGCCGGCGGTGTTGGTCAGGTGGGTGAAGGCGATTACGCGGGTGGCCGGCGTGATCGCCTCGCGGAACGTCCGGACGTAGTAATCGGCGCCGGGGTGCGGAGACGGCGGGTCGATCTCGCGCACCGTGAAGCCGAAGCGCTCCCCCTTGGCCTTCCAGGCGAGGTTGTTGCTCGGATGGTTGTCGCGCACGATCACGACCTCGTCGCCCGGTCCGAGCTCGAGGCCCGTGGACACCCAGTTGTTGCCCTCGCTGGTATTGCGGGTGATGAGGATCTCCTCGGGTGTGACACCGAGGAATCCGGCCAGGCGGTCGCGGGTGGACTCCTTGACGCCGCGCATCTCGTCCCGGAAGGTCGGGACCGGCTCGCGGTCCATGCGCTCGGTATAGTCGTAGACCGCCTGGAGCGTGCTCGCGGGCGACGGGCAGAGATTGGCCGCGTTCATGACGGAGAGATCGGGCGGCATGAGGAAACGCGCCCGGACCTCCTCCCAGTCCACCTCCTGGCCCGCCTGCGTGCGGCGGATGAGCGGTGCGGAACCTGGCCGGGGCGCGAGCCGCCCGAGGGCGGGATGGGCAAGGAGAGCCGCCGATCCACCGGCGGCGAAGAGGCGGGCGAAGTCGCGGCGGTTCATGGAAGGGGCAGGTATGGGAGCTCGGGCACGGGATACCATCGGGTCTGCCGAATAATACGGCCGCGCGGGCCGGCGCGCGACGCGAGGCGGGTCGCGGCTTCGGGGAGGCGGCAGGCCCCTAAAGCTGGCGCCAGGTGGACGCGAGCCCGATCAGCCCGAGGTGCATGACGGCGCCCGGGGCGAGAAGGGGCGTGCCCCCGAAGAGAACGCGGCGGAAATGCGGCCAGCCCGCGGCATCCGGGTTCATCTCGAGCTCGAGGAGCGCATTGCTGCGCCAGTGAAGCCACATCCCCACGGCGCCAATGACGATCAGGGCGAGCATCATCGCCCGCAGCACGAGGATCCGCCTGCGGGTCGGGCGCATCCCGGCGGCGACGATCACGAGAGTCGCCGTGCCCATGCCGATGAAGGGCGTCCACTGGAGCGGTGACTCCCAGTGCTCCAGGAGGACCAGCTCGGCACCGATCCCGGCGATCCCGACGACCACGACCGCGAGGATCAGCCTCCGGAACGCCTGCAATGCCGCGCTTGTTTCCACGCCGGCCTGAACGGGGTTGCGTCTGCGCCGTCCGTCCGGTCCGCTACTCGATCCTCACATACTGCTCCAGCCGTGCCACCTCGTCCTCGTCCACGTACTTGCCGATCTCGCGCCGGAACTGCTCGATGCCGACGTACGGGCGGTACTCCTCGAACTCGTGGGCCATGCGGTCGCCGACACCGGGGATGAGGAGGATCTCGGCCTCGCTCGCCGAATTCAGGTCGAGCCGGGCGAAGAGGTGCGAGTAGACCTCCTCCCTCTGGACATCGTCGAGGCTCCCGGCGAGGACCATGTCGACTTCGAGCATGTCCCCGAAGGGCCGGGCCTGAACCAGCTCGGTGGCGATCTCGGTTGTGATGTAGGGCACCTGCGCGAGACTCGCCTCATCCGCCAGGTTGGGGTCCGTCAGCCCGGTGGCCTCCATCGTGGCCGTGGCCGCCGGCATCTGGGCCGGCTCACCTCCGGTCGCCGCCTCGGGGCTCGAGTCCGGCGACGAACACGCCGCGAGAGTCACGGCAGAGATCAGAGCGAGCCCGTGGAGCAGGCTTCGGGGTGCTGTCATCTGATTCCTCCTTGGATTCAGTCGAATGATATTGAGAATCATTCTCATCTGAAAGACCGACATATTATGGGGACCGGAGGGGGAGGGCGCAACCCGTCCGCGCGTCTGTCAGTAGTCGAACGCCTCGCCCGGGAGAGGGGGCACGAGCGGCGGGAGGCGCCAGTGTCCGGTCGCCTGCTCGAACGCAAAGGCGTAGCCGAGGAGTGCCGGCTCCGAGAACGCCCGGCCCAGGAACGAGACGGTCGCCGGCAGGCTGCCGGAGGTGAACCCGGCGGGCACCTGGAGGTCGGGGAAGCCGGAGTAGCTCGAGAGGTTCGTGGCCGACGGGCCGGGTTCGCAGACGCGGCCGAGATCCTCGTCGACCGTGTGGATCGGTCCCGCGGGACACCGTGAGGTCGGATAGATGAGCGCATCCAGCCGGTGCCTCTCTATGATCTCGAGCACGGTCCGCCGGACGCGGGGGAGATCATTCTGGATCGCCCTGATGTAGTCGGGGTTGTCGCGGCCTCCGATCGCGAGATTCCGCTTGTGCAGCGCAATGAGGCCCGGGTTCACAGGGAGCGCGGAGTGCACCACCTGGGGTGACTCGTAGATGGCGATCACCTCGGCTAGCGTGCGCGGATAGCCCTCTTCCAGCGTGGCGAGATAGTCCTCCAGGCCGGGCTGGAATTCCGCGTTGACGCGTGACCGGATGCCGGACCCGTTCCGCTCGATGAAGTCGAGGAAATCCACCTCGAACCGAACCGGATCGACGATGGTCGCGCCGGATTCCCGCATTGCCCGGATCGACGCCTCCATGAGTGCGTCGACCTCGGGGTTTCCGCCGAAGAAGTCACGTGCCACGCCGATGCGCGCGCCGCGGAGGGCTTCCTCGTCGAGGAACTGCGTGTAGTCGTCGTACGATGTCCGGCCGTCCCCGAGCGTCGTGGGGTCGTCCGTGTCGGAACCCGCCATAATGCCGAGCGCGACCGCAATGTCGGTGACGCTTCGGGCCATGGGGCCGGGTACGTCGAGCGAGAGGGCCTGCGGGACGATACCGCTCCGGCTGAGAAGACCGTAGGTCGCCCGGATTCCGGTGAGCCCGTTTGCGGCGGCAGGACCGCGGATCGACCCGCCGGTGTCGGTTCCGAGTCCCACGGCGGCAAAGGCGGCCGCGATCGCCGCGCCCGTCCCGCCGCTCGATCCCGCCGGGGTGCGCCGGAGGTCATACGGGTTCAGGGTGATCCCGTTGAGGGAGCTGTAGGAGCCCCAGCCCGCGGGTGAGGCGAACTCGCTCATGTTCACCTTGCCCAGGATGATCGCTCCGGCGTCCCGCAGCTGCCGTACCGTGAAGGCGTCGCCCGGTGGAATCGAGCCTTCGAGGGCCACCGACGCCGCCGTGGTCGGCATGTCGAAGGTGTTGTAGTTGTCCTTGACGAGAACCGGGATCCCGTGGACGGGACTGCGAGGGCCCGACCTCGCCCGTTCCTCGTCGAGCTCGGCCGCGAGCCGGAGGGCGTCGGGGCTCACGGTGATGACGGCGTTCAGCCTCGGCCCCCGGGCATCGTACGCTTCGATTCTCGCCAGGTAGAGCTCGGTCAGCCGGACGGCCGTCAGCGCGCCAGCATCGAAGGCCGCATTAATGTCCTCGATCGTAGCTGTGGTGAGCTCGAAAGTCGTGACGCCGTCCCTCTCCTGCGCCGACCCGGGCGAGGTCAATGGTCCGGGGAGATGCAGGGTGACGGCCAGGAGACCGCAGGCCGATGTCCGCGCGACACCCCTCATGTCGAGGCTCCTCTATTGGCGCGGGAGGTATCCGGTTCGAATCCGTTTGTCTGGATTGAACTTACTCGATTTCTGGATTCAGATTCCGACAACCTACGTCCGGTCGGCGCGTCGTGAACAGCCCTGCCGGCGTCCCTCCGCCAACGGAAGCGTGAAGGATGGAGGAGGGTTCTTCGGCGCGGACAGGCGAGAAGCGTCGCCATCCCGGGCTTGTTCTCCCGCGCCGCCTCCATAACCGCTGGTGCTTCTGCGTTCACGGGGTTTCGGTGGGTGTGCTCGCACGTCTCGCATCCGCCTCCCCGGCGGGTGACTCGGCTTTCTATGGATCCAGGGCCGCCAGGACTGGGGTCCCGACATGGACGCGATCCGAAGGGACCAGAGCGCCCGACCATGGGCCTGACCGTTCGTCGGACAGCGTCACCGGGGTCCATCGCCAATCATTCCCACCTGCGCGGTGTGCTGATCGGCACCTCCGGGTGCGGCCGCGGGACCGCCCCTATCGGACCCAGGGCTTCGCCGAGACTGCGGGGCCGGGAAAGCCGGCTGCTTGGCGCAGGGGAAGGAACCGCCCGAGAGACCTTGAGCAGGGCGACCGGCCGATGCGAACGACGGTGCCTGCGGTTACTCTCGTCGCGACGGCACACTCCTCGGTTCCTGTCGGGGACGGTGGATGGCAGAACCTCCGGCGTGCCGGCAGATAGGCCTCTCTGGCAGGGACCGAAGCCCGACCCGAATGACCCGCGTCATCGCCATCGACTGGTCCGGAGCGAAGTCCGGGGTGCGGTCCAAGATCTGGCTCGCTGAAGTCCGTGGTGGCCGCCTTGTGCGGCTGGAGCCGGGACGCACCCGTCACGAAGTGATCAAGCATCTGATCACCGACGCCCGCAACGACGCTGTAGTCGGGCTGGATTTCGCGTTCTCCTTCCCGCGCTGGTTCATGGAGGAGCGGGGCGCGAAGTCGATCGATGAGCTCTGGGAAGTCGTCGCCGAGCAGGGCGAAGAGTGGCTTGAGCGCTGCCCGCATCCGTTCTGGGGAAAGCCCGGAAAACGGAAGCCGGGACTGAAGTACCCGTCCTGCCACTTTCGGCGCACGGAAGAGGTCGCGTCCCGGGTGAAGGGCGTGACTCCCAAGAGCGTCTTTCAGATCGGCGGCGCCGGCCAGGTTGGCCCGGGTTCGATCCGCGGAATGCCCCACCTGGCCACACTCCGCGATGCGGGCTTCGCGATCTGGCCCTTCCACCGCGTCAAGACCCCCTTGGTGATCGAGATCTATCCGCGGCTGCTCACCGGCACGGTCAAGAAGTCCGACGCTGCCGCTCGAACGAGGTACCTGGCCGAGGGCTTTCCCGAGATGGACGACGCGTTCCAACAATTGGCCGCTTCCTCGGAGGACGCCTTCGACGCAGCGGTATCGGCCGTGGTCATGAGCCGTCACCTGGACGAGATCTCCGCTCTGCCAGCTTCCCGGGACCGCACCGACAGCATCGAGGGAAGGATCTGGCGGCCTCGGGCAGTCCGTAAGGCCGACGCCGGGTTGCCACCCAGTAGGGGTTCACGGCCCCGCTGTCCGTTCTGCGATATTCCCGACGAGTTCGTGGTTGCCGAGTCACGGCACGCTCTGGCGGTCCGGGACCGGTACCCCGTGAGTCCCGGCCACACGCTCGTGGTCCCGAAGGCCCACACGGAGACCCTCTTCGCGCAGAGTGCCGAGGTCCAGGCGGACGTATGGGGCCTCGTGGCCAGGGTCAGGGACGAGCTGCGGTCACGTTGCGATGCCGTCGGCTTCAACGTGGGCATCAACGATGGTCGGGCGGCCGGCCAGACCGTGGAACATGCCCACGTGCATGTCATCCCCCGCACCGACGGGGATCTGGAAGATCCGAGAGGCGGCATCCGCTGGGTTCTTCCGGAGCGAGCCGTCTACTGGGACCGATGAACGAGCCGAGACCGCCTGCCGCCGAGGAGCAGCTGTCTTTCCTCCGTTCGGTCCAACGCCTTCTGGACGAGGGCAGTTTCGTCGCGAGTTACAAGTTTGCGTTGCTTCACGCCATCGCTGACCTGTGCGTTCTCAAGGGTGACGACAGCGGGAGCGAACTGGAACTCCTCACCTCCGAGATAGCGGAGCAGTTCGTCCGCCTGTACTGGCGCCAGGCCGCGCCATTCGTGGCCGGCGACTCCAGGAAGGTCCTGAAACAGAACACGGGCAGACAGGCAGCCGTTGTCCGCGACGTGGCCGAGCACCACAGCCGGTACCGCGGGTCTCTGGCAGAACTCAAGAAGAGTCCCTCCGACTGGATCCACCTGCGGCGCAAGGTCGAGCGCACGGTGAAGGTCATGCCTCTCTGGAAGTTGCAGACCGTTGGATCCGAGCGCCTCGAGTTCCTCTACGAGAACAGCGATGCCGGCGGTATCGTTCGACTCAAGCCCGGGGTCACCTACTGTTTCCGGGCCTTCCATCCGATGATCACCGACATGCTGCAGGGAGCGTGGTTGCACTTCGTTCAGCGGTGCAACCCTCGGATGCTGGGTCAGGTCATCGATCTGCGGTCGTTCCTCTTCGGGGTGCGCCGCGGCTCGCTCTCGAAGTTCGGTCGGCTCCTACGGGACGTGCAGGAGGGCAGCTGCTTCTACTGCGGCCGTGGTGTCACGACGGGCGGAGCCGTCGACCACTTCATTCCCTGGCGACAATACCCGCTGGATCTGGGCCACAATCTCGTCCTGGCGCACAAGCGGTGTAACTCGAGCAAGGCGGACTTGCTTGCGGCGGAGGAGCATCTTGACCGATGGACCGAGCGCACTCATGCCTGCCGGGACGAACTGGAACAGGGGTTCGAGCAACGCAAGATCCTGTTCGACTGGCCAGCGACCCGCCAGGTCGCACACTGGGCGTATGGTCAGGTCCACAAGGCGGGGGGACAGGTATGGGTTCAAGCCAAGATGCTGAGACCGCTGTCGGGCGAGTGGGCGAGGATACTCTCGGCGGAAGGCCGGCCAGCGGCGTGACCGGTCGGGGGGCGGGGGGCCGGCGCCCGGGGGGGGGGGGCCCCCCAAAAAAAGGGAAATCACATAGATTAACATCCCGGGGGGGTACGGCGGTAAAGGAAAACCCCCGACAGG
>JAPPNO010000001.1:0-10200 GCA_028873845.1 Gemmatimonadota bacterium | reverse complement strand
GGGGGTGTGGGCTAGTATACTCTCGGCGTACGGCGGGCCCGGGGGGTGCCGGGTCGGCGGGAAACGTGCGGCAGCCGGTTCCGGTGGGCCCGGATTCTCAAGGTGACATCCGTTCGATGACCTGCCGGGCTCGTTCCGGCTGTAAGGCTCAGACCGCTCCTGCCCAGCCCGGTGTCATCTGTCCCGCGTGCCCCGTCGGGCATACGGCCTCGGGGGCTGGCCTCCAGATCATGGCGCCGTCCCGTCGTCGGGGGCCATGAGCTTTTCGAGCAGTCCCGTGCGGCGGGGCGGGCGCTTCCGGCAGGCGGCGCGAACAGCCGCCTCGTCGGCCGCGATCAGTATCTTCGACCGTGCGCGGGTCACCCCGGTGTAGAGCAGCTCGGGCCCGACGAGTTCATGAGCCTGGGGGGGCAGCACCAGGAGCACCGACCCGAATTCGCTGCCCTGCGAGCGGTGCACCGTCATCGCCCAGGCCGTGTCATGGCTCGGCAGTGCCGCCAGCGGAACGCTGCGGGGTGCGCGGGGGCCAGGAAACCACGCGGTGATTCCGCGCCCGTCCTCCCTGTTCATCAGTACGCCGACATCACCGTTGAACAGTCCGCTGTGGGGGTCGTTAACCGTCACCAGCACCGGGCGGCCCGGGGCCCATTCACCGGCGGGTAGCCCCTCGCTCCGGAGCCTCGCCTCGACCCGGGCATTGATGCCTTCGACGCCGTAACGTCCCCGCCTGAGGGCGCAGAGGATGCGCACGCGTTCCAGGGCGGCCAGCGCCGCCTCGGGCTCCCCTGCCCGGACCACCTCCATGACCTCCGGCCAGACGTGGTCCAGAGCGTCGTCCAACTCTGTGGACGTGTAGTGGGCCACCTCGTCCCGGTACTCGGAACCGGTGAGGATCCCAACAGCGGTATCGCCGTCGTACCGGCGGACCGCGTCCGCGAGGCTGCTGATGCCCGGGTGCGACTCGAAGCGATAGTTCCGGTCCAGTTCGACATGGCACCCGTCGAGTGCTCCGCCATCGGCCGCGACGATCATGTCACGCAGCACGCGGCCCGGCTGCACGCTCTCCAGCTGGCGATGGTCGCCGAGCACGATGAGGCGGGTGCCGCGTCCAAGCGCGGCGAGCGCCCGGTCCCAGAGGACGAGGTCCAGCATCGACGCCTCGTCTACGACGACCAGGTCGGCGGGGAGGGGGTTGCCGGCGTGGAACCGGCAACGGTCGGTGCGCGGATTCCAGCCGAGAAGCCGGTGCAGGGTACGCGCCCGGCCGGCGGCCCGCTCCAGCCGGGGGCGGACGGCTGCCAGCGGTCCGTCGAGCGCGTTGGCCGCCTCCCCGATGGCTTCGCCCATCCGGGCCGCGGCCTTACCGGTGGGTGCCGCGAGCGCCACGCGGATCCCCCTCTCGCGATGGGCCAGGAGGGCGAGCAGGCGCGCCGCCGTGGTGGTCTTACCCGTTCCGGATCCACCGGTGACGAGCGCGAGGGCCCGCCGGAGGCCGAGCTCCGCAGCGCGCCGCTGGGCCGCCCGCGGATCGGGAAAGAGCCGCGCGAGATCCTCCCCGGCGTCCGGCGGGCGCGTGACGGGAACTTCCTCGCGGGCCAACGCCCTCAGTCTGGCAGCCACCCGCGTCTCGGCCCGATCGAGTCGCCACGACTGCAGCCGCGTGCCCCGGAGGACGAGCGGGGCGGGGGATGTGCCGTCGCTCCCGTCTGTGACAGCGGTGCTGGATGCGAGCATCCCGGCTTCCTCCTCGCTCAGCTCGACCGAGGTGTGACCGGCGGCCCACGCGATGAGGAAGCGGTCGAGCGCCGGGGTCGCCGCATCGGGCAGGCCCCACCGGCGCTGCAGCATCCGAACGGCGGCCCGGCTCAATTCGGAGCTCCCCCGCCGGGGGCTGAGAAGAGGCCGTCGAGTTCGTCCATGAGCGGTTCGGGCGGGGTGATTTCGAGAACGCCCCGGCTCGTTCCCGGGAGCACGCCGCGCAGAAAGAGGAGGCTCCCCGACACCGCCGCCGCCCGCCCGGCGTCGTGGAGCTTCAGGTACCGGCGGAGAGCCACCAGGTAGAGGTGGATCTGGAGCACGTAGTGCTGGCCGGCCGCGCATCGCCACATGGCCTGCCGGCTGTAGTCGGCGTAGCGCGGCCCCAGGTAGTTGCTCTTCCAGTCGACGACACCCCACCGGCTATCGGCCCGCACCAGGCGGTCGATGTATCCGGTCAGCATGCCCGACACCGCTCGGCGCGGGAGGCCGGCCAGATCGCGGGCATAGCGGCGCTGTTGTCCGGTGCCGGCGTGACGGGCGAAGATCTCCGAGAGAGCTCGGCCGGTGATGCCGTCCCGACCCAGCGGGAGGAGAAACTCCCACTCCGAGAGTTCGCTGTCCGAGGCGGCCGCGGCGAGGTCGGCGCGCAGGCTGGGAAGGCGGGTCGTCTTTAGCGCCTCGAGTGTGCCGCGGACCGCGTCCGCGTCCTCGGCCGTGTGGAGCCCGTGCCGCTCAAGGCCACGGTCGACCAGCGCCGCCGTATCCTCCCGGAAATCCCACCGCTCCAGGAGCTCGTGGAGGCAGTTGCCGGCTTGGGTTCCGCGGGCGAAGGCTGCCAGGGGCACGTCGGCGTCCACCGGGAGGGTGTCCGGACCTGCGTCACCGGGTTCACCGGGTTCCACGGCGATATCGCGGCGTTCCCGTTCCCAGGGGTGCCCGTGGGCCAGCTGCGAGAAGCTGGTGACGCGCCAGGGGTCGAGCGCGAGTGCGGGGGCGGGACGCGCGTGCATGGCGACATCAGGATCCTCGCCGCCGCTCCAAGCTGCCATCGTCGGCGCGGGGGGCGCCGAGACGGTCATGACCTCCGGACACATCGCCTCCAGGCGCCTGAGGGTCTCCCCGTGCTCGCATGTCCCCGCGTCCTTTTTCTGCCGGGCGGTGGCTCCGTACCAGTGTTCCAGGCCGTCGACCCCCTCGTCGGCCCGGAGCAGCCAGTCGAGCGAGGTCGGGGGAAGGGCATGCCTCCTCGTGTAGCCCAGGGGCCCGGCGAGGAAGGTGGCGCGTCGGCGGGCGCGGGTCAGGGCCACGTAGGCCAGGCGCACATCCTCCATCAGGCGCTCGGCGGTGCAGGCGCGGTGTTCCACCCGACTGTCCCGTTGCGCGCCGTCGGCCAGGACCCAGCCGTCGTCGCGGCGCGCGAGCAGCCGGCTGTCGACACGGACGTCCTGCCGCACCGACCAGAGATAGGGGCAGAACACGAAGTCGAATTCGAGTCCCTTCGCCCGGTGTATGGTCACCACCTGCACAGCATCGCCGTCCGCGTCCAAGCGAAGCAGGCGTTCGTCTGCCGAGATCCCCTCCGACGCCCGCTCGCCCTCGAACCACTGCAGGAGCTTGTCGGGGGAGCGCAGCCCTTCGGCTTCGCGGGCCTGCAGGAGTTCCACCAGATGCCGCAGGTCCGTGAGGTGCCGCTCGCCGGAGCGAGTGCGGGCCAGGCGCAGGGTGGCCCCGGAACGGGCTTCCAACTTGGTCATGAGCGCGGCTATGCCCCGCCTGTGCCAGATGTCATTCCACTCCGAAAAACTGGCCAGCCACTCTTCCGCCTCCCTATCAGTGAGCTCCACCAGCATGGCCGAGTCGTATCCGAAGAGGCGGGTCGCCATGGCGGCACGCCGCCACCCAGGATGGGTCGGAGAGAGGACCGCCTTCAGAATGAACGCGAGGTCGGAGGCCATCGTGCTCTGCATGACGTCGTCGTCGTCACGGAGCACAGCCGGCACCCTGCGAGCGCGAAGGGCTCGGTGGACTGTCCGGGCTTCATCGTTCGTGCGGGTGAGCACGGCCACCTCTGACGGAGCGACGCGTCCTGCATCGGCTCCCAGCGGCCGGTCCAGGAGATCCACGATGGCGGTTGCGACCGAGGCGGCCGCGCGCTCCCGTCGCGGCTCGGTGAGTGTCCAGTTACCGGTGTCGGCGTCCCAGTCGGGAACCACCCAGGCGACGAGCCGGCCATTCCCGTCATCCGGTATCGGCAGGTCCTCGTCCCGGAGGGCCGACCTCGCGCTCGTATAGAGCAGCTCGGGGGTGCCGAAGGCACGGCGGCGTCCGAAGAGGGTGTTGAGCGCCCTCACCAGGCCGGGGGCCGACCGGTAGGTCGTGGCCAAGCTGCTGATGCGCGCGCCGTCCGCCGGGCGGGTGGAGAGGTAGGCATCGAGGTCGCCGCCGCGGAAGCTGTAGATCGCCTGCTTCGGGTCGCCCACGAGGATGAGCCGCCCCGGGGCCGTCCTGCGGTCGAAGATGGCCCTGAAGATCTCGAGCTGTTGCCGGTCGGTGTCCTGACTCTCGTCGATCAGGCCCACCTTCCACCGCTCCGAGAGGCGCTCTGCGAGTGCCAGCCGATTGGGACCCGCGCGGAGCGCGCGATGTAGGTGCTGGATCAGTCCGTCGTAGGTGACGGCGTTATCGTTGCGGAGGCTCCGCTCGTACCGGCCCCCGGCGGCCCGGCGAAGGTGGCCCAGCCACGTCCAGCCTGCGGCGCGGACGCTCTCCTCCACCGCCGTGCACGCGCCCACGATCGGCAACGCGCCCGCCGCATCCGACGCGGCTATGCCCGCCGTGCCTCGCCGGCGAAACCAGGAACCTGCGTCGGCGAGACTCCCGACTAGGAAAAATATCGTCGCCGGAGGCTCCTGCGGGTCCAGCGTCTCCAGCTCCGTGTGCCAGGCGTCAAGGCTCGCCACTGAAGCGACGCCCGGGTTCTTGACCGAGTCGTTCAGGCTCACACCGTCACGGCGGGCGATCTCCTGCAGCCGGCGGAGGTCGCTTCGGCCCCGCCGGACGGCCTGCAGCGCCCTCGCCAGCCGGCCACGCGCATCCCTGAGCGAGAGTGGCTCCGGGGCCATCCGGGTTGACGGCCGCCGGGTCAGGAGCTCCCACGCCTCGAGGTCCTTCTCTACCGACCACTTCCCGTGGGCCGCCGCCGGGGCCAGCACCGGGTCGCCGTCGAGATCGGCCCGCCAAGTGTCTTCGACGGCATCCGTCCTGAGCTCGACCGGGTCCGGCAGGACATCGAACCGGGCGGGCATCCCGCAGAGGAACCCCTCGGACCCGAGCACCTGCATGCAGAACGAATGGATCGTCGACACCGAGAGCTGGTCGCATTCATCGAGTGCCAGGCGCAGACGGCGCGCCGACGCGCTCCGCTCAGGAGAGGGGAGGGCGTGAAGGCGGTCCAGAAGCAGACGGATGCCGGGCTCGCTTCCCTCCGGTCGGGTACCGGCATTGGCGTGACCGACCAGGGCCGCCAGCTGGCGGCGGACGCGTTCACCCAGTTCGCGTGCCGCGTCCTCGGTGAAGGTGACGAGCAGCACTTCGCCGATCCCGCCGACCACGCCGTCGACCAGGAGGCGGGGGACGAGGTGCGAGATGGTCCACGTCTTTCCGGTTCCCGCGCTGGCCTCGATCACCGAGAGCCCGGTCGGGAGGTCGGTGGTGCCGAGGTCGAAGTCAGCCACCGGAAGCCCCGCTCGGTACCAGGGTCTCGAACCAGGCTTCCACCGGCCCGAAGACCTCGGTGGCCAGGCGCCGCCACTCGCCGAGGGTCTCCTCCGCGAAGGGGTCCCGGTCGCGCCACGCCAGCTCTGCCGACGGACGCTCGCCTTCTCCGGGTGCACCCCGGAACTGCCGGCCCCAAGCCGCCCTGGCACTCGCCCTCTCGTCCCTGTCGCGCTGGCCCGCGGCAAGGACCGCGGAGCTGGTCTTCGGCCCGAACGGCAGCGGATCCCGCCGGGCCTCGCCACAGAGCTCGAGGAGTCGGTCGAGCTGGGCTCGGGCCTGATAGGGAGCCACCGGTGGTGCGCGCTCGACCTTGGCGCGGCCCACGCCCTTAGAGACCAGGAGCGTGCCGCCGCGCATCCCGCAGGCGGCGGCGAAGGTCGCGCGGGCCCAGACATCGAGACGGTGATGGGGAGCGTTCGTCAGCCAGGTGGGCCTGACCAGCACTTGGAGACCGTGGTCGGGGGTGACGGAGATGTTGCCGGCGACCTGGGGGGAGCCTCCCCCGTAGAAGAGCCGCAGCGGCTCGAGGCGCCCGCCCGCCTCCTCGAGCGCCCGCCGGGCGAGGGACTCCGCCTCCCGTACCGTCCGTCCGGCCATCGCCGCCCCCAGCGTCCCGTAGGGTATCAGCCGGTCGGCCGCGAGCCGTTGTTCCAGGGAGGTGGTCCGGCCCGCCAGCACGGCGTCGATGACCGCGCTCTCAAGTTGCCACCGGCCTAGGCCTGCCGGGGTGGCCACCGGTTCCCGGTCGAGAGCGAACGGATCGTCCCCGGCCCGGGGGAGCACGACTCCGAGCGATCGCAGCCAGGCAGACCAGGGGTCCTTGAGGATCCGGATGAGCTCGTGCAGCCCGAGGTCGGCCGGCTGGACCTCCATGGGCGGCTCGAGCGGGCCGGCGTGGAATGGCGTGGCTTCATCCCGCCGCTCCCGGAATGCGCGGGCGATCTCGAGGTGGCCGGTGTCGAAGGAGGCCCGCGGACCCGTATAGGAGTCGGCGTTGAAGGGCTGGAGCGGGTGATCTTCGATCAGCTCCTGGTACGCGGTCGCCCGCGTGTCGGGGTGGTCCGATACGGTCGCCGCGGCTACCCGGAGGAATTCCTCGACGCAGGCCGAGAGAGGCTCCTCTTTATTGCTCCGGACGTTCCGGGCCGTGGCCGTCATGATCGCCCGGTCGCCGGCCGCGAGGAGAGCGTCGAGAAACAACTGCCGGTCCTCGTAAACCGGGTCGCGGTCCCCGCGCCGGGGCGCCGCGGCCAGGAGGTCCCAGGCCGGTGCGCGGGCGCGGCGCGGAAAGGCGGAGTCGTGGAGGCCCATGACGGCGAGCACGCGGCAAGGGACCGCCCGCATCGGCTTCAGCCCGCCCATGGCGATGGCCCCGCCGACCCTCGACACGGCGCGGACCTCGTCCTCTGCCGCCCGGTCTAGCCAGGTGGCCACGGTGCCGGCGTCGATCTCCACGTCGCACGCATGGTCCGTCTCGGCGGCACGGAGATCCCCGACGAGATCCCCGGCTGCCATCGAGTCGAACCGGTCGCTTCCGGCGGCGAGCACCTCGTCCAACGCCCGGTTCAGCCGGTCGGCCCACAGGCCGGGGCTGGCGGGACACTGCCACTCCTCGAGCAGGCCCACGAGGCCGTCCAGCCAGTCGAGTGACGCGCCCATCACCGCCGGGTCGCCGCCCAGATCGCCCGATACGGGGAGCGCTGCCCTGCCGTGGCCGTCCAACGAGCCGTCCGTGTCACCCAGCCAGAGGCCTGCCAGCAGCCGGTCCAGTCCCTCGCGCCAGGTGCCCGTCCCCTGGCTGCCGGCACCCATCGCCCGGCGATGGGCGGCGCTCAGCCCCCAGGTGATCCCCGAAGCGCGGAGGCGGTCGGCTAGTACCTGCGGGTCGGTCTCCAGCTCCTTGAGGCTGGCAGCGACGGCGGGCAGCTCGAGGAGGGCCAGGCCTTCGCTCAGCGGCACGCGGCTGGCCGCCAGTTGGAGCATCGCCTTCATGCCCCGCACCAGGGGGTCGCTCCGGTCGAGGCGCCGCTCCGCCAAGCGGACCGGGAGCGAAGGATCGCCGTCGCGGAGGATTGCCTCGGCGAGAGGGCCGTAGGTGTCGAGGTCGGGGGCCAGGATCAGCACGTCCGCCGCCGTCAGGCCGGGGAGGGTCGCGAAGGCGTCCAGCAGTTCATCGCGGAGGACCTCCACCTCGCGCCGGGCACTGTGGCACCGATGCACCCGCACCGAGCGGTCCGGCCCGGGACGCGCGCCCGTCTCTCCGCTCCCCGGCTGGCGAGCCGCGCGGATATCCGCTTGGATGCGGGCTAGGAGAGTCTCCGGCCGCGGTGGGAAGAGTTCGAGGACGTCGTACGCCTGCCCCTCTGTGACGAGTGCGTCCTCGAAGCTGATCAGGGTGTCGACGGCCTGTTTGCCAAGATTGGAGAGGAGGGGATGACCTTCCCAAGCGGGGTTCACTTCCTCTTCCAACCGCATCTGCGTGCGGCCGGCGCACATCTCGGCGAGGTATTCGGTCGAGGGGAACGCGGCGCGGAGGCAGACGCGCGTCCTTGTTGCCAGCGCACGGAGGAGGGGGAGGAGAGTCGGGGGGAGGGGTCCGGTGGCGAGGATCTCGAGCGAGGCTGGCAGCTCGCCGTCGCCGGCGTGAATCCGTCTCACGAGGTCGCGCAGCCGGGCGGCCGTGTGCGGGTGTTCACCCATCCCCACGGAGAGACGCCGCCAGAGTTCCAGCTGCCAGGCCTCGTCCTCGCGGGCGGAGTAGGGGAGGGGACGCCACGTCCGGCCCCGGTCCCACGCGGCGATCATCTCCGGCCTGAAATAGAGGTAATGCTCGAAGCGGTCCGCCACTTCGGCTGCCACGGCCTGGCGCGCCCGGGTATCCGCACACGCCTCCCGGAAGCGCGGGGTGTCGCCCTCGTCGACCATCTCCGCCAGTAGCGGGAGGATCCGCCACGCCAGTCCCTCGGGCTGCCAGGAGGAATGGACCGGGTCCAGGCCGACGAACCGGGCGATGTGTTCGATGAATCGGCCGGGGAGAAGGAAGACGACGCCCATCGCCACCCCATGACGGCGGGCCAACTCGGTCTTGGCGCGCTCCACCAGGGGCCGCGACGGCATCAGGACGGGCACCACTACCCCGGCACCACTCCCCGGCCAACCCAGCGAGTCGACCAGGTCGTCGAGCAGCAGTGTCGCGTCAGAGGCGTATCGCAGGGTCAGGGCCATGGCAGGGTGGCGTTGCGGGGGGCCGGTCCGACCGCATCATGCGTGCCGCCTCCGGGTAGGCGCTGCCGGGCACCAGGGTGGTCCTCCCCCGTTGGACAGTCCGATCGAAGGATCAAGATAGATGCCGGGTGGTTGTGGGAGTCGCCCGGGAGCTTCCGGTCCCTAACGCGCGGGGTTGGATGTTGCACCCTGCTGCCGTCTGTCCGGGCTAAGGATGCGCCGCAATATGAACCCCGGTCGCCGGTGGGGTTCCCCTTCCGGCGACCGGGGTCTGGTCATCCGCGCCTTGAGTCGCCTGCGAGGGGACCCCCCCGTTGATGCGCGGCTCCGCGGGCTCGCGGGCACGTCCGGTGGCAGTCGCGGCGATCGGTCGTCCACACCCCCGCCATGCCGTTGCAGCTGGCATCGCCGCATGTCTCTGGGCCTAGCGGCGAATGCGGAGGTGCCTTGTTGTCGGCCTCCCAGGGATACGCGGCTCCGTACTTCAGCGACCGCCACAGCCGCTTGACGAAGATGTTGTTGTGGAAGCTGCGCCGGCCGTCCATCGGGAACGGCAGGCCCTCTTCCGGTACCCGGTCCGCGCACGCCGCACCGGTGAAGCGGGTGCCCTTGTCGGTGTTCAGGAACTCCGGGACTCGGCAGCCCGGCGTGTCGTCCAGTGCCTCCACACGGAACGTTGCATCCAGCGTATTAGTCCGCGGCCACGCGGGCATCTGCCGTGTCGCCCAGTCCAGCACGTCCGCAAGCCAGAGAAAGCCTTGAGCCACAAGGCTATGGGTGATGTCCGCACGCCACATGTAATCTGCCAACGGACTCACCAGGTCCCGCAATGGTCGGGGAATAACTCCGCGGTCCGAGCTTGCTCTGGTCGCATCCGGCGGCTAGCAAGTTACTTCCATCCCCCTCCAGCGCATGAGCCGGTGCCTACCCGTCCCGAGGCCCCCGCGCCTCGCATGCCGCATCATGATTGGCTCGAAGATGTACGGGTTGTCTCGGTTGTTGAACCTGAACTCGACCCAAGATGGGGGCTTGATGTTGCCCCGGTTTGACGGACACCTTTTTGTTTGGGCGACCAGGGAGGTGTGCCATGTCGGGAACGGGAGGTCGGCGGTACACGCCGGAGTTTCGGGCGGAGTTGGTCGGGCTGGTGCGGGCTGGACGCAGCCCGGAGTCGCTTGGGCGGGAGTTCGAGCCCTCAGCGCAGACGATTCCTAACTGGGTGAAGCAGGCGGACTTGGATGAGGGCCTACGCAGCGACGGTCTGACGACGCAGGCGCGCAAGGAGCTGAGGGAGCTCAGGCGGGAGAACAAGCGGTTGCGGATGGAGCGGGACATCCTAAAAAAAGCCGCGGCCTGGTTCGCAAGGGAGAGCGGGTCGATCCCCAGGACGATGCATCACACTACGCCTCCATGCCATGCTGGACCGGGCGGTCCGCTGCG
>JAPPNO010000096.1 GCA_028873845.1 Gemmatimonadota bacterium | reverse complement strand
GACTAGTGGGGGGGGGGGGGGGGGGGGGGGGGGGGGGTGGTTTTTTTTTTTTTTTTTTTGGGGGGGGGGGTGGGGGTTGGGGTGGGGGGGGGGGGGGGGGGGGGGGGGGGGGGGGGGGGGGGGGCCGGCCGGCTTCTGGAGCGCGGCAGCGGTGGCCAGGAGGATCAGGAGGGGGAGCGCCGGGATGAGCAGCAGGGTGGCGGGGCGGGAGGGGGTGGGGCGGGGTCGTCGCATGACGAGAGTCTCTCGGGGGGTGGAGGATGGGTGGGGGATGGATTGCGGGGCCGTGCTGCAATAACAAGATGCTGGAGTGGACGGGTGGGCAAGCGGTGGAGAAGCCCGGAGGCGTTTTGCCCATGGACTGCCAGGGACTGCTATATTGGCCGCGTCGTCTTGAGCCGCAGTCCGCCCGTCATGAGAAGGACATCCCGATGACCGCCACCACCTCACGCCACATCCGGCTTCGCACCGCCGCTGCCCTCCCCGCCAGCGCCCTCCTGCTCGCCCTCGTGGCCTGCGGTGGCGACCCTCCGCCGGAGCCGGACCCTCCGCGCGCCACCGCGATCGTCATTTCACCCGAGTCGGCGGAGTTCTCCGCCCTGGGCGACACGGCGGTCTTCACGGCCACCGTCTTCGACCAGTACGACGAGGTCTTCCCCGGAACCGTCACCTGGTTGAGCAGCGATATGGACGTCTTCACCGTCACTGCCGGCGGCGTGGCGACCGCGGCCGGGAACGGATCGGGCACGCTCACCGCATCGTTCGAGAACCTCGCCGCGACGGCCACCGTGACGGTCGAGCAGGTGCCCGCCGATCTGGCCATCTCACCCGGCTCGGCGGCGCTCGTGTCGCTGGGTGAGACAGCCGTGTTCACCGCGACGCTCACCGACGCGAACGGCGCGGAGGCACCCGGCACGCCCACGTGGTCGAGCAGCGATACCGCCGTCTTCACGGTCGATGCCGGCGGGGTGGCGACCGCGGTCGGGAACGGAGCGGGCACGCTCACCGCATCGTTCGAGAACCTTGCCGCGACGGCTTCCGTGATGGTCGAGCAGGCGCCGGCCTCGCTGGCGGTCGCGTCCGGTGACGACCAGGAGGGCACTGCCGGGAACCCGCTCGCGGAACCCCTGGCCGTGCGGGTCGATGACGCCGGCGGATCGCCCGTCGAGGGGGTGGCGGTGGCCTTCGCGCCCGGGCCGGACCAGGGATCCGCCGATCCGGCCTCGGCCGCAACCGGCCCGGACGGGCTGGCCCGAACCACCTGGACGCTCGGCGCCGACGCGGGCACCCAGACGCTCACCGCGTCGCTGGAGGACGGCGCCTCCGTCCGGTTCACCGCCTCGGCGCGGCCGCGCACGCCACCGGGCGGCGCCGCCTACCGGGTCCTTTTCGAGGCGTTGTGGAGTGATTCGACGCACCCCGACCCCGATTTCCCCTCGGTGCCGCACTTCTCGCCGCTGATTGGCGGCGTACACAACGACCAGGTCGTCTTCTGGGAGCTCGGCGACACCGCGAGTCCGGGCATGGAGGACATGGCCGAAAAGGGCGGGACGAGAGTCCTCGCCGCGGAGATCGCCGCCCATGTTCCCGGCAACGCGCTGACGGTCGTGACCGCGCCCGGACTCCGCCTCAGCCCGGGGAGCCGGACCATCGAGGAGCTGGTGTTCCACCCGGACTATCCGCTCCTCACCCTGGTCACGATGCTCGGTCCCAGCCCGGACTGGTTCGCGGGCGTTTCGGGCCTGTCGCTTCGGGACGAGGACGGGGAGTGGGTCGACGAACTCCGGATCGTCCTCTATCCGCTCGATGCGGGCACCGACGACGGTGCCACATACAGCGCCGCCAACGAAGATACCCAGCCCAGGGAACCGATCAGGATCGTCAAGGGCGTGCCCCCGTTCTCGGAGGAGCCGGTCGGAAGGTTTATCTTTACGCGCATCCACCAGCCGGACGGGGCGTAGACGCGCGGCCCGCGGCGATCGAGTGCGCGGAGCAGGAAGGATCCCCATGACGATGCAGCCCCCCGTTTCACCGAATCCGAACTGTGCTCCCGCCGCGGCAGGACGCGCGAGAGCCCGGAGGGGCGGATGTCGCGCCGCCTCCTTCCCGGGAGCACTCGTCTTCCTCGTCCTCGCGGCCTGCGGCGATTCCGGCAGCGAACCCGACCCGGATGCGCGCCCCGCAGCGATCACCATCACCCCGGAGTCCGCCACCCTGACCTACGTGGGCGCGACCGCCGGATTCAGGGCCCGGATCACCGACCAGAACGGGGATGCGTACGATGGAACGGTGACCTGGGAGACCAGCGATCCCGCCATCTTCACGGTGGACGGCGACGGCGAGGTCACCGCGGCCGGGAACGGCACGGGAACCCTGACCGCATCCATCCAGGACATCAGCGCCACCGCCTCGGTCATCGTCGACCAACTGCCTTTCGCGCTCGTCGCATTCCAGGGCGACGGCCAGGACGGAGCGGCCGGCGAAACCCTCGCGGATCCGCTGATCGTGCGCGCCGAAGACGCCGCGGGCGCTCCGATCAGGGGGCTGCTGGTCACCTTCGAGGCCGCGGCCGGCGACGGGTCGGCCGATCCGGTCACGGACACGACCCTCTCCGACGGGCTGGCGTGGACGTGGTGGACCCTCGGTGACGGGTCCGGCGTGCAGCTGCTCTCCGCGTCGCTGGAGGAAGGCATCTCCGCCGAGTTCGCCGCGGCGGTGGGTCCGCTCGATCCCCCATCCGGGACCGCGACCTACCGCATCGACTTCAGCGCCACCTGGAGCTCCTCGACCCATCCGACCAACTTTCCCGGCGGCGCGCACTGGTCGCCGCTGATCGGGGCCGTGCACAGCGGCCGCGCGAGCTTCTGGGAGATGGGCGAGACCTCGAGCCCCGGCATGGAGAGCATGGCCGAGACCGGGGCCACGGGCACCCTGACCTCCGAAATCGAGGACCAGATCCCGAACAACGCGCTCTCCGTGGTGAGGGGGAACGGGAGCAACAGCCCCGGAAGCGTTCGGATCCGGGATGTCGTGGTCAGCCTGGAGCATCCCCATGTCACCCTGGTCTCCATGATCGCCCCCAGCCCCGACTGGTTCGCGGGGGTGACGGGCCAGACGCTGCTGAACGGGGTGGGGCAGTGGGCCGGCACGCGGCAGGTCCTGCTCTTCCCGCTCGACGCGGGGACCGACAGCGGGACCTCCTACACGGCCGGCAACGTCAACACGTCGCCCAAGCAGCCGATCTACAGCCTGCGGGGTATTGCGCCGTTCTCTCGCGCCCCGGTGGCCACGCTCACCTTCACGCGCACGGACGGGCCGGGCGGAGGCGGATAGGCGGGGCTCGTGGAAGCGAACCTCCGCAACATCGCGATCATCGCCCACGTCGACCACGGCAAGACCACGCTGGTCGATCAGATGTTCCGCCAGGCGGGGGTCTTCCGCGAGGGACAGGTGGTTGGGGAGCGCGTTCTCGATTCGGGTCCTCTGGAACGGGAACGCGGCATCACGATCCTCTCCAAGAACACCGCCGTCGAGTGGCGCGGCACCAAGATCAACATCGTCGACACGCCCGGGCACGCGGACTTCGGCGGCGAGGTGGAGCGGATCCTGCGCATGGTCGACGGCGTGCTGCTCCTGGTCGATGCCGCCGAGGGTCCGATGCCGCAGACGCGCTTCGTGACCCGCAAGGCGCTGGCGCTGGGGCTGCTGCCGGTTGTGGTGGTGAACAAGGTCGACCGGGCGGACGCGCGGCCCGACGAAATCCACGACGAGGTGCTGGAGCTGCTGATGGACCTCGAGGCCGACGACGCGCAGCTGGACGCCCCGTTTCTGTACGGTGTGGGGCGGGAGGGATGGGTGGTCGCCGAGCCCGGGGCGAGGGGGACGGGACTGGCGCCGCTCTTCGAGGCGGTGGTCGAGCACATTGGGCCGCCGCGCGTGGACCCAGGCGGGCCGTTCCAGATGCTGGTCTCCACGCTGGACCACTCGTCGTACGTGGGACGGATCGCGATCGGACGGGTGGAGCGGGGCGGGGTGCGGATCGGCGAGCGCGTCGTGCGCCTGGCGCCGCCGGGATCGAATGGCGGGGGAAGGGACGGCCATCGTCGCGCGCGGGGGCGGCGGGGCGGGGAGCGGGGGACGGGGACGCGGGTGACCGGGCTCTACACCTTCAGCGGGCTCGAGCGGGTGGATGTCGAGGAGGCTCACGCGGGCGACATCATCGGCCTTTCGGGCCCGGAAGGGATCGAGATCGGCGACACCCTGGCGGACCCCGAGCACCCGGAGCGCCTGCGCGGCATCACCGTCGAGGAGCCGACGATTTCGGTCGACTTCGTGGTCAACGATTCGCCCTTCGCGGGCCGTGCGGGCAAGTACGTGACCACCCGCCAGCTCCGCGAACGCCTGGTGCGCGAGCTGGAGCGCAACGTGGCGCTGCGCGTCGAGGACACCGGCCGGCCCGACACCTTCGCGGTCAGCGGACGCGGCGAACTGCACCTCACCATCCTCATGGAGACCATGCGGCGCGAGGGCTACGAGTTCCAGGTCTCTCGCCCCCGGGTCCTGACGCGCACCGCCGCCGACGGGAGCCGGCTGGAGCCCTGGGAAGAGGTGGTGGCCGAGGTCCCCTCCGACCTCGCGGGGACCGTGATCGACAAGCTCGCCCGGCGTCGCGGCAGGCTGGTCTCGATGAAGCCGGTGGGGGATTCGGGCACGACGCGCCTCGAGTTCAGCGTCCCGGCGCGGGGGCTGTTCGGCTACCGCACCGAGTTCCTGACCGACACCCGGGGCGACGGCATCCTCCACCACCGCTTCGACCGCTGGGACGGGTGGGCGGGCGACATTCGCGGGCGCGGGCGCGGCACCATGGTGGCCGACCGTCCCGGCAAGGCGGTGGCCTTCGCGATCTTCGGCCTGCAGGAACGGGGCACGATGTTCGTGGAGCCGGGGCTCGACTGCTACGGCGGAATGATCGTGGGCGAGAACGCGCGGCCCGGCGACATGGACGTCAACATCAGCCGCAACAAGAAGCTCACCAACATGCGCGCCGCGGCCGCCGACGAGAACGTTCGCCTCGAGCCGCCGCTCCGCATGACGCTGGAGCAGGCGCTCGACTTCATCGAGGACGACGAGCTGATCGAGGTCACGCCCGAAGCGATCCGGCTGCGCAAGCGGGAGCTGGACGTGAGCAGGCGGCGGAAGGCGGCGCGGGCGGGGCGCGCGCGGTAGATTACCCCGCATGGCTCCCGGCACCCACCCCACGAGACGCCCCACCACTCCCGCCGCCGAGGAGATTCTGGGCGGCTACTTCCCCGTCCTCGACCACGGCTTCGTGGCGCTGGTCGACTACATGGGCACCGACGACTCCGTCGAGCGCGCGGCACGCGTCAGCTACGGCTACGGCACCCGCAAGGTCTCGGCCACACGGGGCCTGATCCGCTACCTGCGCCGCCACCTCCACACCACCCCTTCCGAGATGGTCGAGTTCAAGTTCCACTGCGCGATGCCGATGTTCGTGGCGCGGCAGTGGGTGCGGCACCGGACGGCCTGCCTGGCCGAGGGCACCGAGATCCACTTCGACCTTCCGGGAGCGGGGGCCGGAGGACGCCGCCAACTTTACCAGCTCACAATCGAAGAAATCTGGCGACGTTTCCAGCCCACGCGAAACAGGACCCGGCCCGACAAGCAGCGGAACCCCTTTTTCCGCCGCGACCGCGTCAAGCGAATGAAGCTGAGGCAGGCGAACGAGGATACGCTGGCACTCCGGCACACCCGGATCGTGGACGTGTACCGAAGTGGTGTGAAACCGGTCTTCAGAATGATCCTGGACGACGGCAAGTCGATCGAGGCCACGGCAGATCACCGATTCCTGTTTGCCGAGGGTTGGGACACGCTTCGGGACGCAACCGGGCTGCGGGAGACGGACGGCCGAGCAGTCTGGAGGCAAGGCGACTACTTCGTGCATGTCAACGGAGCGGCGGAGAGGCTGGAAACGGGCCGGGTCCGCCACACTACCAAACTCGTCCGCGTCGCCCGCTTCGAGTACGTCGGCAAGCGCGAAACCTACGACCTCGAGGTGGAGGGCCCGCACCACAACTTCGTTGCAAACGGCATCATTACCCACAACTCCGTCAACGAATACAGCGGCCGCTATTCGCTCATGCCGCTCCTCTTCTACAGCCCCGAGCCGGACCAGTTCTCGCTCCAGAGCGCCGTCAGCAACCAGGGCCGCGCCCCCGGGTCCGTCAGCCCCGCGTTCTACCGCGAGGCCATGCGCCGCTGGGATGAGGTCCGCACGCGCGCCGCCGGCGACTACGGCTGGCTCGTCGGCGAGAACGTGGCCCGCGAACTCGCGCGCATCGACCTGCCGCTCTCGACCTACACCCAGTGGTACTGGAAGATCGACCTGCACAACCTGCTCCACTTCCTGACGCTCCGCGTCGACGACCACGCACAGTGGGAGATCCAGGAGTACGGGCGGGTGATCGCGGGAATGGTCAAACGGGTCGCGCCGCTCAGCTACGAGGCCTGGGTCGACTACCAGGTCATGGGCGACAAGCTGTCCCACGGCGAGATCAGGGCGCTCTCGGGGCTGGTGGCGGCGGATGGGGACGGGATCGCCGCGCGGGACGGGAGCAGCCTGTCGAACGCCGACCTGGCCGGGCTGGGACTCTCGGGACGCGAGATCCGCGAGCTCAAGGCGAAGCTCGAGCCGCGCGAGGTGCCGGACTACGATCTGGACCTGGCTACCATGCGGGATCCGGAGGACGTGGCGGCCGAGATGTTGGCGGCGGTACCGGAGGTCGACAGGTAAAGTAGAGTTCACATTTTGTAAACCCGAGATGACATTTTTGGATACTTGAGGCTTCGGATCGGCGTTTGCAAAGCGAGGCCGAGGCTCCCCAAGCTCTGACTCAGGCGGTCCCGATACCGACGCCTGCACCGGCTCCGATCAGGAAGCCGAGCTTCTTGTAGGTCCGCCGCCCGAGGCTTCGTTCCAGCAGTTCGATTTCGCGGTGCTTGACCTCTCACATTTCATCCCCATTGAAAATGGCGCATTTTGGATACCGGTGCCTGCACCGTGGCCCAGCTGCCGGTGCGGCCGGGGACAGGCGAGGCGGAGCCGAGAGGCGACGGAGAGTCCGGGGCCGGAGCATCGACTGGACCGCCCGATGGGTTACATTGCCTCGACACTGGTTTCATAAACGCAAACCCTTCCCTGACTTGCATGTCTGATCAAGAAACCCACGAAAGACAGCGAGGCCGCATTGCCGCTCGAATACCGGGAGGTTCTGTCCGCGGACTCCTCGTCCTCCCGCTGTCGGTCTCCGTGCTCAGTTGCGACTGGATCACCGCGCTGGGCAACGACCCGCCGACGGCCGTCGGGACGATTCCGGACCAGGTCGTCGAGGTGGACAGCGCGGTGGTGCTGGACCTGGCCCCACACTTCGATGATCCGGACGGCGACTCGCTGACCTACAGAGCGGGTTCGGCGGCGTCCGTGGCCGCATCCTCCGTGGTCGGCGGCATGCTCACGGTGACGGGTGTGGCCAAGGGCGGGACGTCGGTCACCGTCACGGCGCAGGATCCGGACGGCCTCACGGCCGCGCAGAGCTTCTCCGTAACGGTCCCGAACCGGGCGCCCGTGGTGTCGGATACGATCGCCGACGGTGAGGTCTACGTGGACAGCGCGCTGGTGATCGATGCCGCGGCGTACTTCACCGACCCCGACGGGGATGATCTCCACTACTCGCCGGCGTCGGCGGATCCTGCCCGGGCGGCGGTCGCCGTGTCGGGTAGCGCGGTGACCGTGACGGGGATGGCGGTGGGGAGCGCCGTGGTGACCGTCACGGCGCGCGACCCGGCGGGGCTGGCGGCCGAACAGAGCTTCGAGGTGGCGGTGCCCAACCGTACGCCCGCGGCGGCGGGCACGATCGAGGACCGGGTGGTGGAGGTGGACAGCGTGTTCGCGCTCGATGTGACGCCGTACTTCGCCGATCCGGACCGGGACTCGCTGGTGTACGCGGCCACCTCGTCGGACCCGGGGAAGGCGGTGGTGGTGTTGTCGGGGAGCAGGCTCACGCTGACGGGGGCGGCCAAGGGCGCCGTCACGGTGACGGTGACCGCGCGCGATCCGGGGGGCCTGGAGGCGGAGCAGGGCTTCACGGTGACGATCCCCAACCGGCCGCCTGCGGCCGAGGGCGCGATCGAGGACCGGGAGCTCTTTGTGGGCGATGCGCTCGAGGTCGACGTCGCCGCCCATTTCGCCGACCCGGATGGGGACCCGCTGGAATATGCGGCCGTCTCGTCGGACCCGGATCGGGCGGCGGTCGCGGTTTCGGGCGGCGTGGTCACAATGACCGGGAGGGCCGTCGGGAACGCCACGGTGACGGTCACGGCGCGCGACCCGGAAGGCCTGTCGGCCGGGCAGGGCTTCGTGGTGACGGTCCCCAACCGTGCCCCGCTGCCCGTCGGCACGATCGCGGACCGGGATGTCCATGTGGGCGACACGGTGACCCTGGGTGTTGCGGCCTGGTTCACCGAGCCGGACGGGGAGACGCTGGCGTACGCAGCGGCTTCGTCCGGTTCGGGGACTGCGACGGCGGTACAGGCGGGCGGCGTGCTCACGATCGCGGGGGTCACGGTCGGGGAGGCGATTGTGACGGTGACGGCTCGGGATCCGCACGGGGCGGAGGTCGAGCAGCGATTCGGCGTGGCGGTTCCGAACCGTGCGCCGGGGCGGGTGGGGAGGATCCCGGACCGGGTGATCGAGGTGGACAGCGCGGCGGTGGTCGATGTCGCGGACCGCTTCACCGAACCCGACGGGCAGGATCTGGAGTACGAGGCCGCGTCGTCGGACACCACCCGCGTGGGGGTGTCGATGTCGGGAAGCATGCTCAACGTGCGGGGCGTGGCCCGGGGAGCCGCAACGGTCACGGTGACGGCGCGCGATCCCGGCGGTCTGGCTGCCGAACAGCACTTCGGGGTGACCGTCCCCAACCGCGTCCCCCGCCCGGTGGGAACGATCGATCAGCGCGTGGTGAGGGCGGGCAGCTCCGTTGCGGTGGACGTGGCGGCCAACTTCACCGATCCCGACGGGGACTCGCTGCGGTACGGGGCCACCTCGACCGACCCCGGACGGGCCACGGTGGCGGTGGCCGGCAGCGTGATCGCCGTGACGGGCGTGGCCGGAGGTCACGCCACGGTGACGGTCACGGCCAGGGATCCGGCCGGACTGTCGGCCAGGCAGGAGTTCGGTGTGAGGGTGCCCAACCAGGCCCCCGAGGCCACCGGGGCGATCGCGGACCGCGCGGTGGAGATCAACCGGTCGGTCTCGCTCGAACTCGCCCCATACTTCAGCGATCCGGACGGCGACGACCTCTCGCACAGCGCGACGTCCTCGAACACGACGAGGGCTGCGGTCAGCGTCGTGGGAAGCACCGTCACCATCACGGGCAGACGCGTCGGCACCGTCACCGTAACGGCCGCGGCGACCGATCCGGGTGGTCTGGCGGCCACCCGGGCCTTCCGCGTGAGGATCGTGCAGGGGAACCGAACGCCACGTGCGGTGGGCACGATACCGGACGCCGCGGTGCCGGACGGCAATACGCTGTCGGTGAACGTTGCGTCGTATTTCAGGGACCCCGACGGAGACGACCTGGAATACGACGCCTCCTCCTCGCACCCCGGGGTCGCCACGGCCGGCATTGCCGGGACCACGCTCACGGTTGCAGGCGTGGCAGAGGGCGATGCGATCGTCACCGTCACCGCCAGCGACCCCGGCGGCCTGTCGGTCACGCAGAGATTCGACGTCAGCGTGGAGCCCGCACCGCCTTCGGACCTGGTGGTCGGGCCGCCCACGGCGAACCCCAACGTGCTGGGCCCCGGCGAGTCGTTCACGCTGAGCGCAGCCGCCCGTAACCAGGGCGACGGCCCGGCGCTCTCGGGGACCACGCTGCGCTACTACCGCTCTTCCGACGCGACAATCGACGCCGGCGACACCGAGATCGGCACGGATGCGGTCCCCCGGCTGGGCCCGTCGCAGACCAGTACCCGTTCCCTCCCGGTGACGGCCCCCGATGCGCTCGGCACCTACTACTACGGTGCCTGCGCGGACGCCGTCGACAACGAGTCCGACACGGACAACAACTGTTCCGGCGCCGTCGCGGTCGAGGTCACGGAGTCCAACCGGGCGCCGCGCGCGGAGGGTGCCATCCCGGACACGTCACTGAACGCGAGCGACGCCGCGTCCATCGACGTGGCGCCGTACTTCACCGATCCGGACGGGGACGACCTGGTCTACGCGGCCGCATCGACCAGCACGGAGGTGGCGACGGCGACCCGTTCCGGGAGCACGGTCACGGTCACGGCCACGGGCGCGGGCGACGCGACCATCACCGTGACGGCCACCGACCCGGGGGGTCTCACGGCCACCCATCGGTTCGACGTCACCGTCTACGCCGGCCCGGAGTCCGACCTGCTCATCCTGTGGCTGGCTGCGAACCCGGACGTACTCAGACCCGGTGAGTCGTTCTCGCTTGGGGCGCTCGTCTACAACCGGGGAGCCGGCGGCACATCATCGAGCACGACGCTCCGCTACTACCGCTCGTCCGACGCGACGATCAACACCGCCGACACCGAGATCGGCTCGGACGCGGTGCCCCTGCTGGGCCCCTCGCGGAGCAACACCGAGTCCGACTCGGTCACGGCACCCTCCAGCGAGGGGACCTACTACTACGGCGCCTGCGTGGACGCCGTCGGCAACGAATCCGACCCGAACAACAACTGCTCCGGCGCGGCCGAGGTCGAGGTGACGCGGGCGAACCGGGCCCCACGCACGGCAGGCGCGATTTCCGATGAGACCGTGACCGCCGGGAACGGGATCACGGTCGATGCGGAACCCTACTTCACGGACCCCGACGACGACGACCTCGACTACACCGCCACCTCGTCCGACACGGACGTCGCGACGGTCACCGTGTCGGGAACCGACGTCCGGGTCGAGGCTCACGACGGCGGCGACGCCACCATCAGGGTCACCGCCACCGATCCCGGCGGGCTCTCGGCCGCACAGAGCTTCGAGCTCACCGTCGAGGACCTCCCCAACCAGGCCCCGGTCGTGACCAGCGAACTGGACGATATCCTTGCGACCGCCCGGGAGCGTTACGCGTCATACCTGCCGGATGTCTTCACGGACCCCGATGGAAACGATCTCACGTGGACGACCTCCTCCTCCGATACCGACGTAGCCAGGCCCCGGATTGCCGGTGACTCGATCATCATCCGAGCCCGCGCGCTCGGCTCGGTGACGGTATCGGTGACCGCCACCGATCCGGGAGGCCTCTTCGCCACCGACGAGTTCGAAGTCGAGGTGGTCGCGGCCCGGTTCGACATCGACCTGCACTTTACGAGCAGCGTCACGTCCGGGCAGCGATCGCGAATTGAAGCGGCGAGAGACCGCTGGGAGGCGATCCTCATGGACACGGAACCGGACGATGTCGAGTTCAACAAGGTGGTGAACTGCATGGGCATAGAGGAAATGATCGGAACCGTGGACGACATTCTGATCTTCGTCGACGCGGACTCGATCGATGGACCCGGGAACTACCTGGCGGAGGCCCGGTTCTGTGACCGCCGCAATTCGCAGTGGTTTCCGGTGACTGCCGGCGTAATCTTCGACGAGGCGGACATGAGCAGACTGTTGAGCGAGGGAAGCCTGGCGGATCTCGCCTTTCACGAGTTCGCGCACAATCTGGGATTCGCGCCTTTCTACTTTGAGAATCACAATCTGCTCAGGAAGGGCGCCGATCCGCATTTCACGGGCGTGTTGGCGGTCGAGGCCTTCGATTCCGCGGGCGGTGACGACTACACTGGAAACAAGGTGCCGCTCGAGAAAGGTGGCTGGTACCACTGGCGGCAGAATGTGTTCGGCAGGGAGGGCATGACCGCCCTCTTCAGGGTGGGGAGCACGATTCCGTACAGTGCCGTCACCCTGCAGGCGATGGCCGACCTCGGCTATGAGGCCGACGTTTCGCTGGCGGACGACTATGACCTCCCCGGTTCGCTACCGCCCCCGGACGCGGATCCCGGCGAGGACGGAGAGGTGTTCGATCTGAGCGGCGATGTCGTGATGGGGCCGGTACGGGTCGTCGACCCCAACGGCCGGGTCGTCCGCATCATTCCGTCTCCGGAGGGAGCGACCCGGCAGTCCTTCCGCCGCCCGCGGGTGCTGATCGACCCGTGGCGGACCGACCGTTCGGGGAGCTGGATACGTTCCCCGGCACCCCGACGTCAATTTCCGCGTTGAAGACGCCGCCGAGTGGCTGCCAGGGCGGCTACCCCCGAAATCCCCACTTCCCGACCAGCGGCAGCCGCCCAAGATGCGCGTCGACGGCCCTGTCCACACCCTCCGGAACCCCCGGTTCCTGCTTCAACGCCCCCCACACCTCCACAAACCGCTCGACCATCGCCCGCGCCGCGTCCAGGACCGGCTTCTGCGGAACCCGCGCCGATGCGGCCAGCTGCCGCAGTACCGCCTCCGACAGATCCGCGAAACCGCCCACCCCATCCGCCCACTCGAGCGCCATCGAGTCCTCATCGAGCAGCGCCACCGTCGACACCAGGTCGTACGCGGGGGCCAGAGCGGGCGCGCGGCGGTCCGGGTAGATCACCGCCCAGTTCTTGAGGTGCGCATCCCCGTTCCCGATCAGCGTACAGAACACGAGCCGGCGAACGAATTCGCACACGGCATCCTCGCCCATCGCCGTGCCCACCACCTCCACGATGTCGCCGTACCCGGCCTTCACGTACTTCTGCTCCGGATAGGCGCCGAGTACCTGGGCGAAGTCCTCGACGTGGACGGGCGTCCCGTCGTCCGCGCGGTCGAAACGCCTGACCGCGAGCGCCATCTCTCCACGCGCGACACCCATCCCCCGAGGCAGGCCGTTGATCGAGTCCACCGGCACGAGCCGAGTCTCCGGCACGTCGATCCCCACGCGGGCGGCGAGCCTCATCATGGCGTGTTCCTGCTCCGGCAGTCCCGGAAACGCCGCCACCGGCAGCTTCACGATCCAGGATCCGCCGACGCCCCGCGCCGGAATCGTGACTTTCCCCGCAGTCTCTATGGTCGCGGACAACTTCAACTGGACCCCGGGCAGGGAGAAGCGGAAGGGTGGCGGTGGGGCGGCAACGGGTTCGCCGATGGAGTCGGGCGTGCGGCGATCCGGCGGTGTGTGGGAATCTCCGGCATCCAGCGCAACGATCGTCACCGCACCGGGCAGGTCCAGCCCCAGTGCCGCCAGCAGCGGAAACTCGCGCCGGGGATCGATGCCCGCCGCCCGGGCCAGGTACTCCCGTAGCGGTCCCTCCGGCAGGAGGTTCGAGAAGAACGGGTGCGCCCGGGTCCGTGTCGGGGGTATGTCGGTGACCGGGTGGCCGAACGGGTCCAGGAACGAAAGGGACAGGGTGGCCCGCCCGGGGTCGTCGGTGTAGGCGGGGTCGAATGCGAAGACGATTCTGTCGCGCCCGAGCCTGGTGAGCGTGCCGACCGATTCGCCGTGAAGACGAACGTCGAGGACTTCGAAGTCAGCCAATGTCGGGGGTCCGGGCAGGGGACCTGGGGTCCGATCTGGAGAGACCGAGCGCCTTGACCGCCGGGACCCGCCTTCGTGGCACCAGCATGACCTCCACGCCGAGGCCGCGGCTGATCTCCACCAGGCTGGACAGCCTCAGGTCGGCGCGGCCGCCCTCGAACCGCGAAACCTGCGTCTGCGTCAGTCCGATTCGCTCGGCCAGTTCGCGCTGGCTGATGGCCCGGTCCTTGCGCAGGCCCCTGAGCTGAAGCGCGAGCTGCTGAACCGTGGGATGCATGAAATAGCCTTTCTGATATATGATAATATATGAATCATGCGAATTGATATATAATATGATATGAAATTCGGAGATCAAGCGCCGGACCGCCCCCCCTACCGCTCCACCCGCACCGTCTTGACGTTCACGAACTCGCGCACCCCGAAGTCCGCCAGCTCCCTCCCGAACCCGCTCTCCTTCACCCCCCCGAACGGCAGCCGCGGGTCCGACTTCACGAAGTCGTTCACGAAACACGTCCCGGCCTCGATCCCGTCGCGCGCGATCCGCTCCCCGCGCTCCAGGTCTTCCGTGAACACGGCCGCCCCGAGCCCGTACGCGGTGTCGTTCGCGATCCGCACCGCCTCCTCCTCCGTCCCGGCGCGGATGATGCACGCCACCGGTCCGAACATCTCCTCGTCCCAGGCGGGCATCCCCGGCCGCACCTCGGTGAGCACGGTGCACGGGTAGTACCACCCCGGCACCTTCGGGACCTCGCCGCCCAGCCGGCACACCGCGCCGGCCGCGATGCTCCGCTCCACCTGCTCCGCCAGGTGGTCGCGCAGGTCCTCCCGCGCGAGCGGGCCCACATCGGTCATCGCGGCCATCGGATCGCCCACGCGCACGCCAGCCATGCGCGCCACCACCGCCTCGGTGAACTCGTCCGCCACCGCCTCGTGCACGATGAACCGCTTGGCCGCGATGCAGCTCTGGCCGCCGTTGATGAGGCGGCCGGTCACGCACGCCTCGACGGCGCGGGGAAGGTCGGCGTCCTCGAGCACGATGTAGGGATCGCTGCCGCCCAGCTCCAGCACGCACGTCTTGATCCGTTCGCCCGCGAGCGCAGCGACGTGGCGGCCCGCGTGGGTGCTTCCCGTCAGCGTGACGCCCTGCACGCGCGCGTCCCGGATGAGGTCGCCGGTCGCGTCGACATCGATGAAGAGGCTGGTGAAGAGCCCCTCGGGGAGCCCGGCCGCGGCGAACAGATCGGTCAGCTCCATGGCGCAGCCCGGAACGCCGGGCGCGTGCTTGAGCAGCACCCCGTTGCCGGCGACGAGCGCGGGGACCGCGGCCCGCACGACCTGCCAGAGCGGGAAGTTCCAGGGCATGATCGCCAGAACAAGTCCCAGCGGCCGGAAGGTCACGTAGCTCCGCCACGCCTCTGTTTCCACCACCCTGTCACCCAGGAACCCGGGACCGTTCGCACTGTAGTACTCGCATCCACCCGCGCACTTCTCCACCTCGGCAAGGGACTCGCCGATGGGCTTCCCCATCTCCATGGTGACGATTTCGGCGAGATTGCCCCGGCGGGCGCGAAACTCCCGGGCGGCCTCCCCGACGATGCGCGCCCGTTCGTCCACCCCGACGCGACGCCACCCACATTGCGCGTCGCGAGCCGCGGCCAGCGCGTCCTCCACCTGGCCGGCGCTCACAAACGGGTACGTCGCCAGCACTTCGCCGGAGGAAGGGTTGATCGTCGTGAATCCCACGGGCTTCAGGGTCAGGGTGGACATCGGCGAGCGGCCGGAGGCACCTTACCCGGTTGCGGGTGCATTGGCCAGATCATGACCCGGTGTCACCTATTGCCCAACCCACCCGCAATCGTGACCTTTTGCCGATGATCGCCCCGGCCCCCTCCGTCCCCCTCACCTCGCTGGACCAGCTCTGGTTCCAGGTCGGAGGGACGGTCTGCAACCTGCGCTGCACGCACTGCTTCATCTCGTGCTCCCCGGACAATCACTCCTTCTGGTTCATGACGCGGGGTCAGGTGCGCGCCGCGCTGGAGCAGTCCGCGGGGATGGGTGTGAAGGAGTACTACTTCACGGGTGGCGAGCCGTTCATGAACCACGAGATGGTGGGGATCCTGGACGACACGCTGGGGTACGGTCCGGCCACCGTTCTCACCAACGCCACGCTGCTGCCCGAGCGCCGCGTCGAGGAGTTGAGGACCGTCGCCGAGGGTCGCTGCCATCCGCTCGAACTGCGGGTCAGCATCGACGGCCCGGACGCCGCGATCAACGACGCGATCCGGGGCGAGGGCAGCTTCGAGCGGGCCATGGAAGGTGTGGGCGCGCTCGTGGCCGCGGGTTTCCGGCCCATCATCACGACCATGCAGAGCTGGCCCTGCGAAGAGATGGCCTGCATGCTCCAGCGCTTCCGCGCCGCGATGGGCGCGGTGGGGTACGCCGAGCCGCGGCTCAAGGTGCTGCCGCCGCTCCTGATCGGCGCGGAGGCCGAGCGCAGCCGCGGCTACCGGCCCGACGAACGCGTCACGCACGAGATGATGCACGGGTATGACCTGGACCAGCTCCTGTGCACGCGCGCACGCCTGGTGACGGCGTCCGGCGTCTACGCCTGTCCGATCCTGCTCGACTACCCGAGCGCGCGCCTGGCCGACACGCTCACCGAAGCGGTGGGCATGAGCGCCAGCCTCTGCGAATCGGCTTGCCATACCTGCTACGTGAACGGCGCGATCTGTTCGAACGCGACCACGGGCACGGGCGAGAGCGGCGCGTGCGGCGCGAGTGTCCCGACGTGCGATTCGGCCCCAACGGCCTGCGAAGCGGAGCCCGCGTCGGCTGCCCCGGAAGCGGCCGCCTGTCAGAGCTCCCCGGGGTCGTAGTCCAGCCGCTCGACCGCAATCCGCGGACAGTCGACCGCCAGCGCCGCCTTCGCGCCCAGAGCGCACGGCACCCCGCCGACGTGCCAGTGCGCCGGATCCTCCCCAAGGCCCTCCACCCGCAGCAGGCCCCGCTCGGCCCCCGGCGACGGATCTACCGAGAACGTCCTGAGCGGATGGGTGAGTCCAACCCCGAGCGCCTTCAGAAACGCTTCCTTTCTGGTCCAGAGCCGGAAGAAGAGCTCCTGGCGCTCGTGTCCGGCGGCCGAGTGCAGTTGCGCGGCCTCGTCGGCGCCGAAGTTCTTGTCGGCGATGGCGAGCAGGTACTTCACCACGCGGATCTCCTCGATGTCGACGCCGAGCCTTCCCCGGGCGGACACGGCGATCATGATTCGCTCGCCGGAATGGGACTGGTTGAAGGACGGGCCGGTGCGGAGGAAGGGTTTGCCGTGCTTGCCGAACCGGAAGCCGATCTTCTCCGGTCGAATGCCGGTGAGTCCGGCCAGCACCCGGCGCAGGTGGGCCTGCGCGACCGTGTAGCGGCGCCGGTGGCGGTCGTAGACGAAGCGGTCGGCGCGGGCACGCTCGTCGCGCGACAGAAGCGACCGCGCGGCCGCCGTGACGGAGTCGGGTACATCCAGCCGACCCTCCCAGATATGGACGACTCCGTCCCGCAGGTCGGCGAGTCGTGTGGTCATCTCTGTTGCCCCACTGAAGGATGCCGTAGCGTGAAGGATGCCGGCGTGCGGTTGCCGGCGGCGGCACACGCCGTTTCACCGGATTGAGTCTGGAGGTTGCGGTTCATGTCCGACAGGTCCAGGATCGCGTACGTGGACGGCCCCCGGCTGCGGCGGGCCCTGCTGGCGGCGTGCCGGAGCGGGCGGCGAAGCAAGGCCGAGCTCAACCGCATCAACGTGTTCCCGGTGGCGGACGGGGACACCGGAACCAATCTGAGCCTCACTCTCGAGGCCGTGGCGGGGGAGTTGGCCGGGTCGCGGGAACGCCGGGTGGACCGGGTGGCGGCGGCCGCGGCGCGGTCGGCGCTGCTGGGAGCGCGGGGCAACTGCGGCATGATGCTCTCCCAGTTCCTGCTCGGGTTTTCCGGGGGATTGAAGGGCCGCGCCCGCGCCTCGCTGGCGGAGTTCGCGACGGCGCTGACCGAGGGGGCGAGGTCGCTGGACGCCGCGGTCGCGAACCCCGTCGAGGGCACCATCCTGACGGTCGTGAGGGACTCCGCCTCGAAGGCCGTGGACGAGAGCCGCGCGAAGGGGACGGCCGACTTCGCCGACGCCATGTTGGCGATGCGCGAGACGGCCCGGACCTCGCTGGCGCGCACCCCCGAACTCCTCCCCGTGCTGGCCGAGGCGGGGGTGGTGGACGCGGGGGCGCAGGGGTTCGTGGAGATGGTCGAGGGTGTGGTGGGGCTGATCGAGGAGGGCGAGGCGGAGGGGGGGGACGGGTCCGCCGAGGACGTGCATCCGGAGTGGTCGCCGATCGGGGCGGCCGCGCACCCCTTCACGCACGGCTCGCGCCGCTACTGTACCGAAATCCTCGTCGAGGGACCCGATCTGCCGGGGGAGAAGGTGGTTCGCGCCGCCCTGGCCGAGGGTTCGGAGGAGCTGCTCGTCATTCGCAGCGAGGAGATCCTCAAGATTCACCTGCGCACCGACCATCCCGGCGATGCGATCGACTACTGCGGGACCCTCGGCACGGTGGTCGCGCACAAGGCGGAGGACATGCTGGCCCAGTTCGAGGCGGCGCGGGACGCGCGCGGGATGGCGGTTCGGCGACCCGTGGGCGTCATGGTGGACTCGGGGTCGGACCTGCCGGACGCGGTCGCCCGGGCACACGGAATCCACATGATCCCGCTTCTGCTCATCGACGGCGACCGCACGCTCAAGGATCGGATCGACATCACCGCCGAGGAGTTCCACGCACAACTCGAGAGCGGAGGCCCGCTTCCCACCACCTCGCAACCGCCCCCGGGGGACTTCATCGCCGCCTTTGAAGAGGCGTCCACCGAGGCCGAGGTGGTGGTGGCGATCCTGGTGGCGGCCTCGCTCTCGGGGATCTACCGCTCGGCCGAGAACGCCAACCGCCTGGCGCCCCACCTCGATGTCCGGCTCGTGGACTCCCGGGGAGCCTCGATCCTGATCGCGCTTCTGGCGCTGAGGGCGGCGGAACTGGCCGAGGCGGGGATGCCTGCCGACGGGATCGTCGCCGAGGTGGAGAGAGTCCGGCAGCAGTCGGGCATCCTGTTCACCGTGCGCAACCTCGATCGCCTGATCGCGTCGGGCCGGGTGAGCCAGTTCGCGGGGTGGCTGGGAGGGATGCTGGACCTGAAGCCGGTCCTGGGGCTCGCGAGCGACGGCACGGTGAAGGCGTACGGCAAGGCCAGGGGGGCCACACGCGCGAAGAAGATGATCCTGGACAGGGTGGCGGACGCGATTCCGGCCGGCGCGAAGAAGGTGCGCTTCGGGGTGATCCACGCGGCCGCGCCGGAGATGGCGGATCAGCTGCGTGGCGAACTCGCGAGTCGTTACGAGGGCGCCGAGATCCTGGTGGCGCCGATCACGCCGGTGATCGCCACCCACCTGGGCGCGGGTGCGTGGGGCATCGCCTACACGGTGGAGGACTAGCGGTCCGCGCGTGAAACATCCGCGGGCTTTCGGATGGCGAGACCGACTTCGCGGCGGGGATGGAGCGGGTGCTCGACTGACATGACGCCAGGCAGGGAGCGGAGTCAATCGAGCCGAGGCGTCCCAATCAAGCATGCGGCTGTCCCTGGATTTGCCGCGGCGGCGGGCGGGCGTCGGTTTCGAGTCCCTATCCGGGCATGAGTGTCCCGATTTGCGGATCCCCAGGCCCATTCGAGCATGAGCGTCCCAAATCGTCCGATGACAGGCCGATCTGACTATGTACGGTTTTGGATTCTCGCTCTCGCGAGGTCCGGGACCACCCTCCAGAATGCCCTCCAATGGCCCTCATGGGCCCCAGGATCGAGTCCGAGCCCCTCGTGAACCATTTGTGTTGCCTCGACCCCCGGTTTTCGCGTCCTGAGCCGTCCTGAGAGGCGGAAATCACGCTGCATATATTGTACCCGGGGCGCACACCCGTGCCCACCGAAAACCGTTTGCCACACTGTCATTTCAGGAGACTCGAATCATGTCCGACGACCTCTTCGAACTCGGCGAACGCATCGCCGGTCTCGCCGCCCGCATCAACATCGCCACCTTCGAAATGCTCACCCTCGTCGCCGAATTCGACCGGCGCGAAGGATGGGCCGACAGCTTCACGTCGTGCGCCGAATGGCTCGCCTGGCGCACCGGGCGGACGCTGGCCGCCGCGCGCGAGAATGTTCGGGTCGCCCACGCGCTCGAGGAACTTCCCCTGACCGCCGAGGCCATGAAGAGCGGCCAGCTCTCCTACACCAAGGTGCGCACCATGACCCGGGTCGCGAAGCCCGAGACCGAGGCCACGCTGCTCGAGTTCGCGCAGTCGACCTCGGCCGCGCGGCTGGAACGGCTGGCGCGGGGGTGGAAGACGTTGTCGCGGGACGGTGAGATCGCGGCCGAGGAGGTCCGCC
>JAPPNO010000135.1 GCA_028873845.1 Gemmatimonadota bacterium | reverse complement strand
GTCGAACATGCAACCACATTCACCGCAACAAGATGCGAAACTACAACCACATGTCGGCCCGGCGCCTCGCCGCTCTCGGTGCTCGGGCCGCTTTATCCACGGGCTGCTAGCCGGAGCATCTAGCCCGAGCAGGGTGTTGCCGGAACGAACGCGCCATTCCTAAGATTGAAAGGAGAATCCCAACCGCCCGGAAACCCACTCCGGTTGGCAACAGCGCCAGGAGGACGAATATGACCAGTCTCCTTACCACTATGTTCCTCGCGTCGGCCCTGGCTGCCCCAGCGGGCGGGTTCGCGCCATCACCCGACGAGCTCAAGTGCGGGGCGAGGCCCGGAGGGGATCCCGGGATGCCGAATTCGGTTGTTCTGCTCGATCACGAGGTGTACGACGGTGATGTGAATGAACTGGTCCGCAGGAGCGACGAGATCGCGTCCGTGGAGATCGTCTGCTGGCGTTGGATCGAACTGAACTACGGTGTCAAGGTGCGCGGCGGGGGCTCCCACGTCCTGACGAAGGGATGGATCGAACAGACCCGGAAGGACCGGATCGCCGCGCTGGAAGCGCTCGTCGCCGCCCAGGACCGACACCGCGAACGGACCGGACAGTACGCCGGCCGGATCGAGGAGCTGGCGGACTTTGGTGCGCTGTCCGACTACGGCCTGCCGTACTACCTCGTGCTCAACCTGAGCGGAACCGGCGACGGTTGGCAGGCACGGCTGGAGCCGAAAGAGGACTGGTCGGTCGGCAACCACGTGCCGATGAGTCCGATCTACCGCTGCTTCGCCTTTGCAGGAAAGGTTCCCGCCAAATGGGAGAAGATGCGGCGTGACGGAGAGCCCGGGCCCGCGGAGCGGAAGCCCGAGTGCTTCGAGCGGGGGACCCTGGTCCGGGAGGTGAGGGTCGGCTGAGTTGCGCTTGGTCCTCTAATAGCGCCCCGTTGTGGTCCACCCCTCCTTGTCCGCCGCTTTGACCCCGTAGTGGCCGACAAACCGAAGGTCTGCACACGCTCATGAACTTCGGGGTCGGGAGCATGGTGGCTCCCCTGCGCCGCGTCGCAATGCGTCGGCCGGGCCGCGCGACCTTCGAGGCCGACCCGGTGCTCTGGCACTACACCCGGCGGCTGGACGCCACCCGGTTGGCTCACCAATACGACCTCTTCGTACACCACATCGAACGAGCAGGCGCCGAGATCGAGTGGCTCCCCGGCGCGGACGACGGCCTGGCGGACTCGATCTTCGTCTTCGACCCCTCCTTCATGACGCCGCACGGCGCGATCGTCCTGCGCCCCTCCAAGTCGCTGCGCGTCCCCGAAGTGACACTCCACGAAGCGCTCTGGGAGCGGCTGGACATCCCCGTACTCGGGACGATCACCGAGCCCGGGACTGCGGAGGGCGGCGACCTGGTCTGGCTCGACGAGTCCACGCTCCTGGCGGGGCGCGGTTTCCGGACCAACCAGGCCGGCATCGATCAACTGGGGGAGATTCTCGGGCCGCTCGGCGTCCGGATTCATGCGTTCGATCTGCCGGTGTGGCGGGGAAGCGAGGCCTGCCTGCACCTGCTGTCGCTGATGAGCCCACTGGACCGGGACCTGGCGCTGGTCTACAGGCCGCTGGTGCCCGTGGCGCTCTACGGGATGTTGCGGGAGCGGGGGATGGAGTGCCTGGACGCGAACGAGAAGGAGTTCGTGGCGTCGGGCGGATTGAGCGTCAACGTGCTGGCGCTGGAGCCGCGCAGGTGTCTGACGCTGGCGGGGTTCCCGCGGACGCTGCGGACCATGAAGAATGCCGGGTGCCAGGTGACCTGCTTCGTCGCGGATGCGCTTTGCCTGCCGTGCGAGGGCGGCCCTACCTGTTTGACGTTGCCGGTTTGGCGGGGGTGACCGTCGCCAGGCGCTCCAATTGCAACTCTCCGGGGCCCCGACAGCGTAGTACCCCTCATCTCGGAGCCGACTCCGGTCCGCTCATCATCCATTGCCACACGGGATCGAACACGCCATGGAATGGGAATTCATCGCGCCGATGATCATCTCCACCGTCTTCATCCTCACCGTTGGCGGGGTGATCCTGCTGCGTCCGGTCATGAAGCGGCTCGGGGCCCTGCTCGATGTGCTGGTCCTACAGAAGACCAGGACCCCCGACGAGGAGAATCGCCGCCTTCGCGAAACGGTCGAGACCATGAACGAGAGGCTGACGCTGATGGAAGAGCGGCTGGACTTTGCCGAGCGGCTGATCGGGAGGGGCGGGGTGGGTGGCAAGGGTGCGGTGGGGGATGAGTAGAGCCGGACTGAACCGCCCTCGGGGACCGCTGGCGTCGCGTTGAACAACCCGCTTGTCCGCCACTCAAGGCTCCCGAGGACCCTCCTACTCCTCCTCCTCGCGCGGCCCGAACTTCACCAGCAGCCCGCCGACCACCGAGGTCATGAGCCAGATGACGAGTGCCATCCCGAACACGTCGCCGGCCCACAACACGTCCGTGGCCCAGGCGCCCACCGCGCCACCGAACCAGACGGCCAGGTTCTGGAGCTGGAAGTCGAGCTGGGCACCCCGCTTCATGCTGTTGAGGGCGCGCGCAAGCAGGTAGAACACCGTCCCCCCGAATCCCAGCCAGGCCAGCGCCAGCGGCATTCCGGGGCCCACATTGGCGTTCGCGAATGAGGTGAGGAACCCCAGGGCCGTGCCCACCGCGCCGCCCGTGAAGATCCATCCGGGGGCCGGCAGGCTTGACCGTTTGGCGGGAACGGTGGCCGGCTCGGGGGCCGCCGAAGCAGCCGAGGGCTCCGCGTCGGCCGTGATCTCCATGATCGCCTTGTCGGTCGCCGCGGGATCGATCCCCGCCTCGGCCGCAATGCGGCGCAGCTCCTCAACCGTGAGGGTGTCGCCGCTGGCGTCGATCTCCGCCGCGCGCTGCAGGATGAGCGAGACCTGGGATGCGGAGATCTTCGTCGGCTCGTCGGTCATCGGTCACCCCTTCCGGGTATCGGATCGCGTCCTGCGCGGTTCACCACGGTTCCTCCGCCGGAAACTTGGGTGGACGCCCCGCCGGGTCAACCGCCCTCACCCCGACACCGAATCGAGCAACCGGGGAAACCTCAGCACGGTCCACCGCCTGCGCGGGGACGACCTCCTCGGGCACGCCCTTGTCGCGCAGCCGCGAAAGCACCCTGCGCGCGATCAGCGACGGGATCCCCGCCACCTGGACCAGGATCTGCGACCGCCTACCCCGCCCCACGCAACCTCCTCGACGCCCACTCCAGCATCAGCAGTCCCACCAGCAACCCGAACAGGAGAGGGAGCAGCCGCGGATCGTCCAGTATCCCCGCGAGTTCCAGGTCCCGCGGGGCGGGGGACCCGATCCTCTCGACCAGCGTCGCGAGCGGAGTCGGCTCCACCTGTCCGGTGATTCGCCGATCGAACCGCGGCGCGAACGCCACGCCGCTCGCCAGCGCCGACCACCACAGGCGGTGAGCCTCGACAGCGTCCTCGGCCAGGCCGGCCATCCGCCAGCGCCACGTGCCCACATAGCCGATCTGGATGACCCGCCCGTCCCCGACCCGCCAGCCCGCCACGGCCACGTCGTCCTCGCGGGTCTCCAGGACCATGGCGCGGTCCTTCAGGTTGTATAGATCTCCCAGCGCGAAGGACCGGCGCGGATCGTCGGCGGTCTCCGGCCTGAAGTCCGTCGCGCGGCTCGGGATGCCCCAGCGGGCGGGCAGCAGCGGCGCGAGCGCGGGCACGGAGGACGCTTCGCCCACCACGATGAGCCCGCCGCCCTGTTGCCTCACGTACCGCGGCAGCTGGTCGGCGTAACGCCTGATCACCGAGTCGACCGCCACCACGAAGGAGTAGCGGGCGGTGTCGAGGCGGACCTGCCCGGCTCCCTGTTCGACATCCCCGGAGGGCGCCACGGCGAAGCGCGCGTCGACCTGCCAGCCGCGCTCCTCGAGCGCCGCGGCGATGAACTTCCCTTCCCATCCCGCCATGGCCACGACCAGCGCCGACCTGATCGAGACGGAGTCCTGCAGGTCGTTGGTGGCGAGTCCGTTTCCGTCGATGCTCACCTGCAGGCGGCCTTCCAGACGGGGCAGGACAAAGACGGTGCCGAACCCCTGGGCGGTGGTGCTGTCCAGCGCGCCGAGTTCGTCGCGCAGCTCGACGCGCGCTCCGGGCCGGGCCGCGACCCACACCTTCGACGGCTTTCGCGGATCGGCCACCGGCTCCACGCTCACGGCGCTCGGCGCAGGGACCTGCCCGTCCCAGCTGGCCTCGGTGCCCGCACCCGGGAAGGCCGCGATCCAGTCGCGCATGTGCGGCTCGGGGATCGAATCGAGGGCCGCGTGGATCCGGCGCGGGGACTCGCTGGTGCTCCAGCGCGCGAGGGCATCCTCGACGGCGGCGCCGTCCGCGCGGAGCGACGGGCGTTCGCGCAGCGAATAGATCGCGTGGCCGATGAGCAGGACGATCAGCGCCAGCGATGCCGCGCGCGTGGTGCGCTCGAAGAGGAGGCGGAGCCGGTGACGCAGACGGATGGCGGCCTCGAGGCCGGGGTCGCGGGGCGCGTGGGGTGGGGAGGTCCCGGGTGCGCCGGGCTCTTCCCGCGAGGGGGGCCGGGCCGGGGGGTCAGCTGGTGAGGGCATAGACGACCAGGTTGACGCCGAAGCGGGTGGGATCGACGGCCATGAATCGCTTGGTGTCGGGGCCGAAGGACCACTCGGACGTGTAGTCCTTGCTGCTGTAGAGGAGTGAGATGCGTTCGCCGCGGAAGACGCCGTACAGGTGCCTGTGCAGGAGGTTGTCACCCCAGCCGTTCAGCTCGTGGGAGGTTGCGGGCGGCCCACGGTCGAACTCGAAGAACTTGGTGTAGAGCTCGTGATCGTTCGGGATCTCCTGGAGCGCCTCCGACCCGAATGTCCTGGCAATCTCCTCGTGGGCGGTCTTGTGGAATTCACCGTCGATGTCGTGGTTGTGGTCGTCCATGACGATGAACCCGCCCCGGTCGACGTAGTCGAGCAGGTTTGCCCGTTCCTGTTCGGTGAAGGCGAGCGGGAAGTGGCCGGTGAACCACACGAAGGGGTGCTCGAAGATCTGCCGGCTCCCGAGCGGCACGATGCTCCCGCGCGGCGCCACCGGCAGAACGGTGTAACGGGCGATCGTGTCGATGAGGTTGCCCACAATCTGCAGGCCGCTCTCCCAGTCGCCCACCTCGTATTGGACCGAGGTCCAGCGGAACTCCTCGGCTGGGAGAGGGAGGTCGGGGGATGTGTGGTGGTGGTCCGCGCTGTGGGGGACGCGGGTGGCGGATGGGGACAAGGCACGGGGACTCCGGGCGCGGGCCCAGGGATGGGTTATCAACGTCTCTCCCATAGTGCACTCCAGGATGTGAGTCTCCTCCTGACGATGGTCCTGCCCTCGAGCGAACGCCGCACCTCGGCGAGCGACGCGGTTGCATCCTCACCGGCCCGGATGGCCGCCACGGCTTCCCCCAGCACGGACGCCAGGTCGGGGAATTCACGCAACGCCTCCACCTGCATGCGCATGAGCGTGTTCATGGCGCTGTCGGGAGCCGCCTCCAGCAGACGCACGGACTCCACGTAGCCGGCCAGCAGTTCCCGCCGTTTTTCGCCGGACATCTCCCGCCGGGCACGCGGGGCGGCGTACCCGGTGTCCTTTCCCTGCATGCGGACCCTCCCGAGGTTGACGATGAGCTCGGGCGGCTGGCCGCGGAAATAGTACCGTTCGGTCAGGGCGAACTCCTGCAGGAGCTTGAGCGCGGCCCACATGGGCGGCAACGCCTCTCCGGTTTCGGCTATGTACAGGGCGCGCGCGCCCTCCCAGAGCGCTTCGTGAGCCTCCGCCAGGAGCGGATTGGGTTCGAAGACGCCCTCCATCGTCCACTCCCGCTGCATCAGCTCGACGGTGCGGATGACGCGCCGCAGCTGGATCCCGATCGACTGGGCCGAATCCACGAAGAGGTCGCGGGGCATGGTGCGTCTCTCGGCGTGGATCTCCTCGGTGAGCTGGATGATGAAGCGAAGGCTCACGAAGAGGCTGTCGTCGGGCGGGGGTGCGCCTTCGATGGCGAGCGAGTCGTACTCCGACGAGGTCGCGAGGCGCAGCACACGCGTCTCCGAGGTGGTGTAGCTTGGGCCTGAAAGCGTGTTGTTGTCGAAGGTGACGGCGCGCAGCGAGAGCATGTCGCCCTCCTCGAGCCGGAAATGGGCAAGGGGCAGGGTGAGCGAGATCTCCCCGCTCCGGGCGTTGTCGAGCTCCTCGCGCCCGAGCGTGTCGCGGCGGAAGGTGATGTGTCCCTCCTCCTGTCCCATCGTCACGATCGACTCGAAAAAGGCGCCGCCGAGCCCGATGTCGTCGCTCATCCGCGCGTGGAGTTCGATGTCGCCCTCGATGACTCGCACGGTGGTGTCCCGCATGGGAAGCAGCAATTCGACCGACGGCGTCGCGTCCCGCCGCGGATCGATCACCACCAGGCGCTGGTACTGACGGTCCCTGAGTTCGAGGGCCACGGCGGAATCGGGCAGGGTGAAGGCGGACTGCCAGCCGTCGTCTCCCTCCGGGGCGGCGTCCAGGGGGGTCTCGCCGAGCAGGATCTCGATCCCGTCGGGGATGCCATCGCCGTGCAGGTCCACGGTGCTGCCGGCGAGGCCGGCAATGGTCGCCGGATCGTCGAATTCCTCGCGGCGCAAGCCGCTGCGCCGGGCGTAGGCGGGCGGGGTGACCGATCCGCGGAGCGCGTCCAGGCGGCTGGGCATCTCGGTGACTTCGGCTGTCACGTCCAGCCCCGATCCGACGACCGCGGTGCGCCAGTTCTGCGGGACGGCAGAGTAGGAGACGCCGGTGGCGAGGAGGAGGAGGGTGGCCGGGAGGAGTGATCGAAGCGCGGCCCGCCTGACGAAGGCGCCGGGATCGACCCGGGCGATGATCGGGGCGAGACGCACGGCGAACCGGTCGGCGTAGCGTGGGTCGATGGCGGTGACGAGGGCGTAGCGAAGCTCCGGGGCGCACTCCTCGACCCAGAGCGCGACGCGCGGAACCGACCAGACGAAGCGGTGGCGCCAGAGGAGGAGGATGAGGGTGGCCAGCCCCGCCGCGATGGCCGCGGGGAGGATCGCCGGGCGGACGCCGGGGGGGAGGGGGAGGGCCAGGGAGAGAAGCATCGCGGCCACGAGGACCCCGAAAGTGACGCCCGCGCCCAGGGAGAGGGCGGTGAGGGTTGTGACGAGACCCAGTCCCCGCTTGGTGCGCTGAACCTGCTGGAGGGGTGTCATGCCGTTCTCCTCGTGCGCCGGAGCTTCCGGAGGGGCGTGATGCCGCTTTTCCGTGTGCGCCGGACCGGCTGCCGAAGGGCCGTCATGCCGCTCTCCTGTTCCTCTTGCGACCGGCCGCGCCCCCGCGATTCCCACGCTGCGGGCGGCCGCTCGCGGGTCCCTTGTCGGACCCCTTCGCCAGCCGTCGCCTGGCCCAGTGCTCGGCGAGTGCGACCAGCAGGGCCAGCGCGAGGATCCAGGGCACGGCGGGCGTCACCCGCTGCACCTGGCGCCCGATTTCGGACGCCGGGGCGAGTGGCCCGTCACCCGCGAAGGCGGTCAGGAATTCGTCGGAGAGGGGGGTGGGGTCGCCCGGCTCGCCGCACGGGGCGTCCAGGCCGGCCAGGAAACGCTGAAAGGCGGGACGCAGGATCGCGTCGCCTTCGGTGGGGAGGGGGATCGCGATGGAGCGGACGCAGCCGTCGGCGGTGGTGTGCTCGAAGGCGGCCGGCTCGCCGTCCATCCAGCGGGCGTAGACGCGGGTGTCGCCGGCAGGGACGGTGGCCGGTCGGGCGTCGGTGGGGAGTGCGGAGGGCGTGGCGGCGGCGGGCTGCCAGCGGCGCACGAAGGGGTAGACCATGACGGCTTCGTTCGCGCGCACTCCGGCGATGGTGTCCGGGGTCTCGCGCTCGGTCCAGAGCTCGGAAGCGGCGGAGTCGGCCCACTCCACGCGGACGCGCGAGGCCTGCCTGGGCGGCGCCGGGTCGATGGCCACAGTCCGCGTTCCTGCCGGCAACCCCTCCGGGGCCCCCACCCCCCCCACCCTCACCACCTCGATGCGGCCCGGCCACAACGCCCGGATCCGCTCCGTCGCGGCGTCCCGCCCCTCGCGCGCGAAGGGCGAAATCACGACGAGCTCCAGGGAATCCGCCCCGTCGCGCAGCCTCGACGCGGTGCGGAGCGCGGTGATCAGAGCGCTGGACAGCGACCCCTTCTCGGCGCGGGTCGACCCCGGAGCCTCGCCCGAGGCTCCCCGCGCCGCTTCGCCGCCCGCTCCCGGCGACCCCGCCGTCCCCTCCGCCAGCGCCTCCAGCGAATCCATCGCTACGCTCCCCACCTCGCGCGCCTCGCGGTCGAAGAACACCACCGCCGCCGCCCCCTCCACATACCCCCGCGCACTGTCCGCCAGCTCGCGCGGACTCCCCACCGCCCGCGACACGTCCACCACCGCGATGCGTGCCACCGGCGCCGAGAGCGGATGAATGAGCGGCCGTGCCAACGCGGCCCCGATAAGCAGGATCAGGAGTACCCGCAGTACGAGGAGCCAGGGGTCGGTGAAGCGGACGGTGATGGTGGTCGCCTGCACCGGCACCTTCGGGATGAACCGGGTCGTGGGGAGCAGGTCGGTGTCGGGCTCCCGGGTGGAGAGGAAGTGGAGCGCCACGACCCCGGCCGCGACGGCGCCCGCGACGATGAGGTAGACGGGGGCCAGGAAAATCACGCGCGGTTCCCGGTCTCGGGGGGACGCACGACCCGCTGCACCGCCTGGGCCGCTCCCTGGCCGGTCACCACCTCGGTGTACGACGCGCCGGCCATGCGCCAGTCCCGGGCCAGCCGTTCGCGCCAGGCGCCGAAGTTCTCCAGGTAGCGGAGGCGCGACAGATCGGTCAGGGGGCGTTTGAGCTGGGCCGCTTCGGGATCGACGACGAGGGCGGGGCGGGTGGGGGGAGAGATTTCGGTAGTGTGTATAGTGTGTATTACATGCACCTCCCGTCCCGCGGCCGACCGCTGGGTGGCCAGGTTGAGGAGCTCGTCGGCGTCTCCCAGGAAGTCGCTGACCACGGCGATGCGGGCGCGGGGATTCCGGTGGGCCACGGCGTCGAAGACGGGAGCCAGGCGCGGGGTGCCGGCCGGGTCGACGGTGGTCAGGAGCGCGAGGATCTGGTGGACGATCCCGCGCCGGGTTCGTGCCGGGAGATAGTGGCCGCCGGGGTGCGCGGTCGCGACCGCGATGCCCACGGGGTCGCGGCCGGTGTGGGCCGCCGAGGCCAGGCCTATGGCGATGTGGCGGGCGAAGTGCCACTTCTCCAGGGTGGCCGCCGGGAAGGCCATGGAGGCCGACGCGTCGAGGACGATCATGGTGGGGAGCACCGTCTGCTCGGTGGAGAGACGGATGTAGGCGCGGTCACGCCGGGCCAGGAGCTTCCAGTCGATCTTGCTGACTTCGTCGCCCGGCCGGTAGGCGCGGTAGTCCTCGAACTCCGTCGAGATTCCCCGCATCCACGACCGGTGGTCCCCGGCGAGCCCCGCCGGGGCCTTGCGCATGGCGGGCCAGCGCAGCGAACGCACCGCGTCGAGGAGCGCTCCGTCGGCGGCGTTCATGGACATCCGGCCCCCGCCTGCCAGCGGCCCGGGGGGACCTCATTCGCGGGCCGCGCGAAGCCTGTTGCAGCCGTTGCCGCTGACATGTGCCGCTACGCCGGGATGCGGCTCTTCGGCGGGGGGACCGCTTCGACGAGGTGGTCGATGACGTGCTCGATCGTGATCCCCTCGGCCTCGGCGGCGAAGTTGGGTAGCACCCGGTGGCGCATGGCAGGGTGCAACACGCGCTGGATGTCCTCGGGGGACACGTTCAGCCGTCCGTCAAGAAGCGCGTGCGCCTTGCCGCCCAGGATCAGCGCCTGCCCCGCGCGCGGACCCGCCCCCCAGCGCACGTACTGCCGCACCAGCTCCGGTGCTTCCGGCTGGGCCGGGCGGGTGGCGCGGGCAAGCGCGGCCGCGTATTCGAGCGCCGGCTCCGGCGCGGCCACCTCGCGGATGAGGTGGTTGAGCGCCAGCAGTCCCGGTCCGTCCAGCACCGGCTCGATGTCGGCGGTGCCCACCGCCGTGGTCGCCCTGAGGATCCCCACTTCCTCCCCCTGCGACGGATACCCCACCCGGATGTCGAAGAGGAACCGGTCCAACTGCGCCTCCGGAAGCGGGTAGGTCCCCTCCTGTTCGATCGGGTTCTGAGTGGCCAGGACGAAGAAGGGGCGGGGCAGGTCCATCGTCTCGCCACCGGCCGACACGTGGCGCTCCTGCATGGCCTCGAGCATGGCCGCCTGGGTGCGCGGCGGCGCGCGGTTGATCTCGTCGGCCAGGATGATGTTGGCGAAGATCGGGCCGGGGACGAACCGGAAGGCGCGGTGTCCCGTGGCCGTGTCCTCCTCCATCACCTCGGTACCCGTGATGTCGCTCGGAACGAGGTCGGGCGTGAACTGAATCCGCCGGAAGTCGAGCGACATGGCCCTTGAAATCGTCTGGATCAGGAGCGTCTTGGCCAGCCCCGGAACACCCACCAGGAGCGCGTGCCCACCGGCCAGGATCGCGAGCAGGACCTCCTCGATCACCTGTTCCTGCCCGACGATGACCTTGCCCACCTCTCCCTTGAGCCGTGTCACGCCCGCCAGTAGCTCGTCTCTGGACATGCCGGTGGCCGGAGCGCCCTTTGCCCCGTCCCCCGATGCCTCCGCTGTCGTTCCCGGACCTGGAATCACCGCCGCCTCAGACCGCATCGGCGATCGCGGTGAAGTTGAAGTCGCGCGACCGGACCGGCGGAAGCACGAAGCTGCCGCCCGCGGTCAGCACGGGCGCTCCAATCGCTTCCAGGTTGTTCAGGAAGAACATGTGTGAATCCACGTAGCGCATGTTCGCGATCGGCCGGGTGATCCTGCCGCGCTCGACCAGCCAGGTCCCGTCGCGCGTCACGCCGGTGAAGACCAGCCGCCGGAAGTCGGCGAACCCCGTGGTCAGGCGGGTCACGTAGATGCCCCGGTCGCAGGTCGCGATCATTTCGTCGAGGGTCATCAGCGTCGTTCCGTCCCTGGGCTGCAGCCGCACCGCGACCGGGTTCGCCAGCGGATAGTCCCGGCCGCGCTCCTGCGCGACATCGTCCCCGTAGCTGAGTTCGCGGAGGATGCCGTCCCGGACCCAATAGGTCTGGTCGAACGGCACGCCCACCGGGTTGAAGGGACAGAAGGGTCCGGCAGCGTCCATGGGATCCGACACGAACGAGAGCCGGTCGTCGAAGACCTGCTGCCCGATCTTGGTTTCCCCGTTCGGGGCCGCCCAGACGTTGAACCCCGCCTCGGCGGACTGCAGATCCATGTGGTATTGCATCATGAGGAAGATCATCTGCGCGTAGGCGTCCGGCTCCAGGATGACCGTGTAGCGCGCCGGTTCGATAGCCTGCGGCTCGCGGGAGCGGTCCGCCTTGTCGGTGGCCCGGTTCGCGATTGCGCCGCCGTCCAGATCGTTGAAGTCGTAGATCGCCTTGCCGGCCCAGCCCGACCCCGTGTTGTCGCTCGTGCGGGCCGTGAGGGAGAGGGAGCCGTTCGTGCTGCGGCAGTAGCCGACCAGGCCGGCCGAGTTCGCCACCAGCATCGACGCGACGTTCAGGTCGACCGTGCCCGCCGAAACGTAGCCGTCGGTCCCCTCGATCGCGCTCACCGCCCTCTGGATGCGGTCCTCGATGTCGACCGCGCGGCTCGCCTCCGACCACAGGCCGGGAGGGACCGGGTAGGTGCGCGGCTGGATGAGGCGGCTCGTCCCGTGCTCGCCGGGACCGTCCTGCGTGGCCTCTTCGGCCCAGCGCACGGCCTCCAGGAGCCCGTCGTCGTCGAAGCGCTGGGTGACCCCGTTGGCGGTCTTGCCGTTCATCATCGAGGTGACCGTCACCTGGCCGAGCGACGCGTCGAGCTGCGTGGTGATCTCGTTGCGCGAGAAACGGGAGTTCTGCGCGTTGCTCAACTGCACGTTGACGACCGTGTCCGCGCTCGGATCCGCGAAGTCGAGCACCTTCTGTGCGATCGCCATGGCCTCGTCCTTCGAGAGGATTCTGGCCGTGCTGGCCCTGGCCGGCGTGGTCGTGTTGTTTCGCTTGCTCATGACCGCCTCCCGTAGGTGAAGACGTTGATTTCTCTGAACCGGGCCGCCGGCGCTCCCACCGTGCGTCCGATGTTCTGGAACGGATCGCCCTTGCCGGTCCCGCCGCCCTGGTAGCTGAAGGTGCTCTGGCCTCCGATCATGTCCATGGAGCGCCAGAAGTCGGGGGTTCGGGCCAGGAACGCGGGACGGTTGAGGGCTTCGCCGAGCTTGCCGTCGCGGATTTCGTGGGCCATCCCGCTCGCCGAGAACTGCAGGTTGAGCATGGGCGGATCCACGTAGCCGAAGCCGCCCCGGTGGATGTAGATGCCGTCCTCGGTCTCGGCGATCATCTCCTCGACGGTGACGTCCTCTTCGCCGGGGTCCATGATCGCGATGGTCGGTGCCACGACCTGGATGACCACCGATCCGGCCGACCCGGCCGCGCCCCGGGACTCCACGGGCATGCCGTTGCGCCTGTACCACCACTCCAGCTGCGGCGCGAACTCGCGGGTCGTGAAGTAGTCGACCAGCACCCCCTCCCGGATGAGCTGGTAGTCGGCGGGCGCCACCCCCTCCACGTCCCACCTGTACATGCCGCCGGCCCGGGGCGCCGACCCCGTGGCCCGCACGTTCAGCTTCGGGTTGTTGTAGGAGAACTGCCCCAGCGCCTCCTCAGGCGGCGCGAGGTAGCTGGTCCCGCCCGCGTGCATCTCGTAGCCGAGCACGCGGTCGAACTCGAGCGCGTTCACGATCGAAGCGTTGAAGACCGACGACACCGCGGACGAGTCGAGGACCAGGTCGTAGCGCCCGACATCGGGCTCCTTCGCGTTCATCTTCATGATTGCGTCGTCCACGACCTGCTCGGCGTCCGCCGCGAACGGGACCCCGTCGATCGCCTCCCAGCCGTAGCCGCCCGTCCTGAACGATTCCGGGCTGCTGGAGCCGAAGTTCATGCGGTCGTCCGACATGACCTGGGCGAGGTAGGTGTTGCCGAAACCGTGGAAGCGCTGCGCGATGTACGACCCCTCGCTCGACGCGAACACGACGTCGCTCTTGCCGAAGAGGAAATCGGAGAACGCGGTGACGCCGGGCATCCCGCGCGCCTCGCCGACCTTGATGATCGCCTCGTTCGCCTCCAACTGAAGCTCCAGCTGGTCCTGGATGTTGTAGTTCCAGGGGTCGGCGTCGATCGGAGTCTCCCATTGGCCATCGTCCACCACCGGGGCCGGAGCGAGGTCCAGCGTGCGCGTCTTGCCCCAGGGGTTCAGCGACGACTGGCGCACCGCGAGCTGCGCCACCCGGGCCGCCTCTTCCTCGGTGACGATCGTCGACGATGCGAAGCCCCACGCCCCGTCCACGAGCACGCGCACGCCGAAGTTGAGCGAACCGGCGATCACCTGCGTTCCCACCCGGCGGTTCTGCACGATGGTCCTGCGGGTCGCCCCGCTTGCCACGCGCACATCCGCGTAGTGTGCACCTGCGCTCTTTGCCGCATCGAGCGCGGCCGCCGTGATCGCACGAACATCCGGGTCCTGGAGAAGCGGCCGGAACGGGCGGTACTTGCGCGCCGCCTCGTACGGGTCCGCGAGCCAGGTCGAATCGAAGCCGAACAGCCCGGCCGCCGCGACGGCCGAACCCGTTCGTACAAAGTCCCTTCGGGACCAGGTCATGTCACAGTCCTCCCTTTCCGGAGTGATGCCAAAGACCTTCCAGTGTAGACCGGCGGTAGTGCCGATGCAACGAATCGCACGGTCACCACGAGTACGTAAAGACGTTGACCTCGCGGAACCGCGCCGCCGGCGCCCCCACGGTGCGCCCGATCTGCTGGAACGGATCCCCCTTGCCCGTTCCGCCACCCTGGTAGCCGAAGGTGCCCGCGCCTCCGATCATGTCCATCGAACGCCAGAAGTCGGGGGTCCGGGCCAGGAAATTGGGTTCACTGATCGGTTCGCCGAGCTTGCCGTCCCGGATCTCGTGGGCCATCCCGCCCGCCGAGAACGACATGTTGAGCATGGGGGGATCGACCGAGGCGAAGCCGCCGCGGTGGATGTAGATGCCGTCCTCGGTCTCGGCGATCATCTCTTCGATGGTCACGTCCTCCTCGCCCGGTTCCATGATCGCGATGCTCGGCGCCACCACCTGGATCAGGACGGACCCCTGCGACCCGGCTGTCCCCCGGGACTCGACCGGCATTCCGTTTTGCCGGTACCACCACTCCAGCTGCGGCGCGAACTCCCGGGTCGTGAAGTAGTCGACCACGACCCCTTCCCTGATGAGCTGGTAGTCGGCGGGCGCCACGCCCTCGACGTCCCACATGTACATCCCGCCGGCCCGCGGCGCCGACCCCGTGGCCCGCACGTTGAGCATCGGGTTGTTGTAGGAGTATTGGCCCAGCACCTCCTCCGGCGGGGCGAGGTAGCTCGTCCCGCCCGCGTGCATCTCGTAGCCGAGCACCCGGTCGAATTCGAGCGCGTTCACGATCGAGGAATTGAAGGCTGCCGCCACCGCTGACGAGTCGAGAACCAGGTCGTAGCGCCCCACGTCGGGGTCCTTCGCATTCATCATCATGATGGCGTCGGCCACCGCCTGCTCCGCGTCCTGCGCGAAGGGGATGCCGTCGATCGCCTCCCAGCCGTAGCCCCCCGTACGGAAGGATTCCGGGACGCTAGAGCCGTACCGCTCGCGGTCCTCCGAGAGCGCGCTGGCAGAATAGACGTTGCCGAAGTTGTGGAAGCGCTGAGTGATGTACGAACCCTCGCTCGACGCGAAGACGACATCGGCCTTCGAGAACTCGAACCACGAGAAGGCCTGGACTTCCGCCTGGCCCGAGGTCTCGCCGACCTTGATGATCGCCTCGTTGGCCTCGATCTGAAGCTCCAGCTGGTCCTGGATGGAGTAGCTCCAGGGATCCTGGTCGATCGGTGTCTCCCACTCGCCGTCGGCCACGACCGGCGCGGGCGCCAGCTCGAGCGTGCGCTGCTTCCCCCAGGGATTCAGCGACGACTGGCGCACGGCGAGCCGGGCGACGCGCGCCGCCTCCTCCTCGGTCACGATGGTGGACGACGCGAAACCCCACGCCCCGTCCACCAGCACGCGCACCCCGAAGTTGAACTGCCCCTCGATCGCCTGGGTCGAGACGCCCCGGTCGACAACGATGGTCCTGCGCGTGGCCCCGCTGGCGACACGCACGTCCGCGTAGCGTGCCCCCGCGGCGTTCGCCGCATCCAGCGCGGCCGCCGCGATCGCGCGCGCATCGGGGTTGCCGAGGAGGGGCCGGAAGGGGCGGTAGCGGTGCGCGGCCAGGGCGGGGTCGGTCAGCATCCGCGGGTCGAAGCCGGCCAGGCCGGCCGCCGCGAAGGCCGAGCCGGTGCGCAGGAAGTCTCTGCGGGACCAGGTCATATCGATCTCCTCGCCGTTGGGAATCATTGCAACGGGGTGCGCCGGGACCGATAGTAGGGTGTCATGGGCGTATGCCGCAACGGCGCTCTGGGAATTGTGGGGGCGTGCCCGGGTCGCGAATTTCCCCAGTCCGGAGCGGGCCCTACCGGACTACCTTCCCAATCCGGGCATCAGGAAATCCCGCACCCAGGCGTATGCGGGCGCAACCTCCAGCGCCCGCTCGTACGCCGCGCGCGCCTCGTTCACCTTCCCGAGCGCCGAATACGACTGCCCCAGCCACGCATGCGCCTCCGCGTGTCCCCACGCGGGGAGCGGTGCCTCCGGCTGGTCCTCGGCGAAGAGTTCGATCGCGGCCTGGAAATGGCCGAGTGCCGCCCTGTGGCCGCCGCCCCACATTTCCGGGGTATGGAAAGCCGCGATTCCCTCCAGCAGCCGAACTCGCGGGTTCTGCGGCCCGAGAGCCCTGGCGCGGCCCATTTCGACGCCCGATTGCATTCCGAGCGTCATGGCATCCGCCTCGCTGACGATCCGCATCCCCAGCACGGAAGACAGCAACGCGTGCGACTCGGGAATCGGCTCGATCTCGATCGAGCGTTCGAGGAACGACTGAGCTTCGGCGAGAATGGCGAGCGCACCGTCCGCGTCCGTCTCCATCGCCGGGCCCGCGAGGCGATAGAGGGCGTAGCCCAGGTAGTGACTGATGAGCGCGTCGTCCGGGAAGGCGGTCACCGCTCGGCGTGCCAGGGTCTCCATCCGGGCGAGGGCCTCGCCGTCGCCGGTGATGTCGGCTTCGTACAGGCCCGCACGGAGGCGTTCCGCGATGTTGACGGGGTCCAGCTCCTGGGCCGTGAGGTTGGGGAAGGCGGGTGCGATGAGCGTGAAGGCCAGCACGGCGAAGCCATGCGCCGTTGTTCGTGCAAAAAGCATTTGTTTCTCCTTGGGTTTGCGGTTCAGAAGGGAAGGTTGGTCGTCACCCCGAAGTAGATGGTGCGGGGGAACGGGGTCCTGAGGGGGATGCGCTCGGAGTAGTCCGCGCTGTAGCGGTAGTCGCGCACGTTCGGCCGGTCGAGCGAGTTCATGATCGAGACGAAGAAGACAGTGAGGTTGCGGGCCCAGAAGCTCCTGAGCACGGTGGCGGACAGGTCGAGCCGGGTGTAGGTGGGCAGCCGCTCGGACATGGGCGCTCCATGGACCGGGTGCCACAGGTTGCGGTCCGGGTCGAGGGTCGCGCCGAGGACGGGTGTGAAGGGGGCACCGGTTGCGGCGCGGTAGGCGACGCCGGTCTCCAGCCAGCTCCCGAAGCCGCGGTTCAACACGACGTTGAGCGTGTGGGTCACGTCGAAGGGCGACGGTGCCAGGTCGCCGCTGTCCGGGTCGGTGCGCTCGGAGCGGATGAAGCTGTAGGCCAACCGTGCGTCGAGGCCCAGGATGGCGAACTCCTCCTTGGCGAAGAGGTCGACCCCCGTGGCCGTGCCGGTTCCGCCCCCGCGGGTGATGCCCTCGCGGGTCCGCGCTGCGAGCGCGTCATAGCGCTTGCGGTAGGCCTCGACGCGGATGAGGCGCGTCCCGTCGTCCCAGGTCGCGCCGCCGATGAGATGGCGGGCGGACATGGACGGCAGCGTGGGATCTCCCAGCGCCGGCGCGTAGAGCAGGGGATCGGGGACCTGGTGATGCACACCCCACGCGGCGGTCAGGGTGAGGTGTCCGGTCGGGCGCCAGGAGGCGGACAGGCGGGGGTCGCCGGTGACGCGTCCGGTGAGGGTGGAGCGGTCGGCGCGCATTCCCAGTTGGAAGCGCAGTGCGTTCGAGGGCTGGAGTTCGATTTCGCCGAAGGCTCCGAGGCGCGTGCCGGACTCGTCGCTGGAGAAGACGGTGGTGGACGCACCGGGCGCATTGTCGTGCGAACGGGTAGGGATCGATCCCGCGATGTCCGCGGTGCGGTGCTCCAGCCCGGTTCCCACAGCCAGCGAGGCGCCGCGCGCCAGCGGCACTTCGACCTTTGCGCGCGCCTGGGTGAGCCGGTCCTCGCGCTCCAGCCGGAAGGCGCCGAAGTCCTCGTCCTTGCGCGAGCCGCTGGTCGCCAGCCCCCACGATACGCCGGGTCCGCCGAAATCTTCGAGACCCGACAGCGAGAAGAGGTCGGCGCGCCCGTCGGAGCGGTAGATGCCCGAATGCCCGGGGTCGTCGATCCGCACCCCGACGTGGTCCGTCTGAACGAGCCCGAAGGCCTTGAGGGCGCCTCCTTCGCGGTACTTCCACTGCCCGCCGCCGCTGAGATCGCTGGACCGGGGGACTTCGTCGAACTCGTCCCTCCTTCCCGTCATGCGCATGAGCAGTTCGGTGTCGGTGCGGGTTGCCGTCAGCCGCACCCCCGCCCCCTCCGACAGATCGAGGTACAGCCCCGCCGACAGGGCCCCGATAGCGGCCGTCACACCGAGTTCACTCTCCGCCGGCTTGTCGACGCTCTCGAGGTCCGCGACCGCCGATAGCGCGTCTCCGTACTCCGCGCCGAAACCGCCGGCCGAGAACCGGATGCCCCGCAGCGCGAAGGGGTCGAAGCGGCCGAACGAGATGGTGCGGTCGGTGTCGAGGCGAAAGGGTGAGAGAACCGTCGCGCCGTCGAGCAGCACCCGGGTCTCGGAGAGATCGCCGCCGCGCACGAACAGCCCCGCCCCCTCGCCCACGCTCTGCAGTCCGGGGAAGGTCTGAATCGCGCGGAAGGGATCGGCGGCGGCACCCGGTGTGCGAACGACTTCCAGTTCGTCCAGCGTTACGTCCGGAAGGTTTCCGAGCCGGTAGGTTCCCGCTTCGACCGTGATGGCTTCGAGGGTGACGGGGGCCAGCTGCATCGTGACCGAGACGGGGCCCGAGAGGGGCAGCTCGACGGTGCGGCGGACTTCGAGATAGCCGGCTTGTCGAACCACCAGCGTCGCCTGGCCTCTCCTGTCGGAAGCGAAACGGAAGACGCCCGCCGAGTCCGTGGGGGCGCCTTCGAGGGTCTCCAGGAGGAAGGCGTCCGCACCGGCGAGTGGGCGGCCTGCGAGATCGCGGACGCTGCCGGTGACGGCGGAGGGGTCCTGGCCGGTGAGCCCCACCGGCGAGAGGGATGTCGCGAGCCCTGCCAGGCAAACCGCGGCACGCACGCCTTTGTCGCGGATCACCACCTCACCCCGCCGCCTTTCCTTCGAGATCCTTCGGCGCCGAATGCAGCAGCCGCTCCAGGTTGTCCACGTACTTGCGGAACGCGTCGCGTCCGGCCCGGGTGACGCGGTACCGCGTGTGGGGCTTCCGATTCACGAAGTGCTTGGTCACCTGCACGTATCCGCCGTCCTCGAGCTTGCGCAGGTGGGCGCCGAGGTTGCCGTCGGTGGCGCGGACCTGGTCGCGCAGATAGGTGAATTCGGCGTCGTCGACGCTGACGAGGATGGCCAGCACCGAAAGCCGGATCCGCGAGTGGACCAGCGGGTCGAACTGGCGGTAGTCGTAGGTTTTCATGCGACGAGGTGGAGCCGGAAGGACGTGCCCCGCCGGGCCCGGAGCACCACCCCGGGCACCACCATCAACAGGACCAGCCCGCAGGCGATCACCAGGTTAGATACCGGAGACGGCCGGACCAGCAGCGCGCCTCCGAGGATCCACCACGCGGCCGAGAGCAGCCAGTAGATCGCGTGGTTGGGAAGCATCGCCGAGGCAAAGAACGAAGTGCCGATGACGACGGCCTCGATTCCGGGCGCGACCTGGTGCGGCAGGGCCCCGAATCCCTGGCCGAGGAAGCCGATGAGTGACAGGGAAAGCCCGCATCCGATCCAGATCGACGACAGAATCCGGTTCACCAGTGAGTTGACCGGAGCCCGCTTCAGGTTGCGGTTTCCGAGGAGGGACGAGCCGGCGAAGCCGACTCCGACCGTCACGGCCCAGATGACGGTGACCGGGACGGCCATCTCACCGTGGCGGACCAGATAGGTCAGAGTCTGGGCGGTCGCCAGCAGGCAACCCCAGAGGATGAGGTGGCCGCTGCCATCCGAAGCGGTCTCCCGTGCGCCCTCCATGACGCGGCGGATGAAGGCGAGGTCGTCTTCCGGGCGGGCGGTCGGAGCGGGGTCGGGCATGGTGTCGGGTTTCCTCCGGTTTCCGGGTTGACTCATCTTGCGACTACAGAGTACTCTATATTTCAGAGTACAACCGCACAACACCTAATGTCAAGGTATCGATCAGGTGTGTGTGCGACAGCAGCCCTGTCCCCGCAAAGGTGTGCGACAGCAGCCCCCCTTGCGGCGACAACCGGGGCACTGTAACCGTGCGACCGGTCCCGCCAATTCCGGCGCGGGCGGGTGGCTGGCGGTCGGGGGTCGCTGGTCACCCCGACACTTCACAAAAGGAGGAACCCATGAGAGCAAGACGCTTGCCAACCATCGTCGCGCTACTCGCCGTCGGCGCGGGTTGCGAAGGCGGAGGGCTTGAGCCTCCCGGCTACAACTTGGGCCGGGAGATCGTCGAGACCTTCGCGGCGCATGTGGGCGAGGACCCTGCGGACATCAGGGTGCGGGAAGAGAGCTGGACAGGACTGCTGCCCTCAAACCCGGAGTTTGCGGAGGCGATCGAGGCGTACGTTGGTGAAGCCGGAATCGCCTATCCCGCATGGCCGGGCCTTCCAGAGAGCGCCGTCTCTATGCCACATGTTCCCGGGGTGATCCATGGCTTCTGGTACTGGTGGCGGGACGCACGAGGACAGCGGGGATCACCCGGAATTCAGATTGGGTACGGGGGGATACGACCCGGTTGCGTGTACAGTATGCCGCTGGAGCCGCTGGAAAGCGGCGGCTGGAGCGTCGGGGAGCTGGAAGAGGACTGTAGCGAGGCTTTGAGCCCGTGGCGGCTGGAGGACGGAAAATGGGTGTTGGACGGAGAGTGGGTGATGGATCCGCACCACGGGATCATCCGTAAGGGGGATCCCCGATGAGAGCCGATACGAAGCTGGGCTTGACGGTTTCCTTGTTCGCCGCACTCTTGGTAGTGCCCTCCAGCACGGCTGCCCAATGCTCAGAATGGGAACAGTGGTGGGGGGACGACGCACGTCCAATGAGTTTACTCCATGCAACGCAATTGGATAAACAACCTTGGGGACGCAGTGCCGACGAATACGGATGACGCCTGCTACGGCATCCTCTCGGCGGCACACGAGGGCGCCCAAAGGGCGAGCGATCAGTGTGGGATCTTTTTTGTCCCCTACTGGAAGCTGCGTAACGAATGGGGGTTCGGCAACGGGGAGGAGGGAAGGGCCGTCATCGCCCTTGCCAAGGAGTACGAGGCTCCAGCAACGCTCCCTAGGAGCTTGCGCCGCAGAAGCGCAGTGGATGTGACGAGAAGGTGAGCAGGTC
>JAPPNO010000003.1 GCA_028873845.1 Gemmatimonadota bacterium | reverse complement strand
CACCATGTAGACCTTGCCCGCGCCGCCCTCCTCGGCGGGTGTGCCGTAGAGCCGAACCGTGCCGGGCGTCCCCGAAGACGCCAGCCAGTCCTTGACCGCCAGCGCCGCAGCCACCGACCCCGCGCCGAAGAGGTGGTGCCCGCAGGCGTGACCCGCGCGCATCTCGAACAGGGGCGTGGGCTCGGGGCTACGGTCCTGGGTGATGCCCGGCAGCGCGTCGAACTCGGCCAGCATGCCGATCACCGGTGAGCCGGAACCCCAGCTGGCCACGAAGGCGGTGGGCATGCCGGCGACGCCCGTCTCGATGTCGAAGCCGGCGCCGGAGAGGTGGGCCTGGAGGAGGGCCGAGCTCTCGACCTCCTGGTAGCCGACTTCGGCGAGGTCCCAGATCTGCTGGGCGGTGGTCGCGTAGGCGGCCGCGTTGGCCTCGACGTGCGCGAGGACGGCGTCGTGGGGGGACTGGGCCAGGGTGGGGAGGGGGAGGAGGAGGGCGGCGAGGAGGGCGGTGCGTAGGAAGCGTGTCTTCATGGGGATTCTCTGGCCGTGATGTTACGCGCTGGGCGGGGACCCTTCGGGAAGGGTGATGACGGTGTGGGTGAGGATAGTCCCAACCGGTCGTGGGAGTCCAGTCGGACGACTTGCCATATATATGGCTCATATGATATGGTCATCCCATACCACACCATAATCCCAATCGCTACCTTGGACGAACCCGGATGAAGACCACGCTCAATCTGAACGACCTCCTCCTGACCCGAGCCAAGCGGTGCGCGGCCCGGGACGGCATCACCCTGACCCGTTTCGTCGAAGACGCACTGCGCGCCAGGCTGGCGGAGGACGACCGGCCGAAAGCGCCCTTCGAACTGGATCTCGTCACCGTGCGCGGGATCGCCCCTCCCAGCGTGGACATCTCGGACCGCGAGGAGCTTCACGACGTCATGGACGGGACATGATCGCGGTCGACACCAATGTCCTGATCTACGCGCACCGGGCCGAAACCGACCTTCACGCGGTGGCGGCCAGGGAGCTGGTCCTCCTGGCGGAGGGGACTGCGGCCTGGGGCTTGCCGGTGTTCTGCGTAGGCGAGTTCATCCGGGTGGTCACCCACCGGCGGATACTGAACCCGCCATCGACCTTGACGCAGGCCGTCTCGTTCCTCGAACGGGTCCTCGCTTCCCCTTCCTGCCGGATCGTGCGGCCGGGGCCCGACTTCGTCCGCCTGCTCACCGCCGCCGCCCTCCAGGCCGGCGCGCGCGGCAACCTGGTCTTCGACGCGCAGATCGTCGCTGTGTGCCGGGAGCACGGGATCTCGACCATCCTCACCAACGACCGGGACTTCCGGCGGTTCGAAGACCCGCGGGTGCGGTTGTTGGGCGAACTGGCCTGAAAAACCAACAGTTGACCGCTGCGGACCGGGGGCGGCGAACCGCTGCCGGACGAACCCGGACCGATGCTCCTGACCGCGTGATCCGTCAGATTCAAGGATACCGTAGTTGAGGCGTTTGCGCCGGACGGTCGGTTGGTCGTGTCCGCCCGTTCGATTCCAACGGGGAGGCGGCGGTTCGGGTTTTCGACCGATCGGGGGCTGTCGTCGTGGAGATACCGGTGCCACCGGGCAAGAGTGCATCGGAGGGCCCGATCGAAAACCGGGCGCGGCCGCCGCATCGCGTCGACCGAAAGGATGGCCGGCATCATCGGAGAATGGTCGGCAGGATCGCCGAGGAACGGAGTGGCTGAAGGGGAGGTTGAGCTGTGCCAGGTCACCTTTTCGAGTGTTGCCGATTCGGGCGGGGTGGCGGGTGTCGCGCCTCCGAGTCAGGGTGGTTGCTTGCAACGCTAGCATCCAGTACCTTCCATACCAACCAGGGAGGTCTGATACATGGCCAACATCACGATCCGCAATCTCAACGACGATGTACATGCGCGGCTGCGTGTACGGGCGGCGGGGAATGGCCGTTCGATGGAAGAGGAGGTGAGGCAGATACTGGGCAAGGCGGTCGGACGCGCGCCGCGATCCGAAGATCTCGCGAGCATCATCGGCTCGCACTTCGGGCCGGAGCGTGGAGTGGACCTGACATTGCCGCCACGCGAGCCCGCGCGTGAGCCCCCGACCTTCGAGTGAGTGTACGTCCGTGGCCATGCTGCTCGATACCAATGTCGTTTCTGAACTGATCCGGAAGTCACCAGCGCCTGCCGTGGCCCACTGGGTCTCCGGCCATCCCCTTGAGGACCTCTTCCTGTCGGCGGTCAGCGAAGCGGAGTTGCGCTACGGTGCGGCCATCCTCCCGGCGGGCCGACGCCGCGATATGCTGTTCCTCAGGATCGAGGCGATGCTCCGCGACGCCTTCGACGACCGGGTGCTTCCCTTCGACAGCGATGCCGCGCGGGCCTACGGGAACATTGCGGCCGTGCGCCGCTCGGCCGGACGGCCAGTCGCACCGGCGGATTGCCAGATTGCGGCGATCGCGGCGTCTCGCGGAATGGCGGTGGCAACGCGAAACGTTCGCGATTTCGAGGGCATGGGGATCGAGATCCTGGATCCCTGGGCGGGGGCTTGAGCGGGACCACCCCCATGCCCGACCGCCCCCACGTCCGAGTCGCCGCCATCCAGCCCCGCGGCTACCCCTTCGACCCCGCCGCCGCCATCGACCACTGGGGGACATCGCGCGCGGCAAGTTCGACTTTGACGTGATCGGGCACTACGCGCGGCCGGATGTGTTCCGGTTGCGGGTGAACGAGGAGGTGATGAGGGGGTTGAGGTTGAATGTGAATCCTCCTTTCCGCCGGTGGTGGACTCTGTTCCATCGGCTGCGTTGACGGAGAGCGGAGAACCCTGACGTTCTCCCGGATCGTTCTCCTGCTGACGCCGCTTGGACTGTTGCCGGATCGTTGGATTGCATAAGGGGGACACAGTGTCCCCCTTTTCCTTTGTTGCAGGTTGATGAGGCGGCATCCAGCCCCGGGCGATATGCGAGACTTGGCCGGTCGTCGGATTCGATGCCACCGGTTTACGTACCGGTGTCGGCGGCGGAAGGAGGTATCGTCCACTGCGGGTGAGTGAGGAGGCGCAGGTAGCGGTTGAGGGTCCGGGTTTCGCCGATGGGGATTCCCGGCGAAGGACGCTACGCTAGGTTCCCCGGCTGCAATCCTGGGACCACCCGACCCCCGAGCACCGCCCACCCCGAAGGAATCACCCACAAGATGACCACAATGACCACCGCACCGGCCCCCTCCCCGCCCACCTCCCGCACCGACCGCTACCTCGAGGAGGCCGAACGCTACTCCGCCCACAACTACCACCCCCTCCGCGTCGTCCTCCAGCGCGGCGAGGGCTCCTGGGTCTGGGACGTCGAGGGCAACCGCTACAGGGACTTCCGGCGGTTCGAGAACCCGCGGGTGCGGCTGTTGGGGGAGATGGCCTGAGCTGAAGGACCACCAAGCGTCGCCGACCGGGTTGTGGTGGTCGCGTCTGTTGCATGCGGCCGGCTGGATGCCGACTCATCGACCTGCGACGAGAGAAAGGGTGACACTGTGTCACCCTTATCCGAACGACGCGACAACTGTGCAGGCGGGCGTCAGCAAGACGGACGATTCAGGGCGTGAAGGCACAGATTTCCGACTGGGGCGTCAAGTTAAGGATGAGGAAGCCATCGCCACGAGTCTGGGCTCGCAGGGCAACATGGAATATCCCGGTGGAATTCCCCCTTGCGGCGGGCGGCAGCGGGTTGGTAGCGTGGTCGTTGCGGCAAGAGTAGTTAAGTGAAGTAGACAGACGATCGTCCGACCACGGAACTTGGCCACCGGGTGCGATTCATCGTCGGAGAACGAAGGAGGCTCAATGGCGGCACAGCACCACGGCATGGCGGCACAGCACCAAGGCGACGAACCGGCTTCGGATGGCCTTGGGCGGAAGGCGACCGGCGCCGAGGCGAAGGTGGAGGAATGGGTGGGGAAGTGGCGGGCCGGGATGGTGAAGGTGGCGGCGGATGTTCTGGGCGACATCGATGCCGCCGAGGATATCGCGCAGGAGGCATTCATGAAGGCGCTCCACATTGCCCGCTCGGACCCGGCTGCGGTGTTCGCGCTCTGGAATCCGCGGGCGTGGCTGGTCAAGTTGACCCGGATTCTGGCATCCGGAGTGTTGAGGACGAAGAGGCGCCGACATCGGCTCCGCCGGGAGAACGCGGACGAGATTCGGAAGAAACTCTTCCCGGACAGGTACGCGGGAAAGGAGGAGGAGTCGCGGGTTGAGCGGGTATTGGAGACCGCGGAGCGGGTGCTGACGAATAGGCAGCTCGAGGTCTTTCGGTTGGCGTGGACGGGAATGGAGGAGGTGGAGATCGCGCATGAGCTGAAGCTGTCCCGAGTGACAGTGCGGCGGCATCAGACCGACGCGATTCGGAGGCTTCAGGAACATATTGTGTCCGGGGGGCGCTGAGGTTCCGCCATGCCTTCTCCGTCTGCGGTGCCGAGGGTGGGGAGAGCGGGGTGCGGATGGCGGAATTGAACAGATCGGGATGTTGGTGGCACTTAAACAGTAGCAGGGCACTTCCGCCGCCATCGTCGCTACAGCTTTCAGACGATAGGAGGGGCCCTCTGCGCCGGAAGATCCGGCAGGTTCACACCATCATTTTCCACAATGGAGACAAAAATGAGATCCGCCGCCAATTCCCCGTTTGTTCCCTTCCTCCGCTGTCCCCTTGGTGGTCGCCGTTTGGGTTGCGATCCCCGCTCCGACGTCCGCCTTTTCTCCGACTTCCCACTTTGAGTGTTACGCGTGTAGGTTTGGCGGCGGCCCTTGGCCAAGTTTCGAGTGCGACGATACCGAGTCCGGCGAATGGGGGAGGGGGGAGTGCAAGACCGTTACGGTTTCTAGTAACGGGAACACCGAATGCTGGCGAAGTGGCTATTACTGCCAGTTCATCATCATTACAGCGGAGAATGATCAGGCGGCGGTATCCAACGTCATGGCGGGTGAGGAGTTGCTGGCTGATGGTGCCCACTTCTTCGTTGTGGACGGCGACGATGCCGTCGTGATGCGGAAGTGCGACCTGTCCGTTGTCGCCCGGGTTCCCGGCCATCAGATCCCGCAATTGAATACGGAGTTCGCCTTGGCAACGGATCGCGCATAGCGGGTGGGTGATTGATGGCAACCGCCATTAGATCGTCAACGGCGCTCCTGCTCATCATGCTGTCGGGGGGCGTTGCGTGCGGTGAGGATCGGAGCGCCGAAGTCGGCGAGGCTCATCCGACCTGGATGACAGAGGACGAATACCGCTTCAGAGACTCTGACGAGGAAGAGTTGTTTTTCACCGCACCCGAGGTGCGGGCCGACCCCGCCCGAGGTCGCATCTTCGCCGTGGACCGTCCCAACCATCAGGTCAGCGCATTGGCCCTTGATGGTACGCTCCTCTTTCGCGTCGGCGGAAGGGGGGAGGGTCCCGGAGAGTTCACCAACATCGGGTCCCTGCACATCGAGCCGGATGGTGCCTTTGCGGTTCAAGAAGCCGAGAGGGGCCGGTACGCACGTTTCACGGCACACGGGGAACTGGCGGGCACCACCCCGGGACCTCCAGCCGCTCTGAGTTACCAAGGCCTGCCCGTCGACATTCACTGGCCCAGGGACAGCTCCTATTTGGGCACTCCCCGAATACCCAACGAACTGGAAGTGGGATGGGGGGGGTTGGCACCGGTCACACGCATACCTGTCGTGCGCCTCCGCAGTTTGGGCAACCGACAGTGGAGTGACCTGGAGCCTCTGCTGTGGGTGGACATCAGCAACAGAGTACATTATATTGTTCTTCCTGGAGATGGGGAAGGCGACACCACATTCGTGACCGGATCCCAACCGTTCGGAGATCCGGACCAAATGACGTTCGAGCCCGGTGCTGTGGTCGTGTTGCGTTCGAAGGGGAAGCCGGGGACGGCGGAAATCATCGAAGTGGAAGTGGGCGGCGATACGATCTGGCACCGGCGTGTGGAACTGGGAGTCCCGCGACGGCTTACGTCCGAGATGGTGGCCGAGGCTGCAGAAACGTGGGTGGACGGTGTCTTGTCAACGTCAAGCCGGTACACACCGGCACGGCTTCGCGAGTCATACTACGATGGGCTCCACCAGCCGGAGTACATGCCTCCCTCGGAAGGACCTCCGCTGCTCACGGCCTCCGGGGAAGTCTGGGTGAGGACGCCCGAACTTCTGGACACCCTCAGGGTGTACTACGCGGTGCCGAGGGGTGATCGGACCGGCGTGCCCCGGCGTGTACTCGTGCCCGCATCGCTGTGGGTCACCGATGCGACGGAGACTCACGTCTGGGGCACCCGGTGGGATTCGTTGGGCCAGCCCCACATCGTCGGTCGGAGGTTGGTCCCACCGTCAACGTAGTTTGCCAGACAAGTTGCAGGAGTCTCCGACCGCGAGGGGGTCCACGACGTCAATGGACGGGACACGATAGCGGTCTTCGATGCGTAGATCGTCACCCTGTGCAGGGAGCGTGGCATCCCGACCATCCTCACCAACGTCCGGGACTTCCTGAGGTTCGGAACCCCCCGGGTACGGCTGTTGGGCGAGCTGGCACGAACTGAAAGACACCGGGTGCCCAGGCTCTCTCCGCGCTTCCTGGCGATGCTCCTGACCGCGTGATGGATGTCGGGGTCGAGTGTCGTTGTGGTTCTCATGGTATGACATCACAACATCATGATGTTGCCACATCATCGTACGGGGGTCCCCGCTCGGGCTGTTCCCGGAAACGTCGATTTCGGGCCATGTCCACCGGACACGGACTGTCCCCCTTCGGCACCCGAGGCTGTTCGGGGGCTCACCTTCGGAGCCGATTTCGATATCCCGGTCTCCGACTCCAACGGTGCTTTCGGTCTGCGGATCGGAGCCGCTTACACCAAAAGGGGGGTGCAGGATCCGGATACGACGCCAGCGGAGAGATCCGACAGCGGGGGGGGACCCTCTCGACGAGCTACCTCCAGTTCACGAGGCTCGTGCGGACGCGGGCGTCCTGGAGAACCGAACGTTCGCCGTCGATGGTCTTCCTGGTCGGCCCTTGGGTCGGGAGCCAGCTGTCGTGGGAGAAGGAAGGCAGGCTGGCGGCGAATTGCGAGGTGTTCGACGCCGGAATCGCCGTGCACTTGGGGGTGGAGCTTGCATCGCCCGGCAGCTCGAGAACGAGCGTCGGACTGGAAGGGATCTACCACCGGGGCCTGAGAGAGCATTCGGAATGGCTCGAGACGTCGAGGTTCGCGGCGATGCAGGTGGGCTTTGCCTACAAAACGGGATGAGCCCTCGAACGGAATTGTCGCCAACCAGGCCCTACAGTACCCCCGGCGGGTGGGTCGATCTAACTTCCACCCCATGCCCCACCGCCCCCAAGTCCGTGTCGCCGCCATCCAGCCCCGCGGCTACCCCTTCGACCCCGCCGCCGCCATCGACCACCTCCGCGCCACCACCGCCGAGGCCGCCGACCAGGGCGCCGAACTCGTCCTCTTCCCGGAAGCCTTCATCGGCGGCTACCCGTGGGGCCTCTCCTTCGGCACCGCGGTCGGAGGCCGCAAACCCGCCGGCCGCCGCACCTTCGGCCGCTACCACGACGCCGCCATCTCCGTGCCGGGACCCGAGACGGAACGAATCGGCCAGGCAGCGGCAGCCGCGAACGCCTGGGTGGCCGTCGGCGTGATCGAAAGAGACGCTCCCCGCGCCCCGGGCACCCTCTTCTGTACCCTCCTCTACTTCAACCCGGAGGGAACCCTGGCGGGCCTGCACCGCAAGCTCAAGCCCACCGCCGCCGAACGCCTCATCTGGGGAGAGGGGGACGGGAGCACGCTGCCGGTGATCGAGACGCCGTTCGCGCGGGTCGGGGGCCTGATCTGCTGGGAGAACTACATGCCGTTCGCGCGCATGGCCATGTACGGCAAGGGGGTCGAGATCTACCTGGCGCCCACCGCCGATTCGCGCGACCGCTGGCAGGCCACGCTCAGGCACATCGCGCTCGAGGGGCGCTGCTTCGTGATCGGGTGCAACCAGTTCGTCACCAAGGAGCACTATCCGGCGGACATCGAGATCCTGGACGAGTTCGACGACTGGCCCGACGTGCTGTCGCGCGGGGGGACCTCGATCTACAGTCCGCTGGGCGAGACGGTGGCCGGGCCGCTGTTGGGCGAGGAGGGGATGCTGGTCGCGGATCTGGATCTGGGGGATATCGCGCGCGGCAAGTTCGACTTCGACGTGATCGGGCACTACGCGCGGCCGGATGTGTTCCAGCTGCGGGTGAACGAGGAGGTGATGATGGGGGTGGGAGGTCCGCAGCAGGGGCGTGGGGAGTCCGGTGGCAGATCCTGATGTAAATCCTACATTACATATTGTAAACTTTTCATTACATTGAAGGGCTGAACGGGGTGGTCCTGGCCGGCTGGCATCGCCGCTGGGATTGCGCGGGTCGGCGAACGGTAGCGAGGCGTAGCTGGCGCATTGCGACATCCGTCGGCCATCGTTTCCGGAGGAATAGCCGGAGGGGGATTCTCTACACAGGCCGCTACGCTAGATTTCCGCGCTGGCAAGCCTGGGACCACCCGTCCCCCCGAGTACCGCCCACCCAAGGAATCAGCGACAAGATGACCACCGTGACCGCACCACCCCCCTCCCTCCCCGACCGCTACCTCGAAGAAGCCGAACGCTACTCCGCCCACAACTACCACCCCCTCCCCGTCGTCCTCGAGCGCGGCGAGGGCTCCTGGGTCTGGGACGTCGAGGGCAACCGCTACCTCGACATGCTGAGCTCCTACTCGGCCGTCAACCAGGGCCACCGGCACCCCGCCATCATCGCCGCCGCCCGCGAACAGCTCGACCGCCTCACCCTCACGTCGCGCGCCTTCCACAACGACCGGATGGGGCCCTTCCTGCGCGAGCTCTGCGAGGCGTCCGGCTTCGACGCGGCGCTCCCGATGAACACCGGCGCCGAGGCCGTCGAGACCGCGATCAAGATGGTGCGGAAGTGGGGGTACGAGGTGAAGGGCGTCCCCGAGGGGGAGGCCGAGATCATCGTCTGCGAGGACAATTTCCACGGGCGCACGACGACGATCGTCGGCTTCTCGTCCGAGGACCAGTACCGCGAGGGGTTCGGGCCGTTCACGCCGGGCTTCACCCTGATCCCGTACGGGGACATCGACGCGCTCCGCGCCGCGATCGGGCCGAACACGGTCGGCTTCCTGGTCGAGCCCATCCAGGGCGAGGCGGGGGTGATCGTGCCGCCGGACGGGTACATGCGCGAGGCGGCGGAGGTGTGCCGCGCGAGGGGCGTGGCGCTGGTGGCCGACGAGATCCAGACGGGGCTGGGGCGCACCGGCCGGATGTTCTGCTGCGACTGGGAGGGGGTGCGCCCCGATGTGCTGATCGTCGGAAAGGCGCTGGGTGGAGGCGTTTACCCGGTCTCGGCCGCGATCGCCGACGCGGCGTTCATGGACGTCTTCCGGCCGGGGGACCACGGGTCGACCTTCGGCGGCAATCCGCTGGGTGCGGCGGTGGGGAGCGCGTCCCTCAGGGTGATCATCGAGGAGGACCTGCCGCGCCGCTCGGACGAGCTCGGCAACTGGTTCATGGACCGGCTGCGCGCGATTCCGTCGCCGCACGTGGAGGAGGTGCGGGGGCGGGGGCTGATGATCGGCGTGGTGATCAGAGAGTCGTCGGGGACCGCGCGGCCGTTCTGCGAGGCGCTGCAGGCGCGCGGCATCCTGGCCAAGGAGACGCACCACCAGGTTGTGCGGTTCGCGCCGCCGCTGACGGTGGCCAGGGAGGACCTGGAGGCCGCGCTGGAGGAGATCGAGGCCGTGCTGAGGGGGTGAGGCGGCTGATGGCGTGAGGTCGCCGGTGGGGTTGTCCGCCGGCCAGTCCGCCGCCCGGAGGGGGCGAGTCGCCTGTTCAGGGTTGAGTCAGCCGCCCGGTGGTCCGATCGTCCCCTGCTTCGAGGTGTCGATCTCGGCCGCTTCGCCCTCGTCGAAGAGCACCGCGTTGATCTGCGCGTACAGAAACTCCCGCGCCTCGGCCTTCCGCGGGTCCAGGCCGTAGTGGTTGATCAGCAGCGTCTGGTGCTGCAGCCATTCGCGCCAGCAGTCCGCGCAGATCTCCCGCCGGATGCGGTCGCCCAGCGGGGAGCGGAAGGGTGGCCGCGTGAGGGCCGGGGCCGGGGTGCCGGCGTGTCTGCGGCAGTCGATGGATTCCAAGTCGTTTCTCGACAACGGGGTTCGGTTCGGTGGGGTGGCGTCGCGGCGGGACTCGAAGATAACATTGCCGTGGGAATTGGACGGGGGTGCGGGGTTCTATAGATTTGCTGCATAACGTCCGACCGCATGAGAGGGAGGCAACAATGTCGCCAAGCGAATCGACCGGGACGGATGGCGCGATGAACGGCGCGGGACCCCTTCTTTCCAGGGAGCAGCTGGCACACCTGGAGAAGAGGCTCCTCCAGGAGCGGAAGAAGGCGCTGCGGGCGCTCGGCCGTTTCGACCTGGTTGCCAAGGCGGACCGGGCCGAGGGCGACTCCGACCTCGCCGCCTACACGGACCACATGGCGGACCAGGGAACCGAGGCGATGGAGCGCGAGAAGGCCGCCCTCTTCGCGACCAAGGAGGGCCGCTACTTCTACCGCCTGCAGGAGGCGCTGCGCCGCCTCTACCGCGACCCGGACAACTTCGGGCGCTGCCACGCCACGGGGAAGCCGATCAGCTTCCAGCGGCTGGACGCGCTGCCGCACGCGCGCTACTGCATCGAGTACAAGCGGGAGCTGGAGGCCAGAGGGGGCTGAGGCCTACTTCCAGAGCGCGTCGAGCAGCCTTCTTCCCAGAATCTCCACCTGCCACCCCCGCACGCCGGGCATCGTCTCGAGTGCGCCTGCGGAGTCCGGCCGCACGGCCACCACCTCACGCAGAAGGTGGTTCGCCATCACGCGGCCTCGGTCCAGCTCCAACTCGGCCGCCACCGTGTTGCGCACCGCCGTGATCCGGTCCAGCGCCGCCTCTTCCTCCGGAGTCGGGCGGCCGCGCCCCTTGCGCCCGACGGGGTAGGGCCGCAGGTCCCGGTTCGGCATCCGGCGCACTCTGCCGAGCGCGTCGAGCAGCGTCCGGCCGCTCCTTGCCGCCAGCCGGGGGGAGAACCCCTTCACGTCCGCCAGCTGGCCCACGGAGGCGGGCCGGGCCGCGACGGCCGCGAGCAGCGCGGCGTCCGTGGCCACCCGGAACGGGGCCCGGTCGAGGGAGCGCGCGATCCGGTCGCGCCACGCGATCGCCTCCCTGAGCGCGGTCACGGTCCGGGCGTCCATGCGGCGTGCGCCCTTGAAACGCGTCACGGGGTCGGGAGGGCTCTCGGGCTCCTGGGTCTCCGCCGCGGAGGTCACCAGCCAACGGCACTCCTCTTCCGCCCAGTGCAGCCTCCCCATGTCGCGCAGCGCGTCCTCGAGCACTGCGGCAAGCCGGTGCAGGTGACGGGTGTCGCCCGCCGCGTAGTCGATCATATCGCGCGCGAGCGGGCGTCTGGCCCAGTCGGCCCGCTGGTACTTCTTGGCGATCCGAACACCCAGGTGCTTGTCCAGAAGCGTCTGCAGTCCGGTCGCGGGCTCCCCGAGGAAGCCGGCGGCCACCTGCGTGTCGGCCAACCGGGCGACCGCGATGTCCAGGTCGCGGCGCAGGAGCCTCAGATCGTAGCTGCCGCCGTGCATGAGCACGCGGCGGGCGGGGTCTTCCAGGTGGGGCCTGAGGTGGGGACCGAGGTCGGCCGCGAGAGGATCGAGGACGAAGGTCTCCGACGGGGTGGAGAGCTGAACCAGGCAGAGCCGGTCGGAGTAGCGGTGGTAACCGGCCGCCTCGCAGTCCACGGCCAGGTCGCCGCCGCCGGCGAGCGACCGCGCGACCCGCCCGAGGCCTTCGGCGGTGTGAATGTACCGGACAGGATGATTCAAGGTTTTCTCTTCCGTTACCCTGGAGGATGTTCGCTCACGTTATCTCTTTTCTCCACCGTTACCCGGCCGATGGCAATCCGCGCCGCGGCCGGGCGAGGTTCGGTGAATATGGTTCCGGGCCGGACGCTTCGGTAGCTTGACCGTTGCTCCCGCCCGCATCGCGGTCGCCGCCGAGCGCGGCATGCACTCCAGGAGGTCTTCCCGGTCGATGATGAGAACGAAGGTGGTCGCGACGATGGGTCCCGCCGCCTCCACGCTGGAGGTCGTGACCGATCTGGTGCGTGCCGGAATGGACATCGCGCGGATCAACATGTCCCACGGGCACCACGAGCACCACCGGCGCGGAATCGAACTGGTGCGCGAGGCGTCGCGCAGGGTGGGACGCCCCGTGGCGATCCTGGCGGACCTGCAGGGGCCCAAGCTGCGGATCGGCCAGCTCGCCGACCCGGTGCGGCTGAATGACGACGACATCGTGACGATCGCTCCGGAGGGGGAGCACCGCGGCGCCGAGCTGCCCACCTCCTACGCCCGCCTGGCCGAGGAGGTCACCGGGGGAACACGGCTTCTCCTCGACGACGGGCTGATCGAGCTCGAGTGCGTCAACACCGATGGAAGACGCGCGGTCTTCCGGGTGTTGCGGGGCGGCATACTCCGGTCCCGCAAGGGGATGAACCTTCCGGGGATCAGCGTCAACACGCCGGCGCTGACCGAGAAGGACGAGCGCGACCTGGAGTTCGCGCTGGATATGGACGTGGAGTACATCGGCCTCTCCTTCGTGCGCAACGTCAACGACGTGCTGGGCCTGAAGGACCGGATCAGGAAGCGGGCGTGGCTGGTCAGCAAGATCGAAAAGGCCCAGGCGCTGGACGATCTGGACGGGATCCTGTCCTTCAGCGACGCGGTGATGGTGGCGCGCGGCGACCTCGGCGTGGAACTCCCCTTCGCCTCGGTGCCGCTGGCCCAGAAGCGGATCATCCAGGCGGCGAACGGGTACGGGTGTCCGGTCATCACCGCCACCCAGATGCTCGAGTCGATGACGATGTACCCGAGCCCCACGCGCGCGGAGACATCCGATGTCGCCAACGCCATCCTCGACGGTACCGATGCGGTCATGCTCTCGGGCGAGACCGCGGTGGGGAAGCACCCGGTGCGCACCCTCGAGGTTATGGTGCGGATCGCGGCCGAGATCGAGGACAGCGGCGTTCTGAAGGGGGGCCCCCACTACCTGGACGAGATGGGACCCGTGCAGCGCCGCGGCGCTTCGCCCCGCGAACACGCGGTCGCCGCCTCGTCGGTACGCTCCGCTCGGGACCTGCGCGCGCCCGCGATCATCGTGATCACGCGCAGCGGCTTTTCGGCGCGGCTCGTGGCCTCGTACCGTGCCCCGATCCCGATCTTCTCGGTCTGCACCGATCCCAAGGTCCACCGCCAGATGTGCGGGGTGTGGGGGGTGCGTCCCGTGCTGGCCGACGAGGGCGAGATCACGTATCAGAACCTGACCGACTTCGGCAAGCGGGTGGTGCTGGGCTCGGGGATCGGAAAGACGGGCGACCCGGTCATCGTCACCTCGGGACTTCCGTTTCACAGCCCGGGCTCGACCAATACCATGCGCATCGAGCAGCTGTAGCAGCCCGCGGCGGGAATCCCCCCGGCATTCGAGCGGCGACGCATCCGCGCTGGCCGCTTCGTTTCACCTGTTCGCGATGTAATGGCAACATTACACTATGTCATGTATGGTGGACACTACGCTGCCGCGCTGCTTCGCTCTGCGTTGCTTCTCGGACGAATAGCGGTGCTATTCGCCCTTCGTAGCGCCTTGTCAGCCCGGCGCCTCGCCGCTCCCGGTGCTCGCGGGGATCCCGCCACGGACTGCTTGTAGCTTGCGGCTCACCTTCCTTGGAACGGGGACATCGATCGGCGTGCCGGTGATCGGCTGCGACTGCGCCAACTGCACCTCCGACGATCCCCGCGACCGGCGCACCCGCCACGGAGCGCTCCTCGGCCTGGAGGGCGGGAATCTCCTCATCGACACTCCACCCGAGCTGCGGCTGCAGCTGCTGGCAGCGGGCGTCGACCGGATCGGCGCGGTGTGGTACACGCACCTGCACGCCGACCACGTGCACGGCATCGACGACGTGAGGGTCTTCTCGACGCGCAGCCGCGGGCCCGTTCCCGCCTACCTCGCCGAAGAGCTTCTGGGGCAGATGCGGCGGCGCTTCTCGTACATCTTCGATCCCCGCCACCGGCCGCCGAAGGGAACGACGAGACCGCAGATCGCCTTGAACGCCTATGCGGATGGCGTACCGGAGGAGATCCTGGGCGCCGAAATCACACCGTTTCGGGTACCCCACGGCCCGGTCGACGCCTTCGGGCTGCGGGTCGGGCGGCTGGGCTACGTGACCGATGCGAAGAGCATCCCGGCGGCGGCTCGCGAGGTTCTGGACGGGGTCGAGGTGCTGGTGCTCAACGCGCTTTGGCGGGGGCGCACCCACCCGACGCACTTCAACGTCGAGGAGGCGGTGGAGATGGCGCGCGAAATCGGGGCGCGCCGCACCTTCCTGACACACCTGACCCACTTCGTGGGCTACCGCGAGCTGGCCGAATCGCTGCCGCGCGGGATCGAACCGGCCTACGACGGTCTCACGGTGGAGGTGTAGCGGTCCGTGGACGCATCGCGCCTTCCCGCCATCGACTTCGGGAACCTGGTCGCGGGGGTGCTGGAGGAGTCCGGAATGGAACCGCGCCGGCTGCGCGGAGAGCTTGCCGCACGATTCCGGGACGCCCACGCCGAGGTGGAGGCGCGCAGAAAGACCGGCGAAGCGGGCTTCTTCGACCTCCCGCGCGACCGCCCTCTCGCGGCCCGGACCCGACGGTTGGCCGACACCTCCGCTAGGCGGTGCGACGCCCTTGTCGTGATCGGCATCGGCGGCTCGGCCCTGGGTGCGGCCGCGCTCCGGGATGCCCTCCTGCCCCCCTCCTGGAACGAACCGGACGCCGCCGCGCGCGGCCACGCCCCCGGCCTCCACATCCTCGACAACCCCGATCCCGATACCGTCTCGGCCCTCCTCGCCCGCCTGAACCCGGCGCGCACTCTCTTCAACGTCGTCAGCAAGTCCGGCACCACCACCGAGACGATGTCGCTGTTCCTGGTTGTGTGGCGATGGCTCGAAGACACGCTCGGAGCCGGGAAGGCGAAGACCCGCTTCCTGTTCACCACCTCCCCGGAGCGCGGCACGCTGCGGCAGCTCGCCACCCGCTGGGACATCCCCGCCCTCCCCATCCCCGATGCCGTGGGCGGTCGTTTCTCGGTGCTCTCGCCGGCCGGCCTCCTGCCCGCCGCGGCCGCGGGCATCGACATCGAGGCCGTGCTGGCCGGCGCCGGCGCGATGGCCCGCCGCTGCTCCACCCCCGACCTGGCGCGCAACCCGGCCGGAACCCTGGCCACGCTGCTCCACGCCGCGGACACCGAAATGGGGGCGTCCGTGCAGGTGTTCATGCCCTACTCCGACCGCCTCCGCGGCTTCGCCTACTGGGTTCGGCAACTCTGGGCCGAGTCGCTGGGCAAGGCTCTGGACCGGGCCGGGCGGCGGGTCGAGACGGGGCCCACACCGCTGCCCGCCTTCGGGGCGGCGGACCAGCATTCGATCCTGCAGCTCCTCATGGAGGGTCCCCGCGACAAGGTGGTCGTCTTCCTGGGCCGCGAAGCGCCCGGCGAGGATGTTGCGATCCCGACTCCCTTCCCCGACACGCCCGGCCTCGCGTACCTGGGCGGCCACACGCTCTTCGGGCTGCTCGACCGGGAACGGCGCGCGACCGCCGAGGCGCTGCGGCGCGCCGGCCGCATGAACATGACCGTCATGGTCGATCGCGTGGACGCGCATTCGACGGGAGCCCTGTTCATGCTCTTCCAGATTGCCGTCGTCTACGCGGGAGCGCTCTACGGCGTCGATCCCCTGGACCAGCCGGGGGTGGAGCTGGGGAAGACGCTCACCCGCGGCCTCATGGGCGGGAGCGGCCATGAAGTCCCCTCGATACCCCCGCCCGACCCCCGTTGGCGTGTGTGACCCGGCGTGCTTAAATTGCGGGCGCGCCGGCGGATCGACGGCCCGGCCGATCGCCGCGGACACGGCGGCGCCGAACCGTCCCGGAGCGTCACGCAACACACCAAGGAGGCGAGGATGAGCACGGGGGACGATCAACATACGGTCATCATAGAAAAGGGCCACGGCACCGAGATCGGGGCTTTCCTTCTCGGGGCGCTCGTCGGCGCGGGAATCGCGCTGCTCTTCGCTCCCGCCACCGGCGCGGACACCCAGAAGCGGATCCGCGAGCAGGCCCGGAGGCTGAAGGACCTGACCGGTGATCGGGTGCGCGGCCTCCGCGACGACCTGGGATCCCGCATGTCGCCGGCCCGGGGCGTGGTCGAGCAGGGGCGCCGGATCGCGGCGGATGCGCGTGCGGAGCTGGAAGACAAGCTGGAGCGCTCCAAGGCGGTGTACCGGGCCGGGATCGACGCGGCCCGGGAGGAGAGCATGCGGCAGCTGCAGGACAGCGGTGGAAACGGATCCTCGACCGATGCTTCGTAGGTCGGGGACATCTCGGAAAAAGGAGAATCGGGACCCGGCATGAAGATCTACCTGGACACGGCGAACCTGGCCGAAATCCGCGAGGCGGCCCGCTGGGGAATCCTGAGCGGCGTGACCACCAACCCCTCGCTGATGGCGCGCGAAGAGGGCGCCGACTTCGAGGACACCATCCGCACGATCGCGTCGCTGGTCGACGGCCCCATCAGCGCCGAGACGGTCTCCGAGGACGCCGACGGTATGGTCCGGGAGGGCGTCGAGTACGCCGCTTGGCACTCCAACGTGATCATCAAGGTCCCCGCCACGACCGCCGGTCTGGAAGCGGTCGCCCGGCTCGGACGGAGGGGGATTCGCTGCAACGTCACCCTGATCTTCAACACGAACCAGGCGCTCATGGCCGCCCTGGCCGGCGCCTTCGTCGTGTCGCCGTTCATCGGCCGCCTGGACGACATCTCGCAGGACGGCATGGAGCTCATCCGCGAGATCGCCGCCGTCTTCGAACAGGACCCGGACATCCGAACGCAGATCCTGGCCGCGTCGATCCGCCACCCGCGCCACGTCATCGAGTCCGCGCTGGCCGGGGCGCACATCGCCACCTGCCCGTTCGGCGTGCTCAGGAAGGGGATGCGGCATCCGCTCACCGACAGCGGCAACGCCGCCTTCCTCGCCGACTGGCGGGCCCGCGAGGCCACGATGGCACTGGCCGCCGCCGGGGACTGAGCCGCCCGTGGGCGCGCCGCCCGGCGGCTCGCGCAAGGTCGTCGCCCGCAACAGGAAGGCCCGGCACGAGTACGAGGTGCTGGACAGCGTGGAGGCGGGGCTCGTGCTGGTGGGCACCGAGGTGAAGTCGGTCCGTGCGGGCAAGGTGGCCTTCCGCGACGCGCACGCCCGTGCCCGTTCCGGCGAAATGTGGCTCCACAACCTCCACATCGCCCCCTACGAGGCCGGAAACCGGTGGAACCACGACGAGACCCGGCCGCGCAAGCTGCTTCTGCACCGCGACCAGATCCGCCGCATCGCGTCCCGGTCGGAGGAGAAGGGACTCACGATCGTTCCACTGGACCTGTATTTTCGCAGGGGCCGGGCGAAGATCACCCTGGGGCTCTGCCGTGGAAAAAAACACCGTGACAGGAGAGAGGAACTGAAGCGCAGGACGATGGATCGCGAGGCGGAACGGGCCATGAAGAGCCGCGGCGGCCGGTGACGGAGCTCTTCGGGGCGCGCTTCTCCAACCCCGTGTTGATGGCCGCCGGCACCTGCGGTTTCGGGGAACCGGTGGTGGACGTCATGTCGCCGGGCGAGATCGGAGGACTGGTGACGAAATCGGTGACGGTCGAGCCGCGGTGGGGGAATCCCGCCCCCCGCGTGGCCGAGTTCGACGGCGGCATGCTGAACTCGGTCGGGCTCGCCAACCCGGGGCTGAAGGCGGTGCGGGAGGAAAAGCTCCCGTGGATGCGGCGCAGCCTGGAGGGGCTGCCGGTCTTCGTGTCGGTCGCGGGGGCGACGGTGGACGAATACGCTTCCGTCGTGAGCGGACTGGAGGGGGAGGACGGCTTCATCGGTTTCGAGCTCAACCTGTCCTGCCCCAACGACTCGCATCTGGGCGGGCGGCCGTTCTGCCTCGATCCTGACGCCCTGCGTGAGGTCCTCGACGCGGTGCGGCCCCTCACCGCGCGCCCCGTGCTCGTCAAGCTCGCGCCCAACGACCCGGACATCGCGGGCACCGCAACGCTCGCGGCCCGTCACGGCGCGGACGGGATCACGGCGATCAACACCGTGCCCGGGTTCCTCACGGGACGCGGTGGCGAAGAGCGGGTGGGGGCGGGGACGGGTGGGACGAGCGGTCCGGCGCTGCTGCCGGTCGGCCTGGCCGCGGTGCGGGAGGTGGCGGGCGCGGTCGACGTGCCGGTGATCGGGGTGGGCGGGATCCTCGCGGGCCGTGACGCAAGGGCCTACATGCGGGCGGGGGCGTCGCTGGTCCAGGTCGGCACCGGCTCGTTCGCGGATCCGCGGTGCGCGGCCCGCGTGGCGAGGGCGTTGGCGGTGGACATGCTGGTGTGACCGGCAGATGTGTAAACCATACATGACAAAATGTAATCTGGGCATTACATTTGTGAACGATTTCACATTCGGAGGAAGGCCGGTTCGCGACCTCATGAAGGACCGGATCATCGTGGCGCTGGATGCGCCCGACGGGGCGGCCGCGCTGGCGGTCGTCGACCGCATCGGGCCGGCGTGCGGTTTCTACAAGGTGGGGCTCGAACTGTTCACGGCTGAGGGGCCGGGGGTTGTGGAGGCGCTCGGGGCGAGGGGGAAACGTGTGTTCCTGGATCTCAAGCTGCACGACATCCCCAACCAGGTGGCCGGCGCGGTGGCCCGCGCGGGCGAACTCGGGGCGACGCTCCTGACCGTGCACGCCATGGGGGGGCGCGACATGCTGGCGGCGGCGAGGGACGCGGCGCCCGGGTCGCTCACGCTGCTGGGTGTAACCGTGCTGACATCGCTGGACGGACCGGGGCTCGAGGCTCTCTTCGGGCGCCGCGTGGCGGACGCGGGAGCCGAGGCCGACCGTTTGGCGCGCCTGGTGCGCGAGGCGGGGCTGGGGGGGGTGGTGTGCTCGGCCGCCGAGGCGGCGCGGGTGCGGGAAACCATGGGTCGCGGCGCGCTCGTCGTGACACCCGGCATCCGTCCCGCCGGCGACCCGGTCCAGGACCAGCGCCGCGTCCGCACGGCGAGCGAGGCATTCGCCGCGGGGGCCTCGCACATCGTCGTCGGCCGTCCGGTCACGCAAGCCGGGGACCCGGCCGCCGCCTTCGCGCGCTTCGCCGCCGAGGCGCGGGACGATCGTTGACCCGGTGGTGATACCCGTCCCCTATTCTCCCTTTCCATGAAACTCCACGACTCGCTCACGCGCAGGACCCGCCGCTTCGAACCGCTGCGGCCCGGGCGCGTCACGGTCTACGGGTGCGGCCCCACCGTCTACGACTTCGCGCACATCGGGAACTTTCGCACCTTCGCCGTCTACGATCTTCTCCACCGTTACCTGCGCTGGCGCGGCCACGAGGTCGACTTCGTGGTGAACTTCACCGACGTGGACGACAAGACCATCACGGGCGCGGCCCACGCGGGCCTGCGCCTGGCCGAGCACACCGAGACCTTCGTCAAGGCCTTCCTGGACGACGCCAAAACGCTCGGTTTCCTTCCCTTCTCGGGCCACCCGCGGGCCACCGCCCATATCCCCGCCATGGTGGCGTTCGTCGAGGGGCTCGTGGAGCGGGGCAGCGCCTACCTTGCGGCGGATGGTTCGGTCTACTACGCGGTGACCTCCTTCGACCGCTACGGACGCCTGTCCGGCAAGGGCGGCGAAGACGGCGCCGGACGCGCCCGGATCGACGCCGAGGACTTCGAGAAGCGGGACCCGCGCGACTTCGCGCTCTGGAAGCCGGCGCAGGCCGCCGACCGCGAGGTGGGCGCGGTGTGGGACTCGCCCTGGGGTCCGGGGCGCCCCGGATGGCACCTGGAGTGCTCGGTCATGGCCACCTCCCTGCTCGGCGACACGATCGACATCCACCTGGGCGGCGAGGACCTCCTCTTCCCCCACCACGAGAACGAGATTGCGCAGTCGGAGGCGGCCACCGGCGAGCCCTTCGCCCGCTTCTGGGTGCACGTCAAGCACCTCAAGGTCGACGCCCGCAAGATGTCCAAGTCGCTTGGCAACTTTCACACGGTGCGCGAACTCCTCGACGAGGGGTACGATCCCGCCGCGATCCGCTGGACCCTGCTCTCCGCCCACCATCGCAGCGAGCTCAACTTCACGCGCGACGGCCTCGACGACGCCACCGCCGCGGTGCAGCGCCTGGTGGACTTTCGCCGCCGGCTGCGCGACTCCCCCGCCTCGCGCGGCGATGGCCGGGGGTTGGCCGCGCGCGCCGCCGAGCACCTGGCCGCCTTCGGCCGCGCGCTCGACGACGACCTGAACGTGCCCCGCGCCACGGCCGCGCTCTGGACCCTGGTGAAGGAGGTGAACACGGAGTTGGACGGTGCGGGAGGCAGGGTGGCCCGCACGGACCGCGAGGCCGTGCTCGGCGCCCTGGCGGAGATGGACGCCGTGCTGGGCGTTGTCGGCCTGGCGGAATCGTCGCGCAAGGTGGCCGGCGCGGACGAGGAGCGCGTGCAAACCCTGGTGGAGGCCCGGGAGCAGGCGCGCGCGGCGAGGGACTTCGCCACCGCCGACCGGATCCGCGACGAACTGGCGGCGGAAGGGATCCGGCTGGAGGACACACCGGGGGGCACGCGTTGGACGCGCGTCCGGACCGGACCCTGAGAGCGTCGGACCGCATCGGATCGCGACGGGCTTCCGCGGCACTTCCGCAGGCGCCAACTTTCGGGGTTCGCTGACGTAGCTCAGTTGGTAGAGCAGCTGATTTGTAATCAGCAGGTCCGGGG
>JAPPNO010000115.1 GCA_028873845.1 Gemmatimonadota bacterium | reverse complement strand
CCCACCAGCCCCCGGGGGCGGCGGGGGCGGGGCCCGCCGCCCCGGGCCGCCGCCGGGCGGCGGGGCCGCCGGCGGGGGGGCGCGCGCGCGGCGGGCGCGGGGGCGCGGGGGGGCCCCCCCCCAAGGAGAGGGCCAGGGTGGTCGCCGCGAGGGACACGGCAGCCGACAGGGGGACGGTTCGTGCGGTTCTCATGACGGTTGCTCTTTGCTGATGCGGGGTTTCCGACGGGCAGTTCCGGTCAGGTCGCGGGGTTTGGACGATACCGGGCGGGGTGGAGGGGGCGCAACGGTGGATGGGGGGATCCGTCGGGCCCCTTGTAGGTTATATGGCAGCCATATACCATATACTCCATGAAGACGATCAAGACGACGGTGTACCTGAACGCTGCGGACTACCGCAAGCTGAAGTCGCTGGCCACCGACCAGGGGCGCTCGGCTGCCAAGCTGGTGCGGGAGGCGGTGGCCGAGTACGCCGCCCGAGTGACGGAGCGGCCATGGCCCCGGTCCATCGGGATTGCGGACAGCGGTGACCCGGACTTCGCCGCGAACTGTGAAGACCACCTCGACGGGTTCGGTGAAGATGGCCTGGAGGACTACTACGGGACCGACGGGTCGGCGGATGTCCGCGAGAAGCCTGTGCGGAAGCCCGGTGCGTGGTCTGGAGAGTAGCCCCGCTCGGTGATCGTCGCCGCCTCGAGCGCCATCCTCGCGCTCATGGATGTCGGGAATCCGCACCATATCCTGCTCCGATCCGCTTTTCGCGCCGATCGTGAGGACTGGATAATCCCCTCGGCCGCGCTTCCGGAGCTGGATTACCTGTCGGCCAAGCGGTTGGGACCCGAAGCGGCCGCGGCTCTGCATGCCGACCTGGCGGACGGCCGGTATGTGGTTCAGTGGGGCGAGCCGGGCGATCTGGAGAGGGCGCTGGAACTCGGGCGCGCCCATAGCGAACTCTCGCTGGGGCTTGTCGACGGAATTGTCATGGCAATGGCCGAGCGGCTCGAGGCACGGGCAATTGCGACGTTGGATCTGCGGGGGGTCGCGGGGGTGGCGCTGAAGGGGGGACCGGAGATCTGGCCGCGGGATCTGGAGCTTGGGCCGCTTCCGACAGCGCGTACTCCACAGTCACTCCCCCCGGCCGGAGCATAGCTGCTCATGGCCAATCACAGACTCCCACCCAAGCCCGCAAGCGGTGTCCACGATTCGCCGATATGAGTCTGGCCGGGTTTCCCGGAGAGCGTAGAGGTACGGAGCCAGGTTTCCGGCATCGTCTCGCAGGTACGACGCATCCTCGATGTACCGGCTCCTTCTGACGTTGGCCTGAGGCGAGGTATCGTGGAACTGGTAGCTCCGACACCCGGAAAGCAGTGCGAGCAGGACCCGGCAGGTACTGTCTCCCTCGCTTGCCTTTTCCCGTAGGCGGCTTTCACGGTGGCCGCCTTCCAGGCTCACCTCGCGGGGCACCGGATACGTCGCCTGGTGGTAGAGTGCGCGCTCCGACAGGAAGATCAGGGTGTCGGGGGCCGCGTCTCCGAGGCGCATCCGGTAGGTCGAGGTTGTCCAGTGCCCGCTGGAGCGATCCGCTCCCACGAACTCCCCCTCGATCTTCAGTCTCTTCAGCTTGATCCGATCGGCCCGATTGCCGCTCTCTGATTCCAGCTGGATGCCTTTCCGTTCCATGGGTCACCCAATCCGCAGCTACGACGATACCCGAGCGGCTCCGGCGGGCGCAACGGGCTGGAGCCCCCCCTACGCCCCCACAATCGGCCATGCCCCCCACTCCCGCCACTTCCCCCGCGTGAAGTCCGGAAACTCCACCGGCGCGCTCCCGTTCGCCACGCTGATCTCCGACAACTCGCACACCGCGCTCAGCGCCGCCGCGTCGTAGACGTTCATGTCCAGCGGCAGCCCTTCTCGCAGGCACTTGATGAGCCGGTAGTCCTCCATGAAGTCCATCCCACCGTGCCCGGCACCGATCGAAGCCTCGCGCAGCGCCGTCCACAACGGATGCTCGAACTCCTCGTAGTACGCCTCCGCCTCATCCCAGCGGTGTCCCCGGCTCCGCCCCTCGATGTACACGCGGTCCGGGTAGCCCTGGAAGATCCCGCGAGTTCCCTGGACCTTGTTGATGCGGTCGTAGGGGCGCGGGAGGTTGGTGTCGTGGGCCACGTAGATGGTCTTCCCCATGGCGGTCTGGATGAGGCTCCCGTTCACGTCGCCGAGGGCGAAGGTCTCGGCGCGCTTGGCGTGTCCTTCCGGGTAGTTGGCGACGGCATACTCCTGCAGGCCCCGTGAGGGACTGCTCATCGATACGAGGGAGGCGAACCGGTCGCCCCGGTTGATGTCCATGCAGTTGGCGACGGGGCCGAGGCCGTGCGTGGGGTAGAGGTTGCCGTTGCGGGTCCAGGAGTGGTCGCGGCGCCAGAGGCCCTCGCCGTCGTCGGCGAACTTGATGCCGCGCAGGTCGTGCAGGTAGCCGCACTCGGCGTGGAGGATCTCGCCGAGCAGCCCCTGGCGCACGAGGTTGAGGCAGAGGAGTTCGGCGCGTCCGTAGTTGACGTTCTCCATCATCGCGCAGTGACGGTTCGTCCGCTCGGCGGTCTCGACCAGCTCCCAGCAGCCCTCCAGGGTGTACGCGGCGGGGACCTCGGTGGCCGCGTGCTTGCCGTTCTCCATGGCTGCGACGCAGATGGGGACGTGCCAGCGCCATGGGGTGGCGTTGTAGACGAGGTCGAGGTCCTCCTCGGCGCAGAGGCGCTCGTAGTCGGTCTCGCCGTTCGTGTAGAGGGCGGGGCGGGGGTGGCCGGCCTCCTCGATCAGGTCGGCGGCGCGTTCGGCGTGCGCTTCACGGATGTCGCACACGGCGGTGATCACGCACCCGTTGATGCGGACCAGGTTGCGGACGTGCGCCGTGCCCATCCCTCCGACGCCCACGTAGGCGATCCGCACCTGATCGATCGGCGGGGCGGCGAAGGGTTGCGCGGGTGGGGCGCCCAGGCCGCTCGGGACGGCGGCGGCGTTGGCCAGTGCATTGGGCCCGATATCGGGCGTATCCCGTCCCGGGATCGGAGGCCGAAAGGCACCCACCTCGACGGTTCCGGCACAGCCCGTGGCCGCGCCCGCGGCCAGTCCCAGGGCTCCCGTCTTCAGAAAGTCCCGCCGGTCGAGTCCGCTCGTGCCGCCCCTCTTCGATCGTTTGTCGGTCCCCATGGTCTTTCCCGGTTCGTGGATGGGTGTTCCGCCGCGCCCAGGGCCCGCACGGCGACGGACCTGGTCCTGGCAACCTCCGCGATTCGCGCCGTGCCGCGCCAGGGGCCTGCCCCAAGCGGGATGGCTCCCGGTCGGTGCGCGGGAGTCGCGCGCGTGTTCGACAGGTCCGAATCCTGGGCACCGCCCGTTGTGCGGGCAAGTGCCCGGCGGCCCGCTACCCCCCTCCCTCGGTCCGCATCCACTTCAGTCCCGGGTGGAGTGCAAGCAGGGCGGCCAGACCGGCGACCGGCATCGACAGCAGGGCGGCTGCCTGCGGACCCATGGCGTCGGCCACCACACCGGTGCCCATCACCCCGATCGAACCGACCGTCCACGCCAGCCCCATGACGATGCCGGAGCTTGCGCCGGGTGCCCGCGGAATCATCTCCTGGGCCATGACGACGATCGGTGGGAGCGTGGACATGCCTAGGAATCCAGCCACGGCAATGGCCGTCAGGCCGAGCGCGTTCCAGGGCCCGAGCCAGACCGCAAGCAGATGCGCCGGAAGGGCCAGGGCGCACAGCCGGAACAGCAGCACGCGACGGTCCATCCGATCCGTGAGCACGCCACCGGCCACCGTGCCGAACGCCTGCGCGCCGAGGTAGACCGAGAGCGCCACCGCACCCAGCGCCTCCGAGCCCCCCATCTCGGCCACGATGATCGGCTCCATGGTGAGGAAGGCGCGCTGGACGAAGGTCATGGCCGAGCTGATGCCGAAGACGATGCCGAGCGGGCCGGCCAGCTGGCGGAGGATTTCGCCCGGTGGAGGTGCCGGAGCTGCGCTTCGAACCTCGGCGCGCCCGCTGGGCAGGCCGATGAAGAAGAAGGGGGCCAGGAGGAGCGCGGGCAGCATCGCGACCCAGAGCCTCTCCATCCCTCCCCAGGCGACCAGCCCCACCGCGACCAGCGGTCCCACCGAATAGCCGGCCGCTCCCCCGAACGAGAAGATCGAGTAGCGGGCGCCGCCGCCCTTGCCCGCGGCCAGCCGAACCGCGTACGACGCCCCCGGCGGATGGAACGCCGCACCCCCGAGTCCCCCGGCCACGAGCAGAACCAGCAGCACCCAGTACGACGGGGCGAACCCGATGATCGACACGAAGACCGCGCTCACGAGCATCCCGCCCACCGCCAGGGTCCTGCGGCCGAAGCGGTCTCCGAGGTAGCCGAAGAAGGGCTGGGGCAGCGCCGTCGCAATGGAGAACGCCGCCCCCAGGACCGCGGCAAGCGCGATGGAGATGCCCAGGTCGTCCATGATCCGCGGCAGCAGAGGCGGCACGATCGAGGCGTAGGCGTCGTTGATGCCGTGAGCCAGCGCGATGATGAGGGCGATGCGCAGGGCGGACGGGGCCGCAGCCGGCGAGGCCGTGATTCTCGTCTGATCGGGCAGGGTGACGCTCCTCATGTCGAAGGTCGAGTGACCTTCCACCAACCGGGGCTTCGGGTCAACCCCACCGACCACCCAACACGGGCACCGATCTCCGTGTCTCCCAATCGACTGGAAAGCACCCCGGCGAAACCCTACTATGAACAGTTGCGCCTCGCCTACTCGGGCGCGGTGGCCCGGGGATCGATTCCCTGGCTCGCGACAACCAGCCGAAACAAGGACAGTCCACATGACCTCGACCTCGACGGAAAACCCCTCCTCCCCCAACCACAGACGCCCCGCCGCGCTCCTTCCGGTTGCCGCGTTCATGGCGGCAACCCTGGCCGGTTGTGCCACTCAGCCGGCAAGTGAATCCGCCATGCCTGCTGAACGGCTGTACCCGCCGATGCTGCGGGCCGCACAGGAGGACACCGTCCGGTTCGCGAACCCTGCCGGCCTCATGGTCAACGCGCCGACCCCCGACCCGCGCGTCGGCCTGGCCGCCGGAATGTTCGACGCGGAAGAGGCGATCTGGAATCTCCGCATGCGCTCAACCACGCCCCCGCCGGACGCTTTCGTGGGCGGCATCAACTCCGACCTCGCTTTCACCGGCAAGTACGCCATCCAGGGCAATTTCAACGGGATCCAGGTGTGGGACATCTCCGATCCGGCGCACCCGGTGTCCGTCGTTTCGTATGTCTGCCCCGCTTCGCAGAGTGACGTGTCGGTGTACGAAAACCTCCTCTTCGTGTCCGGCGAGGACAACAGTGCACGCCTGGATTGCGGAGACCAGGGCATTCAGGAGGCCATCAGCCATGAGCGTCTTCGCGGGATCCGCATCTTCGACATCTCCGACATCGCCAACCCCGAGTACGTCGCGAACGTCCAGACGTGTCGCGGTTCGCACACGCACACGGTGCTCAAGCACCCCGGGGACGACGAGAACGTCTACATCTACGTGTCGGGATCGGCCCAGGTGCGACCCGCTGAAGAGTTGCCCGGATGCTCCGGGGCATCGCCGGACGAAGATCCCAACTCGTCGCTCTTCCGGATCGAGGTGATCCGTGTCCCGCTCGCCGATCCGGCAGCCGCCGCAATCGTGAGTTCGCCACGGATCTTCGAGGATCTGGTGGCTCCGCCAACCCACGGTGCGTCGCCCGCCGACGCGGCCCTGGCGGAGGAACAGCGGGCCATGGTGGAGGCGGCACGCGAGCGGGGAGCGTTCGTCTTTGAAATCCAGGGCCAGGCGATCGTGCTGCCGGACCAGTTCGTCCAGCCGCAGCTGGACAGCATCGTCGACGCGCGGGGCGGCGAGGGACCTGCCACCGCGGCGGACAGCACCGCCTTCCGCGAGATGTTCCAGGCGATGATTGGCGGCGCGGGCGACGGCGGCCCCACCCAATGCCATGACATCACCGTCTACCCGGCGATCGGCCTCGCGGGCGGCGCCTGCGAGGGTTACGGAATGCTCCTCGACATCAGCGATCCCGCGAACCCGACCCGTCTCGCCGCCGTCGCAGACTCCAACTTCGCATACTGGCACTCGGCCACCTTCAACAACGACGGCACCGCGATCATGTTCACGGACGAGTGGGGAGGGGGCATGGGCCCGAGGTGCCGTGCCGACGACCCGATGGAGTGGGGCGCGAACGCGATCTTCACCGTCGAGGACGGGGAGATGGTCTTCCAGAGCTACTTCAAGTTGCCCGCCCCGCAGACGGAGCTGGAGAATTGCGTCGCCCACAACGGATCGCTGATCCCGGTGCCGGGGCGCGACATCATGATCCAGGGATGGTACCAGGGCGGCATCTCGCTCATCGACTGGACCGATCCGGCCAACCCCGTCGAGATCGGGTACCACGACCGCGGCCCCTTCAACGCTCAGGGCCCGTCGATGGCCGGCAGCTGGTCCGTCTACTGGTACAACGGCGTGATCGTGAATTCCGAGATCATGCGCGGGCTCGACATCTTCGAACTCGTCCCCAACGAGTCGCTCACGCAGAACGAGATCGACGCGGCCAACTCCGTGCAATTGACCCATCTCAACTCGCAGGGCCAGCCCATCTACGAGTGGCCGGCCACCTTCGCGCTGGCGCGCGCCTACCTGGACCAGTTGGAACGCTGGCACGGCTTGCAGGCCCAGTTGATCGCGGCGGCCCGCAGCGCTCTCGATTCCGCGGAACAGGGCTCCGGCGCCGCCCGGCGCGACACCCTGCGCGGGCTCGCGGCTTCCCTGACCTCGGTGGCGGCCGGATCAGGTGACCCCGACAAGGTCCGGAAGCTGGCCGATGCCGTTCAGCGACTTTCTGACGAAGGATAGCACCATGAATACCAGGACCTTCTTCCTGGCCACGATCCTCGGCGCGGGGGTTGCCGGATGCACCGGCGGGACGGGCTCCTCCCCCGCACCGCAGTCTCCAGCTCCAGCCGGCCCCGGCGACGACCCCGAGCCCTCGGCCGTGCCGGCCGAAGCGCTCACCCGGCCGGCCGACCCCACCCCGCCCAACCGCCCCGACGCGGCCACCATCGCCAGACTCGAGGCCCTCTACCAGGCCCGCGCGGACAGCGCCCTGACCGGCTACCACCCCGCCGACGTGCACTTCATGGCGGGGATGATCGGTCACCACGCCCAGGCCCTCGTCATGTCCGGGTTCGCACCGGAAAACGGTGCGAGCCCCACCATCCAGACGCTCTGCGCCCGCATCATCAACGCGCAGAAGGACGAGATCCGGATCATGCAGGAGTGGCTGCGCGACCGCGGCCAGGAGGTGCCCGAGATCCACATCGAGGACGGCCACCTCATGATCCACGGCCCCGAGCACGCCAGTCACATGCCGGGCATGCTCAGCGCGGAGCAGCTGGAAGAATTGCGGCACGCCAGGGGACGGGAATACGACCGGCTGTTCCTGAAGTACATGATCATGCACCACAAGGGCGCCGTCACGATGGTCATCGACCTCCTCGCCACCGACGGCGCCGCCCAGGACGACTTCGTCTTCAAGCTCGCCTCCGACATCCAGGCCGATCAGGGCTCCGAGATCAAACGCATGCAACTCATGCTGGACGAACTCGAAGGATCCCGTTAGCCAACCACCGATTTCACACCCAGGGTCACCCCATCAACCTCAGGATTGCCCCATGACCCCGATCAGCATCGCCACCGGTCCCACCCGGACCCTCCCCCGCCTCGCGGCGCTCCTCTCACTCACGGCCACGCTGGCCATCCTGGCGGGATGCGCCACGCAAGGGACACCCATGCCGGCCCAGGATACCTACTACCCGGTCGGGGAACTCCTCGGCGCCGGCAACGAGGACGCCACCTTCGCCAACCCCCCCGGCCTCCACGTCAACCCCCCCACCCCCGACCCCCGGGTCGGCCTCGAACCCGGCATGTTCGACGCGGGCGAGGCCATCTGGAATCTCCGCATGCTGTCGACCACGCCCCCGGAGGAACCCTTCGTGGGCCAGACCAACTCCGACCTGGCCTTCACCGGGAACTACGCCATCCAGGGCAACTACGACGGCATCCAGGTGTGGGACATCTCCGACCCGGCCAACCCGGTCTCGGTGGTCACCTATGTGTGCCCCGCGTCCCAGAGCGACGTGTCGGTGTACGCGAACCTCCTCTTCGTGTCGGGAGAGGGGCTGGGCGGGCGGTTGGACTGCCAGAGGGGTGCCCGCGAACACGTCAGTCACGAACGGCTCCGCGGGATTCGCATCTTCGACATCTCCGACATAAGGAATCCGGAGTACGTCGCGAACGTGCAGACCTGCCGGGGCTCGCACACCCACACCGTCCTGAAGCACCCGGATGACGACGAGAACGTGTACATCTACGTGTCAGGCTCGTCGACGGTGCGTCCCCCCGAGGAGCTGCCGGGCTGTTCGGCCCTCTCGCCCGACGAGGATCCCAACTCAGCCCTGTTCCGAATCGAAGTCATCCGGGTCCCGCTCAATGACCCCACGGCCGCCGCGATCGTCACATCGCCGCGAATCTTCCAGGACCTGGTGGCCCCGCCCAGGCACGGTCCCGCGCCCGGCGACATCCGGGCCCAGGAGGAAAGGCAGGCCGAGGCCGAAGCCGCGCGCGACCGCGGCGCGTTCGTACGTGAGGGCAGGGGCGGACGCCTCTCCGTCATGCCCGACCGGATCGTGCGGCCGCTACTCGACGGCATCGTGGCGGCACGGGGCGGCGAGGGCGCCGCAACCGCCGCCGACAGCGCGGTGCTCAGGGAGAGGTTCCTCCAATTGGACGCCGAGGCCGCAGCCCGCGCCGCCGAACGTGCCCAGATGCCCGAGGGCCCCCGCCCAGGCCCCACCCAGTGCCACGACATCACCGTCTACCCCGACATCGGTCTGGCGGGAGGTGCCTGCGGCGGCTACGGCCTCCTGCTCGACATCAACGATCCCGCCAACCCCTTCCGCCTTGCCGCGGTGGCCGACTCCAACTTCTCCTACTGGCACTCGGCCACCTTCAGCAACGATGGCAGCAAGGTCATGTTCACCGACGAGTGGGGCGGCGGTGGCGCGCCCAAGTGCCGCGACGACGACCCGAAGGAATGGGGCGCCAACGCCATCTTCACCATCGAGGACGGCGAGATGGTCTTCCAGAGCTACTACAAGCTGCCCGCCCCGCAGACCACGCTGGAGAACTGCGTCGCGCACAACGGGTCGCTCATTCCGATCCCGGGACGCGACATCATGATTCAGGGCTGGTACCAGGGCGGCATCTCGCTGATCGACTGGACCGACCCGAAGAACCCCGTCGAGATCGCGTACCACGACCGCGGCCCCTTCAACCCCGACCGCATGGAGAGCGCCGGAAGCTGGTCCGTCTACTGGTACAACGGCGTGATCGTCAACTCGGAGATCAAGCGCGGACTCGACATCTTCGAGCTGACGCCCAGCGACATCCTCACGCAGAACGAGATCGACGCGGCCAACTCGGTGGTGCTGACGCACCTGAATTCACAGGGCCAGCCCGTCTACGAGTGGCCCGCCACCTTCGCGCTCGCTCGCGCCTGCCTCGACCAGCTGGAGCGCTGGCACGGGGTGTCGGCTGCCCAGGTCGCCTCGGCGCGGCAGGATGTGGACGCGGCCGAAGCCGCGACAGGTGAGGATCGGCAGGACCTCCTCATGGCCCTGGCCAGGAGGCTTCGGGAAGCGGCGCCGGGCGCCTCAGACTCCGCGAAGGTCCGCGAGCTGCTGGTCGCCGTCCGCCGCCTGGCCAACGAAGCCGGATGAACCGGACGGCCTGATCCGCGCACCACGCGAAAAGCCCCGCGCCGCTCCAACACCGCGGCGCGGGGCTTTCGCCTGTCGTTCCCGCGACTACCCCACCCCCGCCGAAATCCCCACCCTGTACGTCACCAGGTTGGCCTCGCTCCTGATCGGGTTGGCCACCCAGCCACCCCTCCGCAGATTCTCCAGATTGTCGGCTCCGTTTGCCAGGTACTCGGTCATTCCGTTGTACCTGTACGCGGCCGACAGGTCCAGCGAAAGCGGGTTCGCTCCGCCGCGGATCTGGACCGACAGCCCGCCGCCTCCGGTGAATGCCAGCCGAAAATCACTGTGGTTGGTTGTGGATGCGATGGTTTCCTGCTCGTACATCCCACTCACACTCGTCGAGGTGACGAAGGCCGAGAAGCCGACCGTGCCGTAGAAGTACGGTCTGATCTTCCCGGTCCCCAGGTAGACCTGAGGACCCAGCCCGGCCGAAAGGATCGCGTTGGTGGTCTCCTGTTCGAGATCGACAAAGGAAACCGTGTTGCTGAACGGCACCGTCCAGCGCTCGACTCCGTAAATGAGAAAGTTCCCCTCCGCGCGCAGGCCCGCGAGCCTGTTCCCGCCCAGGAAGAGCACACCGCCGCCGCCGGCCCCGCCGCCCAGGTCCACATGGCTCCGGAAGTCCCCGATGGGGACGCCGAGGTCCAGGTATCCGAAGACCTCGCCCTTCGCGTCGCCCCACTGGGCGGTCCCGTGCTCCGGAAGGGCCAGCCCCGCAACCGTGAACGCGGCCGTCACCACGACCAGCTTTCTGATGTTCTTGACAGTAGACATTATTCACTCACTCCCTTGGCTTTGCTTTCGCGTTTCTCTCGTCGATCGAGTACCGCACCCGGCGTGGCTCCCGTGGGTTTGCCGCCGTCGACGGTGAAGCGGCCGTTGACCAGCACGTAGTCGATACCCGTCGGGTACAGGTCAGGTTCCATGATCGTTGCCGGCGAGGTAATCGTTTCATAGTCGAAGACCACCAGGTCCGCCTTGAACCCTTCGCGCACATACCCCCGGTCGCGCAGCCCGAGCGGCAATCGTGGGTTCGAAGCGGGGCATGGCTACCAGATGACGGGTGCGGGGTACTGGGCGATGGCCTCGTCGGGCGTGACGATCGTCATTCCGTAGAGGATGGCCTGCGCGACGAGGCCGCGGTCGAAGGGGTCGTGGTGGAGGGGTGGCAGGCGGGCGTCGACGGCGGCGGCGGCTTCGTCGAAGGCCAGGGGTTCGAGGTGGAGCCACTTGCGGCGGCTGGTGACGTAGCGGCGCGGCGGCTCCGGCAGAGGCAGGCGGCCAAGACGGTGCTTGACCGCGATCTCCCACCCCGAAAGGGCGCTCAGGTAGACGATGTTTTCGGGATTGCGGCACGCGGAGAGGGCGGCGGGCGTCAGTTGAGTGTCCGCCGCCGCCAGCCAGAGGAAGGTGCAGGTATCGACGAGAAGCTTCATTACTCGCCGCCCAGGGAGGCTCGCCGTTCGGGACGCCTGCCTCCGAGGGCGCGCTGGATCTCGTCCGGAAGCGACTCGAAGAAGCTGTCCGGCACGGTCATGCCATGGTCGATGCCGATGGGGCGCAGCTCGGCGGGTTCGGAGCGGAGCGGCCGGATTTCCGCGACGGGGACGTTGCGGCGGCAGAGTGTGATCGTCTCTCCTGCCTCGACTCGTGCCAGGTAGCGGGAGAGGTGGGCGCGGGCGTCTGCGATGTTGACCTTGTTCATGTACAGAAAGATAGCGTAGTAGTTGTACGGATTCAATCGGAGAGAATGTCCATGCGTCGCCCTGCGCCCGCTGTCCCGATCCGCTCCAGCGCCCACCGCGCGTGTTCCCGGACCAGTTCCGATTGATCTCCCGCCGCCCGCTCCAACACCGGAACCGCCTCGGCCGCACCCCAGTTGCCGAGCGCCACACAGACGTTGCGGAGCAGACCATTCCGCCGCGCCCGCGACACGGGGGAGTCGCGGTACTCACGCAGGAACGCTTTGCCGGACATCTCGAGCAGTCGCGTGGCGAGATCGATGAGAGAGGGGTTGTCCAGTTCGGGGCGGGGCTCGTAGGCGGGCTCCGGGGCAGGCGTCGAGAACCGTTCGTTCCACGGGCACACCTCCTGGCAGATGTCGCAGCCGTACACTCGGTTGCCGATCGCGGGCCGCAGTTCGACCGGGATTGGGCCCTTGAGTTCGATGGTGAGGTAGGAGATGCAGCGGGTGGCGTCCATGACGGGGGCGCCGTCATCGTCGTAGCCGAGGAGGGCGCCGGTGGGGCAGGCGTCGAGGCAGTTCCGGCAGGTGCCGCAGTGGTCCTCGGCGAAGGGCGGGGAGGGTCGTAGCGCCAGGTCGGTGAGCAGGACGCCCAGAAAGAAGTACGACCCTCGGCGCGGGTGGATGAGCATGGTGTTCCGGCCGAACCAGCCGAGTCCGGCACGGACGGCGAGTTCCCGTTCCAGGAGCGGTCCCGTGTCGACGTAGGCGCGGCGCCGGAGGGGGCGTCCCGCGAGGACTTCGAGGTGTTGGGCGAGGGTGTCCAGCTTTTCGGTGATGACGTGGTGGTAGTCGCGGCCGCGAGCGTAGCGGGCGATGATGGCACGGGAGGGGTGGGTGGGTGGGGTGGTGGGGTGGTCGTCGGCGTAGGAGTGGGCTACGACGAGTGCGGATTGGAAGCCGGGAAGGGTGCGGTCGAGGTCGGCGCGGCGCCCGACCGCGTCGTGGCGGGAAAGGTAGTCCATGTGGCCGTGAAGGCCGGACGCGATCCAGCGCCGGAAGTGCGCCATGTGCTCGCTGTCCCCCCGCGTGACCACGCCGGCCATCTCGAAGCCGAGGGCGCGCGCTTCGGCAAGAGCGCGGTCGGTGTCTACCAGCGAGTCGTCCGGCTGGCCGCCGCTATCGGCGGCGCGTGGCTGCTGCCGTCGCGTCAAGGAGCTGCTCCTGGTCATTCCTGGAACCGGGAAGATCGGTCGGGCGTAGTGGAGCCATGACGTTGAATCCCCGGAGAAGGAACCGCAACCGGGCTGCCGCACCAACGCCGAAAACGCCGCATCTGAGCGGGTCGGGATCCGAACCCGGTTCACGAGATGTCAGCGAGAATCGATCTCATGAAACGCCGATCCATCATCCCCATACCGCTGCTTGCGGGCGCCGCCCTCCTGCTTCCCTCCAATGCCGCGACGGCCCAGTACTATTCCTTCGCGATCTCCGTAGGAGGTGGCACGACCGCGGCCGCGCATATGGGAATCCACCTGGGCAACACCGACCGTCGCCGCTGGAGCCTTCGCCGGGGGAGCACCGAAATCGAGGTGGTGGTCGGACTGCCGATACATGATCGGCTCGACGGCAGCGCCAGGCCCGGGATCAGCTTTGGCCTCAATCTCCGAACAACCGACGCGAATAGCCGATTGTCCATGGGCGCGGGCTTCAGGGTTTCCCCCCTGGCCAGCCGTGGAACCACCGACTGGCAGAAGGTGTTCCACATCCCGGTAGCGTGGGACCCGTATCCCCTGCCCGTCCGACCCACCGTCTACCTCGGCTACGGCCGGCGAATGGTCCCAACGGATGGGACGGGGTCTGCCCACGAATGGCGTTTCCTTGTCCCGTGGCCCCAGCTGCAGGTCTATTTGATGCATACCGGCGGCTTCAACTGGACCTGAACCGCTTCTGGCCATCCCACTCGCAAACCCCGTCGCCCCGGCGACGCCAGTCATGAACCTCGACGAGATCCGCGCCCAATTCCCCATCCTCCAGCGCCGCAACTACCTCAATTCCTGCTCGCTGGGCGCCCTCTCCACCCGGGCCGAGGACCGTCTGTCCGACTTCGTCGCCAAATGGCACGATTTCGGTGCCTCGGCCTGGTACGAGCACTGGTGGGGACTGCTGGCCGAGCTGCGTGGCCGCGTCGGGAAGATGTTCGGCGCACCCGCCGGCACGGTCGCACTCATGCCCTCCACCTCGGCCTGCCTGGCTGCCATCTCGTCGAGTCTCGACTGGACGAAGCGCAATCGCATTGTCACGACCGAGCTGGACTTCCCCACCCTGCTCTACCACTGGAAGGTGCGCCCGGACGCGGAAATGGTCGTGCTGGAGAGCCACGACGGCATCCACATCGACCCGCAGCAGTACGCCGACGCGGTCGACGAGCGAACCCTCGCGATCGCGACCAGTCACGTCTTCTTCACGACCGGGGCGATTCAGGATCTGGCGGCGATCGCGGAGATCGCGCGGCGGGCGGGCGCGTACAGCCTGATCGATGGGTACCAGGGGGCGGGGCAGTTGCCGGTGGATTTGCCCGGGAGCGGCGTGGACTTCTACACGGCAGGGCCGCTCAAGTGGCTGTGCGGGGGGCCGGGGCTGGCGTATCTGTACGTTCGGGAAGAGATGATCGGGGATCTGGAGCCGCGCATCACCAGCTGGTTCGCGACGCGGGACCAGTTCGATTTCAACGCGGGGCAGTTCCGGTATCATGATGATGCGCGGCGGTTCGAACTGGGTACGCCGGCGCTGGGGACGGTGCATACCGCGTTGGGGGGGCAGGAGCTGGTGGACGAGGTGGGGATGGAGGTGGTTCGGGCGCGGAACGTCGAATTGACGGAGCGGCTGGTGGAGGGGTGTGGGGAGGTCGGGTTCCCGTTACGGGTGAGCGGGTGCCGGGAGACGCGGTCGGCGATCGTGCTGGTGCGGCATCCGGAGCCCGGGGCGGCCGTGGCCGTGTTGGGCGAAAGGGGGATTATTGTCGACAGCCGACCGGGCGTGGTGCGGGTCAGTCCTCACTTCTACAACACGGGAGAGGAAGTGGATGGGTTTGTGGAGGGGTTGCGGGGGACAGTGTGAGGTGAGCCGGAACTTGGCCACCGAGAGGAGGTGGGGCGCGTGCTCTCGCGCTCGCGAGAAGATCAGCCGTAGGGCGGCCTGATGTTCAAGCCGTCACTTGTCCAGGAAACCGACACCGGTCCAGTTCAGCCAAAGTTATCTACAACGAGCGTGGCGTCGCTCAGGACTGATCCTCTCCCCCCTTGCCCATCCGGCGTTGACGCCGCTCGTCAGTTCCAGAGTGCCCGATAGACTACGACCTGAGGTACCACCGATTCGTTGAATTCAAGCGTGCTAATGCGAACCCAGTCGCGGGGGTCTGCCCTCTTGCTGTTGTCGATCAGCATGACCGACCCCGGATCCCAAGTGTAGCTGCCGAGGTGATTTCGGGTACCAAGATCGAACACGTCGAGGCGCGAATCGTAATACTCGCCGTAACTCGACTCCGTAATGCCCCCCTCCGCTCCCTGCCGTGCGACCTCCCTCCACCCCCTGTCCGCTTGGTGCGTCAACATCCACAACCGTGCGGCCGGGTCCGTGGCGATGGCCTTCAGTGTCGAGGGTGGTGGCTGCGATGGGTTCGGTATCAGGGCAGTGACCTTGGGGAACCACGGAAGCTCGCCATCTATGGTCTGGAGATGCTCGCCATCAACGGACCACTGCTGGATTGCAGGCGAGCCTCCGCTGCCCCACCAAAGCGTGGGCCCACCAATGACGCTGCCGATGACGAACCCGGCGAGTGGCACCCGGGCCGACCATGCGTTCGCGTTCTCAGTTCCAAAGTGGACCGGAGCCGTTCTCGTGCCCATGGCAGAGACATCCACCAAGTGGAGCGGATAGCCAACCAAGTCTGGACTACGGTCCATCGAAAACATGACAACCCGGTCGAAGCCGACGGACACAAAGTCACCCGACCTAAACCCGTAGTCAATGCTGCCCATATGGCCACCCCGTTCGTCAAATTCGATAAACGCCCTCTTCCGACCGTCGCTGATGAGTATTCGACCGTCAATCGCTTGAACGCCCGTGATGGTGCCCGAAAACTCTCCCGGCCCTTCGCCACTCCGGCCGATCGACCGTACGAACCGACCATCGTTGCTGAAAAGCTGCACGCGGGAACCACCGCGACGGAACACGAGGTAACCGAAATCGCTCCATACGACTTGTGGGAAATCGCCTGCGATGATTCCTTCGCCTTCCGCGTCGCCCAGCCGAACTACTTCGGCCAAGCGGAGTTGGCAGCCATCACAGATTGAAAAGTCTTCCCACCGTGCTACTTCCTGGGCCGAGCCCCCGGAAATCGTCCACGAATACGTGGCTGCTAGAGCCGCGACGCTCCGAAGGGCTTTCATCAACCGTCGAGCGAAGCCAAATCCGCATTCTGGCTCGCGGTCAGCTCGAATGACGCGAGAACCGCACCGGTGCAAGCCGTCACCTGAACAGCCTCTCGGTCGGCATGGAAGATGAGGTTAGGTACAGTCTCGTCCATCAACATGAGGGTCTCCACGGGAATCTCCGGTATCAACTGAACAGCGGCTTCCAAGTCGCCCATCGTGAAGGTCTCTTCGGAGCAGTCGTGCCAGGGGCTGCAATCCCACCAGTAGCAATCGACATGCGTACCGTCGTTCATGTATTGGTCGTCGTTGCCAATCGCGATTTGTAGAGGACATGTCCCAAGAAAGCACAGGGATAGGTCTCGCACGAATAGTTGCACTCCGGCGTGTCTAAGAGGTCGGCGACCGTAGTGGCGGCATCAGGTCCCCGGTCGGCGGTGGCACTGACAATGGCCGCCATCGTGAGGATAGCAAGTATAGCCATGCTTGGGATTCGGACAATCTTCCTCATGGTGGATCTCCTTTCGTTGGTAGGCAGACAGGATGTCCGCTTGTCAAGAACATAGTACAATCCTCCCAAGCCGCCCGCCATGTCCTCTCAGCGGTTTTGGTTGTCCTCTCGGCGGCCAATCGCCCGAGTTTCGGTCCCGGTGGTGGCGGGAGAGAGAAAAACGTCGTCCACAGCCCACCTCACCCAATACTCCAAGGGAAGGTTCGGAAGCTGGCTCGGCGTCCTTCCCACGAGCTTCTTCGTGAACCGGCTCCAGCCGGCCACATCGGAGAATGCCAGCCGCGTCGCGAGGGATAACGCGTTCACTCCTGCTGCACGAAGGGCCACTCCGTGGAAGAAGCGAATCCAGCGTAGCGCTCTCGAGTACTGGTATCCGTGGCGTAGCGCGGCTTCCGTCAAGTATGCCGGTCGACACCGGAGGAGCTCGGCGATTTCGGTCTGCTTCCTCAGATACGATCCGTCACCCTCAATCTGGCCGGAACCGCGACGGCTCTCGAAGCCTCTCCGCCGCTCTTCGTCTTCCCCGGAGTGCTTCAAGCCCGAAATGCCGCGTACTTCCTGGAATGCAGCGATGTGCAATCCGCGTCTCGCCATCGCTGGCCCCGGGCACGCATTCAAGAAGAACCTGATGTCCTCGTCGAAGCTGCTCCGACGCTCCTCCATGACACTACCCCCACCGTTGAATGCTACGACCAATCTATCCTGTCTTATTCATGAACCTCTGGATCGAGGGCAGCATAAGGGGTCTGAGGGACCCTTCGCAACCCGCCAAGGCAGGCGCTGTCGGGAGCAAATAGAGTGGCCGGTTTTCGGAGCACGTGAAATGTCCGCTTTTGGGTTCCGCCGCCCGACGAGGCGAGCGAAGCGAGCCGAGGAGGGCGGCGGAAGCTCTCACGCGGCCGCCCCGGCCTTGTCCAGACTGCCGACCGCTGGCGTCGTAGCGGCCGAGCCTCAGGGTCCCGTGGAAGACCGCAAAGCCGCCGTCCTCGTACTCGTGGACGGAGACTTTGGCGTGCACATAGTGGCAGCGGTGCCGCTGCGGAGGGATCTGGAGCTTCCTGCCCCGATAGGCAACGCAGTTGTCGTTGCCAACCGTCCGCTCCGCCTTCAGGCAGAGGACTTCGGGCAGCTTCGCCTTCATCGACGGCAGCAGGGGCACGAACGCGCTCTCGGGCTCCATCGCGAACGAGGCGTTGAAGCGTGGCCAGAAGGCCTTCAGGAACTCGTTCGCTCGTCCATCCCCGTGATTCCCGCCTTCGCCAGTTCCTGGGACAACCGCCCCTGCAGCGTTCCAAACAGCCGCTCGCTCCGGCCCCGCGCCTGCGGCGAGTATCCCGCGATCATCTCGATCCCCAGCTCCGCCATCGCCCGGCCAAACTGGGTCGGGTTGCCCTTGTCCACCTTCCCGCCCGCCTTCGGCGTGTGCCAGTAGTGCGAGCCCCGGTCCGTGTACAGGCTGTCGAACAGCCCCCTCGCCTCCACCGTCTCGCGCACCCCCCGGAAGCTCGACCAGGTCCCCTCCTCCGCCACGAAGAACCCCGAAAGCACCTCGCTCGTCGCCTCGTCCAGCGTCACCACAGATCCCACGACTCTCCCGGCACCCACTCGTGCGTCGAAGCGTCCTGGTGCAGCATCTGCCCCGCCGCCGGCTTCCGCTCCCGCCGCTCGCGGTGCGGACCCTTCCTCCGCCCCTTCTTCACCAGCCCCGCTTCCTGAAGCCGGTTCTTCACCCAGGTATACGACCGCGTCCCGCCAACCTCTGCTACATAGACCTCGTCGTAGAAGTGGCGCACGTTCCAGTCCCGGTGGCCGGCCCGGTACAGCGCTTCCACCGCCGCCACCTCCTGCGGCGGCGCCCGCCGCGCCGAGCAGCCCACACGCCGGTCCCGCAGGGCGGCCGGACCCTCCGCCTCGTACCGGGCCACCCAGCGCCGGAACGTCCGTTCGCTCATCTTGAGCAGCCCCGCGGCCCGCCTCTGCACCAGCCGCTTTCGCCGCCACAGTTCATAGACCCTCTCTCAGGGGGATGCGACAGGGACTTTGCTCTTCGATTGATAAGGGTGACACTGTGTCACCCTTTCCTTTCGCCACGGGTCCAACGCTTCCATCCGTTCTTCTCGCAGCATCGCTGCCCGGTTCATCTACCCTCCTCGGTGAAGGTTCAGAACCGGACAGACTATGTGCTACGAAACCGGACACATAATGTGCTCCGAACACCCGCCAGGGCAGGCGCCAGGGCAGGCGCCAGGGCAGGCGCCAGGGCAGGCGCGGGGGCAGTTCGGGGCGCTTCGGGTGGCGGAAAAGCGGCGATCCGAGTCCGAAGGGAATAGTTTTTCGGTGTTCGGGGGACGCCGCGGCATCGTTTCGGCCGGAGGGGCCGGGAACGGGGTCGGCGTCTGGCGGCGGTCGCGCTATCCGGGCGGCCCGTGCAGGGCCGCGAGCCCGTCGGCGAGCATGTGCCAGTGTCCGCAGGCGCCTCCGGTGGTCATCGTGATCCGGCGGCCCGAGACGGTGAAGCGCGCAGGGGTGCGGAGAACGCGTTCGGCGACCCGCCCGTCGGCGGGCATCGAGGTCAGCAGCCAGAAACAGCGCGGGATGAGTTCGCCCGGCCGCTCGACGACCACCTGCACGACCCGGCGGGAGCGGGACCACGACCCGGCTCGGTAGGACGACTCGCGGACCCAGGTGCGGGGCTCGCCGTCACCGGGCGGGCCGTTGTTCAGCGCTTCCCAGACCACGGCGTCGATTGCCGGCAGCGCCAGACGCTTCAGCACGGCGTTGTTGCGCACCCGTGCCACGAAGTGCGTGCCCCCGCTCCTCCAGCGCCGCCACTAGGCTAGTTCCCGTCCGTAAACTCGTAAGTCGTTGTCATTATGTGACTAACGGGGCTTCGGAGGCAGAGAATCGCGTGGATAGGGGTCGGGCGAGGCGCTATCATTATACGTACGCCAAGGGTTGTCCCGACGCCAGGGGGAGGAGTCGCCGATGCGAGCAAGACGGGCGCGCCAACGCAGTCTGTTCGACACTGGATATCCTGATCACGAGATGGGACGGGGGTTGGCCACGATGTCGGCGGTCTTGGACCAGCACCCGGAGTTCGTGGACTGGACCGCGGAAGATGTGGACCGGGATCAGGTCCGTGCGGGCGGAGACCTGGGAGCTGATCAACCGGGCCCTGCTGGCGACGGCTCGGGACGACGAGATCGAGGCGGGCAGCAAGGTGCGCATCGACACCACCGTGACCGAGACCCATATCCTGGAGCCGAGCGACAGCCAGGTGCTGTATGACGGAGTGCGCGTGCTGTCGTGGCTGCTGGCCCGGGGCCGCAAGAAGCTGGGACCTGATGCCTTCCCTTCCACGACCACCGCCGGGCGGCGAAGCGGAAGAAGTGGAAGATTCCCAAGGCGCGGATGAAGCGTAAGGTCACGCTGTACCGCGAGTTGCTGGCGACGGCGTGGCGGACGCTTCGCTGCGCGCCCGCCGCGCTGGCGGCGGTCGAAGGCCGCGACGAGCCGTGGCTGCGACAGTGGCGGGCTGAAGTGGCGCACTACCGGAACCTGGTCGAGCCGGTTGTTCGCCAGACAGTCCGCCGGGTGCTGGAGGGCGAGACGGTGCCTGCGGAGGAGAAGGTGGTGAGCCTGTTCGAGCCACACACCGACATCATTTGCAAGGGCGGCCGCCGGGTTCAGTACGGACACAAGGTGAACCTGTGCAGCGGGCGGAGCGGCCTGGTGCCTGCCGCCGTGGTCGAGGCGGGCAATCCGCCGGACAGCCCCCGGTGCCTGCCGATGATCGAGCGGCACTCGGAATTCTACGAATCGCCGCCGGAGCGGTGGCGTGCGACGGCGGCTACGCCAGCAAGGCGAACCTGGCGGAGGCGAAGGCCCTGTGGGTGCGTGACGTGGTCTTCCACAAGAAGAAGGGCCTCAGAGCCGCGGATAACAGGTCCGTCGAGGTCGCGGTCGGCCAGTTGGTTGCCGGAGCACATGAGGCCGACCAACGAGGATTTGTGGCTTGGGCAAATGGCCCTGCCATTCCCCTCTCGTCTCGCATTGCCAGCCCGGCGCCACGCCGCCTTGCCCACCTTATCCAACGACTCTTATCCGACGACCAACTCATACATCTGAACATACTCAACGCCGAGGTCATCCTTCCATAGCCCTAGCACATAGTCTCCCCCGATTCGTAGTACCTCGAACCCCGAAGGCATTGCAACCTCGCCCAGAAGATGTCCATCCTCAGCGTACACGCTCCAATGCGTTTCACCTCTACTCGTGATCGCGCCCAACTCGAACTCCTCAACCCATAGCCGTCTTCCCTTTTCATCCAACACCACCGACCGAAATGCCGGCAATATCGAGGGGAAAGGCATACTCTCGTACTGTTGTCGTCGCCGTCGCCGGCTCCGTTCGTCTCGAATTCCGGCAACCCTATAGTCAATCCACTCGTTTCTCATTCCGGTCGTCAGGCCACGACCGAGTCGATTCCGCCGGATGATGCGAACCAGATTGCCGTCAGAATCGAGAATGTGACCCCGGATCCTGCGGCCAGAAATGGGAGCGCACCGCCCGGGGCCTTAGATTACG
>JAPPNO010000060.1:18509-21170 GCA_028873845.1 Gemmatimonadota bacterium | reverse complement strand
CACCTCCTTTGGTTGGAACCAATGGACGATGTCCGTCATAGCGGGGCAACTCCAGACCTTGGGAGCGCTAACGCGTTTCTCGCTGAGTATTGGTCAAGGTTCAATGGTGCTTTTGCTGTTGAACCGAAGGACGCGAGGTTCGTGGCCTTGGCTCCCGATGTGTCGAGAGATTTGATCGAGGTCTTCTGCATAAAAAGGGCAGTGATGGTCGGTGAAGACGTGGGTACATTGATCCCAGACAAGCTCTGGGGCACTTTGGGTCATGAAAGCATAGGGGGTGGAACGAGGCGGAAGATCCGGGTGCACGAATATGAGGACGGCAGCTTGGCAATACTTGATGGACGCAACGTCTTGGCGAGGTGTGGTCGGGATGGGGAGACGTTGAGAGGATCGGTGAGGTAGCAGGTGAACGGCTACGGTGAGCGACACGGGCTGGATGATGACAACAAGAGTGACGGTGTCGCACTTCATTCGGTCTCGGCGGATCCCCGAGTCCTGTGCGACAGGATCACCCTCTTTGCGCGCCCTGCGGTTGGTGGAGTGAGCTCCGTCTTTGCGAGGCTTGTGGGAATTGGGTCGAGTTAAGGCGGGGTGCTACTGACGCAGTAGCGTGCGGCCGACGGGCGTAGCGGTTCGTCAAGGGGATCTGCGGGCAGTTCTTGTGTGAGCGCTATGTGCGCGAGGTCCGGCCGCGGCCGCCGGAGGAACCGGTGGAGCGGTTCGAGACCGATCCGGGCCACCAGGCCCAGGTGGACTTCGCGGAGTTCCGCCTGCCATGGAGCATGCGGTACGCGCTGATCGTGGTGAAGGGGACTCGCGATATCTGTGGCTTCAGTTCTACGAGCGTCAGACGATGGGGGTCGTGATGTGGGGTCTGGAGGCGGCGTTCGTTCATTTCCGCGGTGTACGCGCTGAGATTCTGTTTGACCAGATGAAGGCGGTCGTCATCGAGGACCGCCGGACGAACGGCGGGAGGCTGGTCGAGAACCGGGAGTTCCTGCGCTTCGCCAGCCACTGGGGCTTCCAGATCCGGGCGTGCCGGCCATACCGGGCCCAGACGAAGGGCAAGGTGGAGCGGCAGGTCAGGTACACCCGCATGGGCTTCTTCTACGGCCGGGACGTCGCCTCGTACGCGGATCTGAACGCCCAGGCGCTCAGATGGCTCACCACGGTGGCCAACGTCCGGATCCACGGGATGCTGAAGGAACGCCCGGCGGACCGGTTCGAGGCGGAAAGACCGCATCTGAAGCCTTTGGCATCTTGGCCCTACCGGCCGGTGGTCCCCCGGCTTCCCAGGTCGGCGCCACCGCAGCCTGACGAGGCGGTGTTCCGTGCGCTCGTCGAGGTCGAACGCCGCCCGCTGACCGACTACGCACACTACAGCGGAGATACCTCGTGAGATCGCCGTCGCGCAGGGAGCGGATCACGGTCCAGCTCGCCGATCTCAAGATGCCGGGCGCGCTGGAGGCGCTGGATGAGGTGCTCGCGGGGTCAGATGGCGGCAAGCAGACTGCCGCCGGAGCGATCGAACGCTTCTGGCGGCCAGATCACCCTGCGCAATAGTCGGCGCCTCGAGGCGGCCATGCGCTCGAGCCGCCTGCCTTACGTGCGGACGCTGGGGAACTTCGACTTCAGCTTCCAGCCCTCGGAACCCTGACCGACCTGGTGGAGTCTATGCAGGATGCCAAAAGCGGCCAGCCCGGCTCAACCGCCGCCTCGCGGTCCTCACCCGTCGAACCCGCCCGCCCCTCTCCTTCAGCCCGCGCCAAGGCCGGAAGCGTACTCCGGACGGCCTTCCCGTCCACAGCTTCCAGACCCTGCTCGCCGACCTCGCCACCCTGACCCGCAACCGGGTCCAACTCATGGCGGAGGGGGCCGTGGCTGCCGATGTCCTAACCAGCCCCACCCCGCTCCAGGCCGAAGCCTTCCGTCTTCTGGGCGTCCGTGTACGCAGTGGCGTACACCCCCAAATCGCACCTATGTCACAGCACCACAGTCAGTTGGCCGATTCTGGGTAGCGGAAGTGCGGCCTAACTGTCTGGTCATTTCATGCATCAGGTACCCGGCCACTTCATTTGTTCGCCAACTCCATCAGCTTGACTATCCCACAAGTCGCCCAATAGCCTCAGACATCGCGAATCCCACGCTGGGATTCCAGAAGAGCCAATGCATAGGAGGATGGCCATGTTTATGGTTGCTTCGCTGGCCTTCGCGGCATCGTCGGTCGCGCTACTGACGATCTTCGGGAAGAGGTTTTTCGCCGATCGCAAACTTCGTGCGGTACGTCTGGCTGCCGTCGCTGTCTGCATGCTCGTCATCTCGGTGGGAAGCACTGGCGCGCAGAATGCCGCGGGATGGTGCCGATACTGTGACGACAAATGTCCCAATTCGCTCCCGAAGTTCTGCCAATCAGAGGGTTGCGGTGGGCTCGATGGGTGCGAACACGCCCCCTGCAATGGGGTTGACGGTAACACGTACATATGGCGCATCACTTGTGATGGCGCAGCGCCCTTCTGAACCTAGAATGCGTTCTCTTGCGATGGAATCGGGGGGGGCCCCGGGGCAAAAGCACCCCCCGCCCCCCCACACCGAGGGGGGGGGGGAAGAAAAGGGGGTGAAAAGGTGGGGCGGCGGGGGGGGGGGGCGGGTTAAGAGGGAGTA
>JAPPNO010000060.1:0-18499 GCA_028873845.1 Gemmatimonadota bacterium | reverse complement strand
CGTAAATTTGGGCCTACCTTTTGTTTGGGGCCGGGCCCTTTTTAACCTTATTCTGCTTGTTGTGGGTTGTTATGGGGGCCCCCGGGGCAAACTGGCCCCGGGCCTCCCCCGATCCAGGAAGGGGAGGTGACATGACTTGGGTATCCATTGCGGCGGCTCGTGGCGGATGCGCTGTTATCGTGGCATTGCTGGTGGTGCATACCGCAAATGCCCAGGAGATCATCGAACTGCCGCCCGAGAACCGGTGGCTGGACCCCCAGTTCGAAGAGCTATATCGAGTCGGCGTCCTACGGGGCGAAGCTTGGGAGCAGTTCGGATTTGTTCGCAGGGTGGCGTTTGACGGCGCGGGACAGCTCTACGTGTTCGACAAGTCGGCTAGACGCATTTTTGTCGTGAACCAACGTGGTCAACTTCGCCGCACGATTGGTGGCCCTGGCGAAGGCCCAGGCGAGTTTCGTCGCCCGGATGGACTCGCTGTAATGCGAGACGGACGAGTCGTGATTGCTGACATTGGACACCTCGCATTTCACATCTTTAACCCAGACGGAGAGTACGAGCGCAGAGTGCGGATGTCACTGGGATCAGCCATTTTGACTTTGAACGAGTACATGCCAGACCCGCGAGGCAATGCTGTCGTCACAGCGGTGGGATCTCAGCCACTGGTGATCAAATGGCTTGACGAAGGGCAAGACAACAAGTCGCACTTGTCTCTGCCGATCGAACGCCTCCTGCTGACCGGGGACGTGGTTGCCAAGGAAACCATCGCCGAGGGTTGGCTGTCAGCGGAGACCGATTGGCTACCGGACCGACCCGTGTTCGGGCCGAGGATGTTAGTGGGTGTGTTGCCCGATGGAAATGTTGCGTTCTCGGACTCCTCAGCATACACTATCAAGATTACTCGTCCTGGTGGGGTCGGTGTGTCGCGGCTTCTGAGGCGGCCACTCGAACCCATACCGGTGACGAACCGGATGATCGCATTCGAGAAGGAGCGTCAGCGGGGGAGAATTCCACCGGGAATGGAACGGCATGCACGACAGCGAATAGCAACGCTACGTTTCTTTGATGAAGTCGCGATCCTTCGAGACCTCAAGACGGGTTGGAGCGGCGAGATATGGGTTCAACGGCACGGCGCTGAACCGGTCGACGACGGGGGGCCCATCGATGTCCTCACCATGGAAGGTCTTTACATCGGCAGTTATCGGACAGGCACTGTCAAGATGCCTGATGCCTTCGGTCCAGACGGCTTGGTGGCGTTCATTGAACTGGGGAATCTGGATGAGCCGACTGTGGTGGTGAAGCGGCTGCCAATGCAAGTGAGGTTGAGGTAGCGAGTAGTGACGCGAGACGTTAGCAAGAGAGCCGATAGAGAGACTGCGGGCAGAGTCGCCGTGGGTCGCGCGTGTTTTCGGGAAACGCCACCAAATCCCCCAACACATGGAGTTTCGCATGAAAAACAAAGGTAGTATAGTCGACATGGTAACGATTGTGGCATCTGTTTGCGTCGTAGTTGTTGCAATCGCTCTGGGATGGAAGATCCTGCGGGACTCGCCTCAAGTCATAACCAACCCAGACCGGAACATAGCAGGCTGGCGGTCCTATGCGGAAGATGGGCATTGGATGGGAGCCAAGGATGCTCCGGTGGTTATCATCGAATTTGGCGACTACGAATGCCCAGCATGTCGTGCCGTAGCACCCCATATTGACGCTGTCCGGGCCGCTTTTCCACAGAAGGTAGCAGTGGTGTACCGCCACCTCCCTCTTGAGTATCACCACCTTGCGTATCGGGCGGCGAGAGCTGCGGAATGCGCTGCAGTCCAAGGCAAGTTCGAAGCGTTCCACACGTGGCTTTACGGCGATGCGGAATGGATGGCCAATCCGCGAGGTCGTTTTGCCTCCTTCGCGGCGCAGATAGGAATGCCTGATATCGAGAGATTCGAGTCGTGCTTGGACGATCTTAGTCCGGTTGCGTCGATCGAGCGAGACATTGTCGCAGCGACGGAGCTTTAAGCGCCGGGAACTCCTACGATCCTCGTCAACGACCTTCTCCTCGGATCGTTCGCGGACTCGGTAACAGTGACGGCATTAGTTGAGGCTGAATTGAGACGGGAGCCGTAGTGGTGGGTCCCGTAAGAGCGTTACCATAATGACGGGAACAGGGTATGGTTCTCTCCATCCGCCCGAAAGGAGGGAGAGACCTATGCCCCGGCGACGGTCTGTTGAAGGCGCTCGAAGTCAGCGCTTCTGCCTCTTCCCCGGTCAGAGGGGCGCCGCCACCCCCCGTGGCGCAGGCGGCGGTCGGCGCCGCCAATCCGGCAAGCGCCATCCGGGCAGCACCATGGCGCAGTTCGAAACCGTCGTACCGTTTCTCATGCCATGATCTCCTTCACCGAAGTCGGTTGTCAGTAGGTCCTCACCCCAACCCGACCGCCACCCCCACCGCGATCGCCACCAACCCGAGGGCCAAAAGCCCCAGATACACCTTCCCCGCCCACCGCACCCAGTCCTCATACCGCACCCCCGCCGACGCCAGCACCGCCATCAGCGCCCCATTCGTCGGCGTCAGCAGGTCGCACAGCCCCGCCCCGTACTGGTAGGCGAGCACCGTCACCTGGCGCGACAGCCCCAGCAGATCCGAGAGCGGCACCAGCAGCGGCATCGTCAGCACCGCTTGCCCACTCACACTGGGCACCGGCACATGCACCGCCGTATGCGCCCCCACCATCCCGAACGCCGACGCGAGCACCGGCAGCCCCTCGAGCGGCGTGAACATCGCGTGCACGATCGTGTCCACGATCCGGCCGTCCTGCAACACCACGTAGATCGCGCGCGCGAACCCGATCAGCAGCCCCGCGTACGCCATCTCCCGGAATCCCCGCACGTATGCACGCGCCGTCCCCCCCACCCCCATCCCCGCCAGCAACCCCACGATCACCCCCATGATGAAGAACGCTGCCGACAGCTCGTTGAACCCCCACCCCCACCCCATCATCCCCACGACCACCACCGCGAAGGTCGCGGCCACCAGCGCGAAGATCCCCCAGTCCGCCACCCTCATCCCCTCGGCCTCCTCCTCGCCCACCACCTCGGCGGGCCCCCGCGTCCGCCGCGCATAGCGCATCGTCATCCCGATCCAGAAGGCCAGCGCAAGCACCAGGAACACGCTCCGGAACAGCGCGCCCGACCCCAGCGGCAACTCGGCCAGCTTCTGCGCGATCGCCACCTGGAACGGGTTGATGGGACTGAACGCGGATCCCACGAACGCCGCCCCAGCGCTCATAGCCACCGCCACCATCGGCGTAAACCCGAGCCTCCGCGCCAGGATCAGCAACACCGGTATCAGCGGAATAATCTCCTCCTGCATGTTCTCGATCACGCCGCCGGTCGCGAAAAGGAGGGACACGAGCGGAATCACCAGCAGATCGTTCCCTCGGAGCGCCCCGATCAGCGAGGTCACGCCCCTCCGCAGCGCCCCGGTCCGGTCCACCACCGTGAACGCGCCCCCGATCAGAAACACCAGGAAGATGACCTCCGCCGCATCCGCCATCCCGCGCGGCAGCGCCACCACCGCCTCGAACGGCCCCACCGGATCCCGCTCTACCTCGTGGTACGTGCCCGCAACCACCACGCTGCGCCCCGTCACCTCGTCGTCGCGCCGGTCGTACTCGCCCGCCGGCAGCACATGGCTCGCCACCGCCGCCAGGATCACGCACCCCGTCAGCAGCACCAGCGGGTGCGGGACCCGGACCTTGGTCGTCTTGGAATTCATTGCGCTCTCCAGGTGTTGGTGGAGTTGGCCTGACCGCCGCCGGCGGACATCGCGCGTAGCACCGCGTCTTCCATCGCGGCCACCTCATCATCGGTCAATTCCGCAAATCGAGCGCGCTTCCTCGCGGCGAGCCGTCCACCGTTCTGCATGCACAGCCGCACCAGCAGTGACGCCCGACGATCCGGCATGTCGACGATCTCACGGACACCGCCCAGGGCTTGATCGAACACGGCGACGAAATCGAGTTCCTCCCTCAAGTCGCGGCGCACCGAGTCCGCCACCCGATCGTACAGATACTCGGCCATGGCGGTGGCGTCGAAGTGGCGGTAGAGGTGGGCGATGTCGCTCTTGACGACCATCTGACGGCCCGGCGTGTGCGCCTCACCGTCCCTCCACTCCCAGCGAATGAGGTCCAGAAGCGGTGTCGAGAAGCCGGCCAGAACATCGTCGTACCGGCGGCGGTCGCGCAGTATCGCGGCGGACACCGGGAGAATGACGCCGGGCGGTCCGTAGCCCCGCCTGGCGAGTACGTGGTGCATCATGAAGCGGTGGATCCGGCCGTTGCCGTCCTCGAAGGGATGAATGAAGACGAATGCGAACGACGATACGGCCGCGGCGACCACGGGATCCACGTCGCCGCCGGCGATTCGCCTGGTCAGGGCGATCCATGCGTTCATCAGGTCGGGGACATCTTCCGGCCGGGGACAGATGAAATGGACCTTCTCCCGGTATCCCCCGAGGGTCTCGCCGACGAAGTTCTGGATGTCGCGCCAGCCATCCGCCGCGTAGCGCGAATCGACGATGGTGCGCTGCAGGGCTACGAGCGCGCTCTTGTCGGAGGGATCGAAAGCGGCTGCGGATTGCAGGGCCGCCACAAACCGTTCGGCGCGGCCGGCGCTCGGCGTCTCGCCCTCCAGGGCAAACGAGGAACGCGTCTCCTTCGTGTACAGGTAGTTCACCGCGCGCGTGAGAAGGTCGGGGTCGTAGCCTTCGGTGAGTGCCCGAGCCTCCCCGTCCAGATTCGACTCCATCGCTTCCCGCAACCTCCCGGTCAGTCTCACCGAGGGGCACAGGCCGGGCTCTCCCAACAGGTTGTCGGCCACCCGGTGACGCTTGGAGTTGCGCCGGGCGGCAACCACGTGCCGGTCCGGGTCGAGCGCGCCGACATAGTTGCCCACGCTCGCGTCGGGCAGGTCCAGTGTCCGCCCGGTGAAGGTCTCGTAGAGAAACCACGCTCGTCGGCTGAACGCACCGGTAGGCTGTGCCCGGACCCAGGCCTCGATCTCACCGGGGTCGATCGCCTCCAGGGCGGCGACCAGGGCCCCCAGGTCGAAGGCCTCGTGCCGCAGCGCGAAACGGAGGTGCGAGACCACCGAGTCCTCCGGCGCGTACCGCATCGGATACGACTCGCGAGTTCGCGCCCCGTGCGTCTCGGTGCGCCGGGCGGCGGCCACGACGCAACTCTCGATGGCGGGCGGGGGCACGGCCAAACCAAGTTCCTGGATCAGCCAGGTCTGCCCGACGGGCATTCTGCCGGTCTTACTCACGGACACAGTCGTGGGATAACGGTTTAGGAAGTGGCGAAACGATTAAGTAGCGGAAGATCAGTGGGAAATCAATTGCGGAGACCCTCCGTGTCCGGTAGCTGTCTGGGGTTAGCTTCACTCACGAAATCCCCACCCGCCCCCGCACGTCCTCCAGCATCTTCGCCGAGTCGTAGCCGACCCCGTCCTTGAAGACCACCGTCACGTTCCGAATCACCGACGGATCCGCCGTGAGATCCCCGCTCATCACGACCAGATCCGCGATCTTGCCCGCTTCGACCGTCCCCAGATCGTCAAACAAGTCCAGCACCCGCGCCCCGTTCGCACTGATCACCTGCACGACCTCATGCGGCTCCAGCCCCGCCTCGGAGAGCAACTCGTAGTTTCGCTGATCCCCGTACCCGGGCAGCGCACCCCCGTTGCCGGTGGGATCCACGCCCGCCGCCAGCACGCCGCCCGCCCTGTAGAACGCCTTCTCGTACGCCATCGCGTTCAGGAAGTCCTCCTCGGGCCGCCCGATCTCGTCGATCTGGGCCTTGTTGGCCAGGTAGTCCTCCCGCACGGCGGGGGCCATGGCGTCCAGCGAGCGTGCGTCGCGGGTGGGCCGCCCCTGGATGAAGAGCTCGTAGACGGCCAGCGTCGAGGTCATCGCAACGCCCGCGTCCATCATCGCCTTGAAGGTCGCCTGCGCCTCGGGTCCGTTCACGTCGATGCTCACCGCGTCGGTCCACAGCGTCTGCGGGCACTCGTCCCTTGCGCGCCCGGGCGAGTAGTCGCTGTTGGTGGCCAGCCCGTGCTCGATGTTGTCGATCCCGAGTCCCACCGCCTCGGTGAAGCTGATCGAACAGAGGTGCCCCGTCACCTTGATCCCCTGCCTGTGCGCCTCGTCGATCACCGCGGTGAGCTCCTCGGTGCGGATGTTCGTATACGCCTTCAGCCAGGTGGCGCCCTCGGCGGCCCAGTAGCGCACGAAGCGCCGCGCCTGCTCGGGCGACTCGATCATCGTCATCTGCGAGATCCCGCCCCCTGCCGTGATGTACGGCGCGGTGATGTGGATGCGCGGCCCCGGCGCCCGCCCGGCTTCGATCTCGTCGCGCAGGTTGATCTCCGCGTACGGCTGGCGGCTTCCCGTCGTGCGCACGGTCGTGACGCCGCTTCCCAGGTATAGCCGCGGGGCACTGTACGTTAGCTGCGCCGACCGTCCCCCCGCCGCCGTGTAGAAGAGGTGGTTGTGCAGCCCCACCATCCCCGGGATGACCGTGTGGCCGGCAAGGTCCATGACCTCGGCGCCGTCCGGGATGTCCACCGTGCCGTCGGCTCCCACCGCCGTGATGCGGTTGCCGCTGATCACGACCGTCTGCCCGCGCCGCGCGGGTTCGCCGGTGCCGTCGAGCAGCGTGACGCCGGTGAGTGCGATGTTCTCGGCGGTGACGGTCGCGTAGCCTTCCGCGGCGGAGTCCTCCAGGGGCCGCTGGGCCGCAAGTGTCGTGGCGAAGGCGGACGCAACCAAGTACGCTCCTCCGGTGTATCCAACGATAGTCCGCAAGGTCATTCTGCTTTCCTCTTCTCGGTTGAGTGGTGCGTTTCTGCGTGGCATTCTGGTCCGGCCGGCGGGTTTGCGCCAGAGGATGGAGGTCACGATCGTGCACCGCATGCGCCTGATCACTCTGCTGGCGGCTCCGGCCGTCCTGATCTTCCCGGCCCCGGCCGCCGGCCAGGACACCGGGACCGATGGTCCCTTCCGCATCGGCAATGTCGTTTGGGGCGATTCGCCCGACGGCATCGACTTCATCTTCGCCGACGACACCATTCCACCGCGCGCCGTCATGTGGGACGGTTCCTACGCCTTCGTCCCCAACCGTGACGCGGGCACGATCACGGTCCTCGATCTCCTCAACGACGAGACCGACGCGACCGTCGAGGTGTGCCCGGGCCCCCTCGACGGCGCTCTGACCCCCGATCAGGTCACCTATATCGTGGCGTGCGGCGGCTCCAACGAGCTCGTGTTGGTCAACACGGCGTCACTCGCCGTAACGCGGCGGGTCTCCGAGGGACTTGGGGCCCGTCCCGCGTCAATCGTCGTTCCGACGCCGGGGCGATACGCCCTGGTGTACAATGCGGATGGAGGAACGGTGTCGGCGGTGGACCTCGAGGCGCTCGCCGTCGTGCAGACCATTGATGTGGGCGACCAGCCGCTCGTCCTCCGGCTGGGACCGGGCACGGACCGTCCGGACGGACAGCGCGTGCACGTGTCGAACCGGGTTGCTGGCAGTTTCGTCGAGCTGGTTCCGGTGGCGGAGCACGTGGTGCCGCCCCCGGCCGGGGAAGCTGCGCCCCTCAACGAAGTCGTTGTCCTGGGCATGATCCACGGCGGCCACGAGACCAGCGAGGTGTTCTCCCTGGAGGTCGTGCGCGACCTGGTCCGCGCGATCGACCCCGACTACTGGCTGACCGAGATTCCGCCCAACCGCTGGGACCGCGCGTGGGCGGAGTACCAGGCCAGGGGCACCGTCGAGGAGCCGCGCGTGCGCCGCTTCCCCGAGTACATGGAGGGCCTCTTCCCGCTCTCGCGCGAGCTGGACTTCGAGGTCGTACCGACGGCGGGTTGGACGCGGCCGATGTCGGACTTTCGGGCCGCCTACCTGGACGCCTACTCGAAGGACCCGGACCGGGCCGCCGGGTGGGCGGAGTATCAGGCCGCTGCCCGGGCGTCGGCCGAAGCGCTGGCCGCCGGAGGAGCCGCGGACGATCCCCGCTGGATCCATACCGACGCCTACGACGCAGCCTACGACATCCGCATGCGCACCTACGCCCGCCTCTTCGACAGGAGTCTGGGCCCCGGGGGCTGGGTGACGATCAACCGGTCGCACTGGGCGAACATCGAACGCGCGCTCGACCGCCACCGGGGCGAGGGCGCGCGCTTCCTCCTGACCTACGGCGCCGGGCACAAGGGGCCGTTCCTGCGCGAGCTGCGGCAGCGAGACGACATCGTGCTGCTGGACGTGGGAGAGTTTCTGGATGGGTTGGAGGGGAAGTAGCACCCGGGCGGGGTGCAGCCCGCCCGCAGCCGTCCTTGACACGCGAAGATTGCACCGCTATTCTGCGCATGCACCACTATCCTGCACAGGAGGAATCATGGCACGCATCCACTTCATCGTGAAGGAGACCGCGAAGATGCGCTACCAGGACCAGGCGCGCCGGGAGGGGAAGTCGCTCGGCGAGTGGTTCCGGGAGGCGGCCGAGGAAAAGCTGGCTTCGGCGCGGCCCAGGCTGTTCACGGTCGAGGAGCTTCGCGAATTCGCCGCGAAGTGCGACGCGATGCATCCGCCGGGCGCACGGGAGATGGATTGGGAGGAGATGAAGCAGATCATCATGGACTCCAAGATCGCCGGGCTGGACGACATATGATCTTCGTCGATACCAACGTGTTCATCCTCTTCGTGGGTCACGAACACCCTCATCGAGCCCAGGCGCGGGATTTTCTGGAGGGCGCCGCGGAACATGGCCACAGGCTGGCGACGTCGTCGGAAGTGCTGCAGGAGATTCTCCACTTCTACCACCGATCCCGAAGGGAGCCGGAGATGGATGAAGCCTTCGCCCTCCTCGACCGCACCGTGTCCGATGTCTGGCCGGTGGAACGCGCCGATGTCGAACGGGCCCGTGGCCTGGCCCGCCGCTATCCCGGACTGAAGGCCCGCGACCTCGTCCACCTCGCTTGCTGCATTCGGCGGAAGGCTCGGGAACTCTTCACCTTCGACCGGAGTCTGGCCGCGGCGTGGGAGGCCCAACGGCGCTGAAGCGTCGTTCGCTACCCGCTCCCGGCCCCGCCCACCTCGAACAGCATCCGCATCCCCGCTTCCAGGTGCTCGGAGATGTGGCAGTGCGCCATCCAGCTGCCCGGGTTGGTGATTTCGAGCAGAATGTCGGTGGTGGTCCCCGTCGGCAGCAGCACGGTGTCCTTCCAGGCGAGGTTCTCGTTCGGCACGCCGTTCCTCGCGAGCACGAGGAAACGCTGCCCGTGGATGTGGAAGGGGTGCTGCATGGCGTGAAAGGACCGCCGCTCGTTGTGCAGGCGGATCTTGACCACGTCACCCACCTCGAAATCCCAGGCGATGTCCATGTTCTCGTTGCCGGTGGCGGGCTCCCGGATGATCCACCGGACCTCCTGCGACGTGGAGTTCCAGTTCATCATCGGCATCGTTCCGCTCCATTCCACCGGGTGGAAGTAGGCGGAATCGAAGCGCATGAGGCGGTCGACGATGAAGGGGATGCCGGAGGTCTCGAGTGTGAAGGTGAGCTCGTGGTCGATGGGGTCGTCGAAGCGGTGGCGGTAGAGGGCGATCTCGCGGGCGGCGTGGAGGTTGGTGCGTAGCGTGTCGAAGGCGGGGGCGGTGGGTGTGGGGTGCTCGTCCGACGCCGCCACGCGCACCACCCCCAGCGTGTCGGTCTCCGCGAAGAACGCGCCCCCAAGGTGGTCGATCCCCTGCACGCGGTTCACGAGCCGAAAGTCGCCCGGCTCGTCGAAGCGCACATGCGCGATGTAGCGCTCGGCGGGGCTCAGGACGATGCTCTCGACCCACTCCTCGCGTTCGAAGGCCCCGATGTCGGTGCCGACGACCTTCATCCGCGCGGCGCCCCCCGCGAACGACAGGTTGAACGTCCGCGTGTTCGACACGTTGGTCAGATACAGCCGCACCACCTCGCCGGCGGTGACGTCGAGCTCATAATCCGGCTCGCCGTTCACCAGCATGAGGTCGCCGAAGCGTCCCATGAAGGCGTGCGTCGAGCGCTCCTCGCCGAAGGGCATGGGGTCTTCGCCGGCCATGAGGAAGTCGTCGACCATGAGGAACTCCTCGCGGTCGGCGGGGCCGTAGTAGTCGGGGTGGAGGGACTCGACGAGCATGTTCCCGTACAGCCCGAGGTCCTTGAGGACATCCTCTCGGTGGTGCGGGTGGTACCAATAGATGCCCGGGTCCTTGAAGTGCACTTCGTAGCGGAAGGTCTCGCCGGGCTCGACCGGGTCCTGGGTGATTCCGGGCACCCCGTCCGAGGCGTTGTCGAGGCGCAGCCCGTGCCAGTGGATGGTCGTGGGCCACGCGATCGAGTTGGTGAAGTGGATCGTGACGGTGGCGGCTTCGGGGACGTGCAGGAGCGGTCCCGGGTACTGGCCGTTGAAGCCGTACATGACGTGGTCGCGGGCGTGAATGCGGCGCCGCACGAGCCCCGCCTCGAGGGTGACCTCGTCGCCGTCGGCGAGGCGGAGGACATCGCGGGGGCGGGCGAGGGGGAGGGTCGCGGGATCGATGCCGATGCCGGGGAGGAAGGGGGTGGCGGCGGGGGGATCGAGGGCCATGAGTGCGGGGAACATGGTGAGTCCGGGCATCATGGGGGGGTGGGGCCAGCCGGCGGAAGGTGCGGCGCCGGCCATGGCGCCGTGCTGGTGGCCGGCCTCGGCCATGCCCGCCGCCTCCCCGCCACCGCCCTCTGCCTCCATCGCCCCCAGGATGAACTCCTGCATGTCGGGCGGCGACATCCTCGAACTGGGCGAACTCGCGCGCAGCAGCAGCCGTCCCTCCCATTCGGGGGCGTCGGGCCGTGCCTCGGCCGTGACCAGGATCATGAACTTGTTGAGGTCGATTTCGCCGATGCTGCGCGTCCCGTTGGCGACCGGGCCCAGGTTCACGACCTCGTCGAAGAGCGGGGTTGCCAGCCAGGCGACGATGTGGCGGTAGTCGCCGAAGGTGGCGGGATCGGGGAGCCCGTCGAGCGTGAGGAGTCCCTCGTACAGGTGGTTTCCCTCGACGTTGACGGCCACGCCGAAGGGCGAGTGGGGTGTGCGCAGTTCCAGGTGGCCCGAGATGCCGGCCACGCCGGGCCGCGGTGCCAGGAAGAGGCAGTAGAGGTCGCGGCTGGGCGCGAGGGTGGCTCCGGGGGGCGGGGGGGTGTCGTCGCAGAGTGTAGGGGGGATCGCAACGTTGTCGCGTACTGGCTGTCCCGACGCGGGGATGGCGGCCGCGACGGCCGCCAGCGCCCCGCAGAAGGTCATCTTGAGTGTCGGCAATCTTCCTCCATCGGAAACGGAGCGGGCGCGACTCCCGGTCTGGCTCGCCGCCGTCCCGGCAAGCGGCGGTTCCTGGTCGTGGCCAAAGCTACCCGAATCAGCGCCGCCGGGCTTCCCCGGCCGGAATCCCCCTGCTGTACAGAACCTCGAGCTCCGGCTCCGGCGACACCACCGCGGCCGCATCGGCCTGCGTCAGCACCGTCCCGGCGAGATCCCGCAGGATCGCCCGGACCTGGCCGGTGCGCGGATCGCGAAGCACGGCCATTGAAAGATCGCTTCCCCCGTCCATCGCGACCGATCCGCCGGGCCCCGAGAGCGTGACGGCCGAGAGAGTCCCCGCCCACCCCGCCTCCACCGGCAGCACGAACGCAAAGCCGGAGCTCCCGTCGCCGTCCGCGACCACGGGCATGGCGAAGCTGAAGGAAAACAGCTCCACACCGTCATCCCCTCGCCCGGTGAGCCGGAATCCGCCGCTCGACCGCGGCAGCGCCGCCGGCGCGTCCACCACGAAGGCCGGTTCCAGGAAGGGCTGGCCATCCGCATCCACCCCGCCCCAGAGAAGAAGCGACCGGGTCGGCGCCGTGACCATCGGCAGCCCCACGCTGTCCGCCTCGCTCAGACGAAAGCGCAGGGCGTTGGTGAAGTGGTAGTCGCTGATCCACACGGGATCGCAGTAGGACATGATGTCCAGCCGCGTGGGAGGGATAAGCCTGCCGTTGCCGCGCGCGTCGTACCCCCAGGTCCCGATCGCTCCGAGGGGATCGGGGTAGGAACGGTCCAGGCGGACCACATCGCCGCAGGGGGCATCGCCAAGATTGAAATTGTGCCCGAGCAGGTGCGGGATCAGGGTCGCCCAGGGCTGGCCAAAGCTCGACCGGCCCGGAAGGTGGGCGAGTCCGCTGGGTCCGTCGACCGGTGGGGACATCAGGCCCATGTAGTGGCCCGTGCCTCCCTCCATGGCCCGGATCGCCGTGGTCTCCCGGAGCAGCACGGCGGAGTGCCTGCTGTCGCTCGTCACGAACCCATGCGATGTCACATCCAGGCCGGCCACCGGCAGCAGGGTACGCGTCAGACGAAGCAGACCGTGGTTCTCCGGGTCCGCGGCCATGTCCCTGACGAGCTCCCGGACGGAATAGTCGGGATCCTCGGCCCAGACGAACGGAACCAGCGTCAGGTCGAGGACGGGCATCGCTCCAACCTCCACCGGCAGCCGGCCCGATTCGGGGATTCGGGTCGCGACCCCCAGCTCCGGGTCAAGCGTACCCTCCGGATCGATCTCGATCACCATATCGAGCCCCGGCTGCACGACGTGACCGGGAATCCTGGCGTTGGCGGTCGCCGAAAGGAGGTTCTCGGCCACCTCGGTGGGGATCACCGTGGGCTTGCCCGGGATCTCTTCGACGTGGGCTTCCGCGCCGTCGTGGTAGAAGCGGGCCCGGACCGCCGGAATCGTCGCGGTGGTGGGGTTCGGTGCCGTCACGTACACGCGCAGGAGCGCCTCCTCGCCCGCGACCAGCGGCACGGGAAAGCGCCGCGACTGCACCGCCTGGGTCAGCGTCGCGCCCGACGGCACTTCGCATGACGCGATCCGGCGCCTGTGGACCCGTTTCAGCCATGCCTGCAGCGCTCCATCCGCCGGAACGCACAGGCCCGTGCTGCCGGCCAGCAGCGCTTCGAGCCTGGGAAGACCGGCGAGCTCGGCCGGCAGCGGACCGGCCATGGAGGGATTGCCCGCGAGCCCAAGCGTGCGCAGGGAGGCCATGTTGCCGAACTCGGGCGGAATCGGGCCGCTGAGATCGTTGAAGTCCAGGTGCAGCCGCTCGATCTTCGGCAGATCGGCCAGTCCGGGCGGAATCGCACCGGTGAGCGCGTTGCGGTCGAGCGACAGATGGGAGACGCCGGCCAGGTTGCCCAGAGCGGGGGGTATCGGCCCTGAGAGCTGGTTGTCGCTGAGCGAAAGGGTTCGCACACGGGCAAGGGCGCCCAGTTCGGAAGGGATCCCGCCGTGCAACAGGCTCCCATCAAGGAACAGGTCCTGCAAGTTGACCAGCCTGCCGAACTCGGGCGGAATCTCGGCGCGCAGCCAGTTCCCGTGGAGGTCCAATCGCTCCAGGCGGACCAGGTTGCCGAGTTCCCGGGGAATGGGACCTTCCAGGCGGTTGTTGCCCAGCGACAGAACCCTGAGCGCGGCCAACTGGCCCAGCTCCCTGGGGATGCGGCCGCTCAGCCTGTTGTCGTGAAGCGACAGCACCGTCAGCTCGGACAGGTTGCGCAGGTGCGGCGGAATCCCGCCGATCAGCCTGTTGCTGCTGAGCACCACCACGGCAAGCTCGGAGCGGTCCCAGAGACGCCCGAGCCGGGACGGGATCCCACCTGTCAGGCCGTTGTCGCGCAGGTCCAGTTCTCTCAGCCGGGCAAGGTCGCCGAGTTCGCTCGGAATCATGCCCGTCAGACTGTTGCTGCCGAGGTCAAGGCGCCTCAGTTCCGCGAGGCCGCCGAGTTCGGGCGGGATGTCTCCATCCAGCTCGTTCCCCGCGAGGACCAGCGACTGCAGGCGTTCGAGGTCGCCCAGTTCCGGCGGGATCCGTCCCGCGAGACCGTGACGCGTCCACCGGGAGATTCCCTCGTCCCATGTCCCGCCGAGATCGAGACTCACCACCCGGCCGGAGAAGTCGGTCTCGACCCCGTACCACTCCCCCAGGGGCGCGTCCGTGTTCCAGCCGTCGCTGTTGATCCAGTTCGCCCCGTCGGTCGCCTGGTAGAGCTTGAGCAGAGGCTCGCTGTCGACCGGCGCCGGCGGATCCGGATCCGGGACGGGGGGTTCCGTCCCCTGCCCGTCGCATGCGGAAGCGCACAGGATCGCGGAAAGCGCTCCGATTCCCCGGAAGATGGGGCGATAATGGCTCATCCCTCTCATCCCTTTTGTATCCCCGACACCACAGTTCGATCCTTCGCCAACCCGCGCAAAACTGGACGCGAGCAGCTGGGGGGGCAAGTGAAGTGAAGTGAAGGGTCGGCCGGGGGTTTCCCCCTGGTCAGCGCTGCCAGGACTCCGCGGCGGGAACGCCCTTGCTGTACAGCACCTCGAAACCCGGCTCAGCCGACAGCGCGGCGGCCGCGTCCGCCCGGGTGACCACCGTACCTGGAAGGTTCCGCAGGATAGCGCGGATCTGGCCGGTGCCCGGATCGCGAAGCACAGCCATTCCAAGACCGCTCTCACTGTCCATTGCAACCGATCCGCCGGGTCCCGACAGCGTGATGTTGGAGAGAGTCCCCGCCCACCCCTCCTCCACCGGCAGCATGAAGGCAAAGCCGGCGCTCCCGTCGCCGTCCGCCACCTCGGACATGTCGAAGCTGAAGGAGAACAGCTCCACGCCATCGTCCGTCCGCCCGGCGAGTCGGAATCCGCCGCTCGACCGCGGCAGCGCCGCCGGCGCGTCCACCACGAAGGCCGGCTCCAGGAAGGGCATGCCGTCCGCATCGGCCCCGCCCCAGAGGAGAAGCGCCCGGGTCGGCGCGGTGACCATCGGCAGTCCCACGCTGTCCGCCTCGCTCAGCCGGAAACGCAGCGCGTTGGTGAAGTGGTAGTCGCTGATCCACACGGGATCGCAGTACGACATGATGTCCTTCCGGGCCGGGATGACCAACCTGCCCCCGCCACGTGAATCGTACCCCCAGGCGGCGATCGAGCCGTCCGGGTCGGGGAAGGCGGCGTCGAGGTGGTCGGGGCCGCCACACGGTGCGTGGTCCAGTGAGAAGTTGTGCCCCAGTTCATGCGCGATGAGTTCGGCGTCGGCCACCGAGAAACTCGAACGGCCGGGCATCCAGGCCCTCCCGGCGAACCCGGTCACGGGTGGCGACATCATGCCCATGTAGTGCCCGCTGCCACCCTCCATGACCCGAATGGCCGAGGTCTCCATGAGCAGGTCCAGGGAATTGTTGGAGCTGGTACTTACGGGCAAGTGCGCCGTCAGGTCCAGTTCGCCCACCGGCAGAATCGTACGTGCTTCCCAGAGCAGTTCGTGGTTCTCGGGGTCCGCGGCCATGGATATGACCGTGCGCACGATCTTAAGCTTGGGAGCCTCTACCCACAGGAACGGCACCAGCGTCAGATCGAACAGGGGCATGTCCCCCACCTCGATGGCCAGTCGTCCCGTTTCGGGAATCCGTGCCGTGACCCCGAGTTCCGGGTCCAGCGTTCCGTCCGGGTCGACCTCGATCACCATCTCGAGGCCCGGCCGCACCACGTCACCGGGGATCACGGCGTTGGACGAATTCAGAAGGGAGCTCTCGTCCACCTCCGTGGGAATCGCGCGGGAGTTGCCCGCGATGTCCTTCACATGGATCTGCGCTCCGTTGTGGAAAAAGCGTGCCCGAACCGGCGGGATATCCGCGTCGACGGGGGCCGGGGCGGTCACGAACACGCGCAGCAGCGCCTCTTCGCCCGCGACCAGTGGGACGGGGAAGGCACGCGACTGCACGGTCTGGATGAGGTACGCCTGGTGATTTCCGCCGGAGCAGAGCGCGATGCGGCGCTTGCGGACCCCTTCCAGCCAGGCCGCGAACTCGGGGTCTTCGGGTGCGCACAGGGCGGTCCCACCGGCAAGGAGAACCTCGAGCCGTGTCAGCGCGGTGAGTTCCGGCGGCAGGGGGCCTTCCAGGGCCGCGTTGCCGGTGAGTCCGAGCTGGCGCAGTCCGACCATCGCCCCGAACCCGGGTGGAACCGGTCCCTCCAGGTCGTTTTCGTAGAGGAACAGGTACTCCATCGCCGCGAGGCCGCCCAACTCGGGGGGGATTGGGCCGGTCAGGGCGTTCCGGTAAAGCCCCAGGTATGTGGCGTTGCGAAGGTTGCCGAGTTCGGGCGGGATGTCACCCCACAGTTGGTTTTGGGCAAGGTTCAGCCTCTCCAGGTTGGGGATTTCGGTCAGATCGAGCGGGATCGTGCCGGACAGCTCATTGTCCGACAGGTCAAGCTCGACCAGTTCGCCGAGATCGCCGAGTTCGGGGGGGATCGGTCCGCTCAGGCTGTTGTCGCCGAGGTTCAGTTCCGCCAGGCTCGAGAGTTTGCCGAGTTCAGGGGGGATGGGACCCGTCAGCTCGTTACCTTTGAGCACCAGTCTCGACAGGCGTGTGAGATCGCCGAGTTCCGGGGGAATCGGGCCGGACAGGCCGTGGCGCAGCCACTGGCCGTTGGCGCCGAGGGTGCCGCCGAGGTTCAGACTCAGGACTCGGCCGACACCATCGGTGATGACACCGTGCCATCTCCTGAGTGGTGCGTCGGTTCCCCAACCCTCTTTGTTGATCCAGTCCGATCCGTTGGTGGCGTCGTAGAGTTTCATGAGGACGGCCCGGTCCGGACCGCCGTCGGGAGCGTCGGGGTCGGTGCCCCAGTCGTCACACGCGTGGGCGCCCAGTACGGCGGCGCAAGCGCACGCTGTGAATCGGATGATGCGGAATCCTCTCATTCCCGGTCCCCTCCAGACACTGAAAGATGATGCGGTGCCTACACTTCTGGAGCGTCAGTACGGCGGGTGCCTACAATCGGTTCCAGCGGGCGCCTGTCCCTACAGTCCCGCCTGCTCCTTCACGTACCGCGCCGCCTCCAGGTGCGTCGCGAACCACACATCCTCGTGGCCCTTGATATACCGGATCAGCTCTTCCAGCACCACGATCCGCGACCGCTGCCCGATCACGTGCGGGTGCATGGTCAGGAGGAACATCGTGCCCTCGGCGTAGGCGCCGTCGAAGTCGTCCTTCCAGACCTGAAGCACGTCGCGCGGGTGCGAGTAGCTGGCGCCGCGCGGGTTGAAGACCGGCGCATCGTCCATGATCCACTCGACCGGCAGTTCGACCATCCCGGTGGGCTCGCCGTGCGCGTTGATCTCGTAGGGGCGGTCGTCGGCCATGAGCGACGAGTCGTAGAGGAAGCCCATCTCGCGGATGATGTCGAGCGTGTTCGGGCTGTGGTTCCACGACGGGGCGCGGTAGCCGAGGGGGCGGACGCCGGTGACGTCGGTCATGTATTCGACGGCGCGCTCCAGGAGGGCGCGTTCGGTTTCGGCGTCGAGGGTGGAGTTGAGTTCGTGGATCCAGCCGTGAATGGCGAACTCATGGTGTCCCGCGGCCTGGATGACGCCGACCTGGTGGGGGTTGAGGACGAGGCTCACGGCGGGGATGAAGAAGGATGCGGGGATCCCTTCGCGGTCGAGGAGGTCGACCACGCGAGGGAGGGCCACGCGGGCGCCGTACTCTCCCTGCGACAGGGAGCCGACGGTGGCGTCGCCGTAGCGCAGGCCGAGGACGGTCTCGTTGTCCACGTCGAAGGACAGGAGGACGGCGACCCGGGCACCGCCGGGCCAGCTCTCGGGCTGCAGGCTGCGGCCGGCGCGGACGGCGTTGACGGTTTCCAGGACCCGCTCGTCGGACCATTGCCAGCCGGGCACGTTTTCGGGTTCGGAGTCCCGGGGGGCCGGCTGGCAGGACCAGAGGGAGGCGGTCGGGAGGAGCAGCGCCGCCAATCGTGTGTATGGTGTGTATCGCATTTCAACCCTCCATCTTCCAGAGTGCGATCCCGCCGGCCTGCTTGCCCACCTCGGCTGAAGCGACTCGCGATCCCGTCTCGATTTCAATGACCTCCACCGTTCCCGGGTCGCCGCCGATCCCCTCGACCGTCACGATCGCGTAGCGGCCGTCGGGCGTGGCCACGACGCCGTGGGTCACGCGCATCTCCGAGTCGATCATGTGGAGCAGGTCGCCCGATTCGGCGTCCCAGATGCCGACCTGGGCGCTCCCTTTCAAGGTGGCCAGGAGGCGGGTCCCGTCGGGGGTGAGGTCGAGGTTGTCGGGGGCGCCCGGGGCCTCGATGCGGCGGGTGACCCGCCACTTCTCCAGGTCGACCTCGAGGATCACGTCGCCCTTGTTGCAGGGGACGAAGACGCGTTTGCCGTCGGGGTGGGGAGTGGTCCAGGTGGGCGAGCAATGACCGTCGGGCGGCGCCATGGCCATGTGCCCGTCCATCGGTGCGTGCGCGGGTTCGTTGGCGACGAGGTCGAGGCGCCGGGACACGGCGAGAGTGGCGCCGTCGATCTCGACGAGCTGGTTGTCCATCATGCACGCCGAGTAGTGCCT
>JAPPNO010000078.1 GCA_028873845.1 Gemmatimonadota bacterium | reverse complement strand
GGACTCTATGGACGCCTATGGACGGCAATGGATTTCAACAGTCCGCCTCAATGGCAGAACGGGACACTGGCGGACGCGGGCGAACCCATGGCTGAACGGGACACTGGCCGGCGTCGGCGACGCCGGACGGCAGGGAGACTCGAATGAGCACGCGTATCGGCGACTACGCGACCCGGTCAACCGAGGCCGTTCGCGACCATCCGGAAGTCCGGCAAGCGGTGACGGGGGCAACCGTCGCCTTCGACGAGAAGCGGCGGCGAGCCTACGGCGAAGTGGACGCGGACGCGTGGAGAAGGTGGGCCGAAGCCGTGAAGAACCACCTGCTCACCCATCTCGAAGACCACCTGGCCGAAGCCGAGGCGCAGCTCGAAGCCAACGGCGCGAAGGTGCACTGGGCGCGCGACGCCGACCAGGCCCGCGAGATCGTGCTGTCGCTGGCGTCGCGCCTGTCGGTGCGGAGCGTGGTCAAGGGAAAGAGCATGCTCACCGAGGAGGTCGAGCTGAATCCCGCGCTCGAGCGCGCCGGCATCGAGGTCCACGAAACCGACCTCGGCGAGTACATACTGCAACTCCTGGACGAACCTCCCAGCCACATCGTGGGGCCCGCCATCCACAAGAGTCTGGAGCAGGTACGGAGCCTCTTCGCCGCCCGCCTCGGCACGGACCCGGGCGGCGACCCGGACGAACTCGCCCGTGCCGCCCGCGACGTGTTGCGCAATGCATTCCTCAACGCCGACATGGGCATTACGGGCGGCAATTTCCTCGTGGCGGAGACGGGCACGGTTGCCCTGATCGAGAACGAGGGAAACATCCGCCTGACCACATCGTTGCCGCGCGTTCACGTCGCGCTCGTCGGGATCGAAAAGCTTCTCCCTCGCATGAGCGACCTTGCGGGGTTCCTGCAGCTCACCGCCCGGGCGGCGACCGGCCAGCCGATCGGGTGCTTCGTTTCCCTCGTCCAGGGCCCCGCGTCCGCCCCGGGCGACGACGGTCCGGAGGAGGTGCACGTCATTCTGGTCGACAACGGCCGCACGGATGTGCTGCTGCACGAGCACGCGTGGGAAGCGCTCCGCTGCGTGCGCTGCGGCGCCTGCCTGAACACCTGTCCCGTCTACCGCCAGACCGGCGGCCACGCCTACGGGTGGGTCTACTCGGGACCGATCGGATCCGTGCTCGACCCCGGCCTCCTCGGCCTTCACGAAGCCATGCCGCTCCCGTTTGCGTCGTCGCTGTGTGGCGCATGCTTCGACGCCTGTCCGGTGCGAATCCCGATCCCCGAGCTGTTGCTTGCCTGGCGCGAGGAGGCACAGGAGCAGGGCCTCACCCCCTGGAAGGAGCGCGCGGCTCTCGCGGGATTGGCCACCGCCGCCACCCGTCCCCCCCTCTATCGTGCCGCGGGGAGGATCGGCACACGGCTCGGCGCCACCCGCGCAGCCCGGAGACTTCCCATGCTGCGCGACTGGTCAAACGATCGCGATCCGCCTCGCCCATCCCCCCGCACCTTCCGCCAACTCTGGCGCGAGGGGATCAAATGAGCGGATCGGCCCCACGGCGCGGGCGCCGGCCGCGCGGCGACGGTGGCGGCGCCAGGGCCCAGGTCCTCGCGCGGGTGATCCGGGCGACCGCCCTGCGCGACAGGCTCCCCCACCCCGGTCCCCTCCAAACCCCCACGCCCGCCGACCCCGTCGCAACCTTTGTGAAACGCTTCACCAGCCAGGGCGGCGAGGTCGCCACCCCCGACCCGGACCGATCCCCGCGCGACTGGCTGACTTCGTTCCTGCAAGCCCTGGATGACGACGTGACGACCATCGCCGTCGGTGCCGATGTACCCGAACGGTTGCGGCCACGGCCGCGGGATGTGCCACCCGCGAATGCCGGCGCGGCGGGCGGAGAGTCGCCCGCACCGTTACGCCGCGAGGTCGCCGCCGCGGGGCTCCGGAACTCTGTCGAACTCCTGCCCGACGCGGTCCCCGCCGCCCAGGCCGCCGCGGGTATTTCGCTGGCTTGGGGCGCGGTGGCGGAGACGGGCAGCCTCATCCTTCCCTCGACCGGGACACGAGCGGTGCAACTGCTTCCCCCGGTTCACATCGTCTGGGTGCCCGCCGGCCGCGTCTTCGCCAGGCTTGAAGACGCGCTCCTCCGGTTGCAACCGCGATTGCCCGCGGGTGTGGGCTTGCACTCCGGCCCGAGCAAGTCCGCCGACATCGGACGGACGGTGGTGACCGGTGTGCACGGGCCAGGCCGGTGCATCGCGGTGCTGGCAGCCCGTGGACAAAATCCCCCCGGCATTCGAGCGGCGATGCATCCGCGCTGAACGCTTCGCCTCACCTATTCACGAGGTAAAGATGACATTACAATATGTCATGTATAGTATACACTTGGCGACCCTAAGGCTTCGCTCTGCGTCGCTCCTCGGGCGAATAGCTCTGCTATTCACCTTTCGTCGCTCCTTGCCAGCCCGGCGCCTCACCGCTCTCGGTGCTCGGGCGGCTTTATCCACGGACTGCCGGAGGGTTGATTCCGGCAGTCCGCGGGTGGAACGCAGATGCCGGCGGATTGTGTCCAACGGCTACCAATGATCCCGGCCCACCCGGGAAGGCAGCGTCGCCGCTCCCCACCGCTCCTCGCCATGCCGTCCGATGGCCCGAACCATCCCCCATAGCGACAGCGCCGCCGACGGCACGAAGGCCACCCCGATCGTCATGGCGCCCAGCAGCGCGAACGCTCCGAAGAGACCCGCGGCCAGGGCACGGAGCAGGGCCGCACCCTTCCAGCTGGTCGCCCAGAAGGGCAGGATGGCCGCGATCACCGGTACCAGGTGTATCAGCCCGAAGCGGTTCGCGTAGAGAAGGATGAGAACGAGTCCCGGCACCACCGCGACCGTCGCGGCAATGGTTGGCAGGTCGCAGTTCGGGCGGTTCATTGCGGACTCGCGGGCGGATCGGTTCATCATCGTCCTCCTCGCCGGGGGAATGCCAGTGCGCCTGCATGCCACCACGGCACAAGCCGTCCCGCGGTGCGCGCCTGAATCTCGCTGCCGCCGTAGACGACCGCCACTTTGGGAAGGGAACCACTCCCCCGGGCAACATCCGCAAAGTGGCCCCGCACCCGCTCCGCGCCCCGAAACAGGTTCGGAGCCGGCGTCTCCGCCGCCTTGACCTCCACGAGAGTCAGCCCGTCCGGCGAGTCAATCACCAGGTCCGCCTCGGCTCCGTTCCGGTCCCGGTAGAAGGACAGGCCCCCCGGTTCCCCGCGGTTCCTGCGGTGCTTGACGATCTCGGAGACTACCCACGTCTCGAATATGGGCCCGCGCAACGGGTGTGACCGGAGCTGCCCGGGTTCACGGATCCCAAGCAACCAGCAGACCAGGCCGGTGTCGTGGAAGTACAGCTTCGGCATCTTGACCAGCCGTTTGCGCAGGTTGGCGTGAAAGGCCGGCAAACGGAAGGCGATGAAACTCGTCTCGAGCGCGCTCAGCCAGGCCTTCGTGGGCTGGGAGATGCCGCAGTCGCCTGCCAGGGACGAATAGTTCAGCAACTGTCCGGTACGGCCCGCGCAGAGTTGGACGAAGCGTTGAAACATCACCAGGTCGCCGACGTTGCTGATGGTGCGGACGTCCCGCTCGATGTAGGTGGCGACGTAGGACCGGAGCCAGCGCGAAGGGGCGAGATGCCGATCGAAGATGCGCGGATAACCGCCGCTGAACATGGCTTCTTCCATGCGCACCGGATGTTGGTCGAAACGCTTGACCTCATCCCACGTCAGCGGCAGCAGATGCAGCACCTCGGTGCGGCCCGCCAACGACTGGCTGACCGATTCCAGGAGCGCCAGGTTCTGCGACCCGGTCAGGATCCATCTTCCCGGGGCAGGATCTTCGTCGACGATCCCCTGCAGGTACGATAGCAGACCGGGGGCCCGCTGGACCTCGTCAATGACCGCTCCTTTCGGGAAGCGGGCCAGGAAACGAAGCGGATCATCGAGCGCGAAAGCCCGCTCGTCGAGGGCTTCAAGGGTTCGGTAGGGATGATCGGGGAACATCGCCCGGCACAACGTGGCCTTGCCGCTCTGCCGGGGACCGGTGAGCGTGACGACGGGGGCCTGGGCCGCTGCCCGGGCGAGCTCCGGAGCGAGGTCGCGCGCTATCATGCGATCAATGTTAGCAGACAGACCCGGCTGTTCCAAGATGTGATTTTGAAATAGCCTACTCGTACAAGGCCACGCTGATGTCCATACGGACCGCCAGGTCCACAATCGGCGGTCATTGCCGAGTGTGACCCGGTACCTCGCAGGTGCCAGGATCGCTCTGCCCGTTGCCCCTCACTTGCTGAGCGGACAGGTCCTCATTCCCAGGAGCCACAACGTGTCGAAACGGCATGACCGCGACCACGCGACGGCGCCCGAAGCCCGCTCCGGCCTCGACCCCTTCCGGAAGGCCGAACTCCCGCCGCCTCCCCGCCCCAGGGGCCTCGCCTGGATCGGCGTTGTCGGCCCGGGCGTCATCGTTCTCGGCGCCTCGATCGGGAGCGGCGAGTTTCTGCTCGGACCCGCCGCGTTCGTCCAGTACGGGCTGGTGCTGCTCTGGGTGACCCTCGTCGCGGCCTTTCTCCAGACCGTCTTCAACACCGAACTCATGCGCTGGACCATGGCTACGGGGGAACCGGTCGTGACGGGATTCATGCGGACGGGGCGGTGGGCTCCGTTCTGGGCCTGGTTCTACGCCCTGCTCTACTTCCTGCAGGTCGGGTGGCCCGGTTGGGCGGGGGCGGCCGCGGGAGCCATCTTCTTCCTCATCTTCCGCGACCTGGCGGGCCCCGAGCAGGCCAATCTCGTGTACCTGATCGGCGTGGGCACCTTCGTCGTGTGCGTGGGGATCCTGCTCTTCGGCAAGCGTATCGAGCGCACGCTCGAGATTCTCAACTGGGTGCTGGTTGCGGTGATCCTCGGGGGATTCCTGATCCTGGCCGCGATCTTCGTATCGCCCGACACCTGGGTGGCCGCGGGCGCCGGGCTCGTCGGCTACGACCCCGCCGCGGGGTCCTTCCGCTTCATCCCGGAAGGCGTGGACTGGCTCCTGATCGGAGCCTTCGCGGCGTACTCGGGTGCCGGAGGCGTGATCAACCTCACACTCTCCAACTGGGCCCGCGACAAGGGCTATGGAATGGGCGGACGGGCGGGGTACATCCCGGCGGCGGTCGGCGGTGAACGCACACGGCTTTCACCCACCGGCTACACCTTCGACCCCACACCCGAGGCCATGGAGCGGTGGAAGGGGTGGTGGAGGATCGTGCGCGCCGACCAGTGGGTCGTGTATTTCGTCGGGGCGATGCTCGGGATGATCCTCCCGGCCGTGATCTACGTCACCTTCATCCAGGGAGGCACCGACATCCGCGGCCTCTCCGTCGCGGCCGCACTGGCCGATGCCATGGCAACGCGCGAAGGCGCTCTCTTCGGCGGGGCGATCGCGCTCATGGGCGTGTGGGTGCTCTTCAAGACCCAGCTGGACATCATCGAGGGAATGACCCGCTCGATCACCGACATCCTGTGGACCGGATCGCGACGGGTGAGACAGGTGCGCGGCGGCGACATTCGCTTCGTCTATTACACCGTCCTGGGGCTGCTCGCGGTCTGGGGGATCATCGCGCTCCGTCTCGCACAGCCGATCCAGCTCCTGCAGCTGGGCGCAAACATGGCCGGGATCGTCTTCGTCGTGTCGTCGCTGCACCTGCTGTACATCAACACCCGGCTCCTCCCGCCCGAGATCCGGCCGCCGCTCTGGAGGAGAGTCGCACTGGTTGCGATGTCCCTCTTCTACGGCGCCTTCGTGGTGCTCTGGCTGTGGGGCGGTCCGGGGTAGCGGCCCGTTCTCCGTGTCCCCCGTGGACCGCCGGATGTACCTGGACGCCCGGCGGGGACGGACAGTCGATCCGCCGAAGAGGCAGGTGCCTCCCGTTCAGTGCGAGGGGAAACCGACAGCCCATGCGTCGGCCTGCGCCTCGACATCCGCCGGCCCGCCGCCGTTTGCGTCGACCGCGCCTTCCGGATCCACGAACACGACCTTCTTGCTGTGGAGCAGGAGGTGGGCCGCCTCGTGGAAAAACATGAACCAGGGGCGATGGGGAACCCGGCCTCCGCCGCCGATCTGAATCAGCGCCTTCCGAGGTGTCAGCCACCGCGCGGTTCCGGCAATGGGCGCCCGGGGAAGCGGTTCCACCTTTACCAGCGCCACACCGGCAGCCTGACACAGTTCCTGCGCCAGCTTCCAGGTCCCGGGTTTGGGACGCCGGGCCGCCGCGCCAAGGCGGGTCAGGGCCTTCCTGAACCGGACGGCGCTGTACTCCGCGCACGGAATCTCGCCGCTTTCGATCTCTCCCAGCCGAAGCCAGCTTGCCAGGGCGAATTCGTGGATGTGGGCGCCGCGTGTCGGGCGGATCACGATCCGCAACGAACCGTACCAGTCCCGCCACGCCCGGATCGAGGCGACTCCGAAGAAGGCGAGGAGTTCGTCGATCGTCCCGGCCACGGAATCCCGTTTCTCGATCATTCCGCGTTCAATGAGTTCGCCCACCGGGAAGGAAGCCAGCCAATCGCGCTCCGTCTCCGCCTGCGCCGCGTCCGCACGGCGTGCAAGCAGGAGTCGATACTCGCTCTCGATGCCGAGCCAGACGTCGGACCGCAAGCCCAGAACGCGCTCAAGCTGGAGCGCGGTTTCCGGTTGGATCGGCGCTTTCCCCGAGACGATCTCGCTGATCAGCTTGGCCGACCTTCCGCACCGGCGCGCGCACTCGGCCTGCGACATCTCCCGGCCGGCCAGATGGGTAGCCAGCAGGTGCCCGGGCGGAACAGCGGGTTCAAGTCCATATGGGTTCGGCGCTTTTCTCATGATCATCGGATTTCCGTCTCCGGCATCGGACCCGGCGTGCTCGTCCATCCCCAGGCGCGCCCGAAGCTCCGACCTGTCTTGCCCGCGCTTCGGTGCTCCCGTCGCGCCTGGCTGTCGAACCCTGGTTCCCGTGCGATGTTCCGACGTTCCGTCCCTCATCTTCCCCCACCCTTTCTGAAAAACGACCACACAGATCAAACCACCATCAACTCCCACCCCTGCACGTCGTCCTTCCGCCGCAACGCGGTCGGTGTCAGCGCCTCACGATCCGCTGCAACTCGATCTCGAAGATCAGCGGCTCGTTGGGACCGACGACACCCTCTACGCCGCGCTCGCCGTATCCGAGTTCGCCGGGAACGGCGACGCGGAAGTGGCTGCCGACCCTCATCAGCTGTAGCGCTTCCTGAAAACCCCGGACCAGCTCCCGTATCACAAGCACCTCCGGCTCACCACGCTGATAGCTGGAGTCGACGACCGTGCCATCGGTCAGTGAACAACTGTAATGTACCAGAACCCGGTCTCCCATGAGGGGCCTTCGGCCGGTGCCTTGCCGCAGGACCTTGTACTTGAGCCCGCTCTCGGTGGTGATCACACCGTCGTCGCCTGGTGCCGGCTCCTCGGCCACCGGTGTGCTGCCGCTGCCTCCGGCGCATGCCGAGCCCAGCAGCGTCGAGACTGCCAGAAGTCCGTGGACAAGGGCGCCGGCGGGTCTTCTGTCGTGGGCTGCCGGGGCAGTGGCTCGGGAGCGTTGCATTGTCGGTCCGGGCGTTGCGCAGGTGATTGCTCGTGTCTCGGGATGGAATCTGGGGCTGGCGCGGATGCCGGTCCAGTGGGGGGTGCCGGCTGGCGCCGGTTCGGAAGCCCGTTTGTCAGCCAGTTCGGGACGATCGTGGCGAACAACAACGGTTTGCGACCCCGATCGGTTATCATGAGCAGGGCGGTTCACCGACCCCCTCACACCCGATGCCACCGGGCCTCCAGGCCCACTCAGCCCAACCCGAATGAGCAAAGCACGCGCCGAACCAGGGTCTCCTCCCCCGCCCGGGCCCCGCCTCCATCGGAACGTGTGGGCCACCAGCGCCACCAGCTTCTTCACGGACGTCTCGAGCGAAATGCTCCTGAACGTTCTGCCCCTCTTTCTCTCCAATGTGCTGGGTGTGCGGATCTGGGCCGTCGGGGTGGTCGAGGGACTCGCCGAAGCCACGTCCAGCATCCTCAAGCTGTATTCCGGGTGGCTTTCGGACCGGCTTGGGACGCGCAAATGGCCCGCCGTCGCCGGGTATGCGATCTCGGCGCTCTCGAAACCCTTCTACTATGTCGCGTCGACCTGGGGGGCGGTGGCGGCGATTCGCTGGGGGGACCGGGTGGGGAAGGGGGTGCGGACGGCGCCCCGCGATGCGCTGCTGGCCGATTCCACGCCCGCGGAGCGCAGGGGACTTGCCTTCGGGCTGCACCGGGCGGCCGACACCGCCGGGGCGGTGATCGGGATCGCGGTGTCCATCTGGGTGGTGGGACAGGTGCAGGGCGGGGGGGCGCTCCTCGAAGCGGAAACCTTTCGCAGCCTGGTCCTGTGGAGCCTGGTGCCCGCCTTCCTGGGAGTAGCGGTTCTGGTGGCCGGTGCCCGCGACGTGGGGGGCAGGGGGGCGGGGCGGGACAATGGCGCCGCAAGCCGCCCCCGACCGCGCCTGCGCGGGCTCGGGCGGGGCTTCGCCGGCTTCGTCGCGTGTTCGGTGATCTTCGAACTCGGCAACTCGGCCGACGCTTTCCTGGTGCTCCGGGCCCAGGAGCGCGGTCTCTCCGTGGTCGGCATCCTCTGGCTGCTGCTTGCCTTCAACGTGGTCTATACGCTGGTGTCGACCCCCGCCGGGTCGCTCGCCGACCGTGTTCCCCGCAAGCGGCTGGTGGCGGGCGCATGGGGACTCTACGCGCTCATCTACATGGGCTTCGCACTGGCCGACACGGTTGCACACGTCACCCTCCTGTACCTGATGTACGGTTTCTATCACGGCCTCGTGGCGGGCGCGGCCAGGGCCCTGGTCGCCGACCTCGTGCCGGCGGCCCGGCGCGGCACCGCCTACGGTGGCTATGCCGCCGCGATCGGCCTCGCCGCGCTGCCTGCCTCGCTCCTTGCGGGGGTGCTCTGGGAGGGACTGTTCGCGTGGCAGGGCTTCGGCCCGGCCGCTCCCTTCGTCTTTGGCGCGGCGATGGCGGCGGTCGCCGCGGTTCTGCTGCTGGTACTGGTGCCGGAGGCGCGGACCGTTCGTGAGGAGTGACCGGTTGCGCGGATCCTACCCGGGGGGCCGGAAGCGAACCAGGACGGGGATGTGGTCGCTGACCGTCTCCAGGAAATCCGTGATGTACTCGTCCACCCTGTAGGCAAGGGCCGACTCGGCCTCGTAGTACGCCATCGCCTCGTCCGACCCCAGGATGTGGTCGATCACGTCGTTGAACCGCAGGTGGGAGGTGGCTCCCTCGGCGCTCAGCTCGGCGGTGGGGAAGACCCAGTTCGCCGCGTCGTCCACAAACATGCGGTAGGGCGTGTCCCGCCCTTCGGTGATCGACTCGTCGACGTCGTCGTTCCAGTCGCCCGGTATCAGGACCAGATCGTCGGCCAGCACCGAATCGACGTATGCCTTCAGGCCGACGGCGGCTGCCGCCCGCTTGTTGTACGAGGCGGTGTCGGAGCTCGCCTTGGCGTGCAGCGAAAAGACCACGGCGTCGCGCGAGGTGCCTCCCTGCGTCAGACGGATGCGCACCTCCAGGGGCGGCCGCCCGGCAAACGCGGTGTTGAGCTCGGTCAGAACGAGCTGCGCACTCGTGACCGACACGATCGCGCTCTTGTAGATGATCCCGACCTTCTGTTCGCCGCCGGTGTAGAAGTCCGGGCCGTGCGTGACGCTGGAGTCGTTGGACAACAGTCCCGCGTAACCCGGCAGGTGCGCGAGCAGCTGTTCGAACGTTTCGTTGCTCGTCACCTCCTGCACGCTCCAGAGGTCCGCGTCGGTCCCCTTGATCACATCCCGTATGCGGGCCATCTGCAGCTTTTCGTCGGTTGGCCCGGCGCCGGACGAGCCGAAGTACAGGAGGTTCCAGGTGACCACGTCGAGCGTGGAGGCGGTCCCCTGGGCGGGGATCGCGATCGGCTCCGGCAGCGAATCCGGATCGGGATCGGGATCCGGATCGGGATCCACCTGGGTTGGCCCGCCGCCACAAGCCATCATGAGCGGAGGAATCGCCCACAGGGGAAGTGTTCGCCAGCGGGTCGTGCGAAGCGGCGCGATCATTCTTAGTATCTTTCTTCAGCGAGCGTCGACTGCCTCGCGGGAATCTGATGTCTCGCGGATTGACAGGCAACAACCGGAACAGGAGTCCCTGCACATGAAACCATGGATCCGCGCTCTGTCGCAACCGGGGTGGGCGCCGGTCATCGCGTATGTCCTTGCCGCACTCGGCGCTACGTCCCTCTCCGCCCAGGAATTCCGCGCTCGCGGCGGCTCGACTGTCACCCTGGGGGCGCGGGTGCAGGCGCAGTTCGAGGCTTCCGGCTCCGACGAAACGCCGTCGTCGTTCTTCATCCGTCGCGCCTGGGTCACGATCGACGGCCGGCTCAACGACTTCGTGTCGGCCAGGGCCCAGTACGACATCAACGGGGACAAGGTGTTGGAAGCCTACCTCGCCCTGAACCCCTCGGAGGACTTCCAGATCCAGCTCGGTCAGTTCAAGCGGGCGATCTCGACGTTCTGGCTTGCGGCCAACTTCGACCTGCCCCTCATCGAGCGGGACGGCCGGGTGCCGGGCGTGGACCCCTGTCCCGGTGTCGGCAACGTCTGCTCCTTCGGCCGGCTCACCGGAGGGCTCGGTCTGGACGCCTACGAACCCGGTATCCTTCTCAACGGCAGCTTTTCCGAGAGCGCCAGCCTGCGTGTGACGGTGACCAACGGGGAGGGGATCAACGGAAAGGACCGGAACTCGGCCAAGTCCACCGCCGCCAGGCTGACACTCAACACGGGATCCAACAGCCGCTTCCACGCCTATGGCGTCATGGACGAGACCGTGGACCGGGACGGCGACACGAAGTGGGTGCCGGCCTACGGACTGGAGTTCGAACTGGGCGGCTGGCGAAATGGCCCGCATCTGCTGGTCAGCGGGATAAGGGGACGCAACTGGAAGGCGGAGGCGGCCGCGCTGGAACACGGCGACGACGTGGGCTTCACGGCGTTTCAAGCCATGGGGCTGTGGTACTTTCCACTCTCCGGGTCAGGCAGTTTCGAGGCCATCGAGCCGTTGCTGCGCGTGAGTTGGGCGGGCACCCGGACCGGGTCCAGCATCTTTGAGGGGGACATTGAGGTCAACGACGACGTGAACGGGCTGCTCGTGACGCCGGGGTTCATGCTGTATGCGACCGGGAGGACCGGGATTTCGACGAATCTCGATATCTACTCCTCGTCGCGAACCGTGGGTGGGAGCGACTACGAGAGTGTCGACACCGGCCCCGACTGGTCGCTCAGGGTACAGGCGTTTGTGACGTTCTAGCCAGATTTTCCGGCCAGATTTGCCGAGTTGGTCAGCGCACGCCCTCCTGACCCGGCGCCGATAGTGCCTCCAGCCGGGTCACCGCCTGGTCGAAGCGCGCTTCCAGACGAGGAATGCCGGTGCCCGCGTACCCCGCGCGCAGTCGTCCGCGAGCTCCGATCAGGACCTCGAGCAACTCCCTCGCCGCTTCCCGTTGCGCCACCGGATCGACGCTGCCGCGTTCACCGATCCACACCGGGGCGGTGTGCGCAAACGGTTCGGTATCCATCGACGGCCACCGCGTCCGGCCGCCTCGGGCACGGGCGGCAACCCAGCCTCCGGGGGGGAGCTCGATGTCTCCGCGGTAGGTCCGCCTCCCGGGCGATTCAATGCCTGACCGGGACGCGACCACGCGCCCGTTGACGAGGATCTCGACTGTGTCCACTTCGGTGGCCGTGCCGAGATCGAGCGACCAGCCGACCGGACCCGCGCCCACGATCCCGCCGGGACGCGCGCCGTCCACCCGGAAATCGAGGAACGGACCGTTGGTCACGAAGGAGCGGCCTTCGCGCAGCGCGTCGAGATAGACGGGCCAATTGAGTTCGGTGCCGGTGTACGCGTAAACCCGTGTGGTCCCCACGGCCATTGTGCGGTACAGGTTCAACATGACATCGGTGCCCGCCGAAGGCGCGATCGTCACGCCCAGGTTGAGGAGACGGTGCCAGAGTGCCGCCGTGCCCTCGAAGCTGCTCCACAGGCACACGATCTCGAGCAGGTCCACATCCCCCAGCACCGCGTCCGCCACGAGTTCCACGGGCACGCTCGCGCGCCCGAGCAACGAAAACGGGTCCGTGGAGGACACGGGGTGGACGTAGAATCCGATCCCGCCATGGCCATGCGCGAAGTCCAGCACCTCCGCATTGGTCCGGTCGTCGCGCCCGTACACCTCATAGCCGGGCCCCCAAACCCAGGGCCAGTGCAGTTCGGGGATCTCGATCAGCCCGATGTGGCCCAGGAAATGCGACCGGATCTCCTGCCCGAAACGAATGAAGGGCGACGCGTCGGACTTCTCCCACCCCCAGAAATGCTGATCCTCGTAGCGGTTGTGGAGGTTGGCGAGGAGGGGGGTGGCCATGTCGAGAGCCTCGCCGGCCATCTTCGGGACCATGTCCGTGGGGTCGAGCCGGTACTGACCGCCGTAGTTGAGGTGGAAGTGATGGTCGCCCGACGTCCAGCCTTCCGCGCGCGCGTCCCACACGGGAGTCAGGGGAAGTTCGACCTCGGCAACCTCGCCTGCCGCGGCGGTGACGGTGAGGGTCGCTTCGGGGGTGGCCAGACCCTGAACACCCGAAACGGTGACCTTGCCCGCGGGGACCGTGACCTCGATCATCCCGGGGCTGTAGAAAAAGACGCGGCCGCTCGTGCCGTCGAAGTGGGCCGCGCCCTGGTCCGGGACTGCCGGATGACCGGTGGCGTCCACCACGCTCAGGCGGGCCGGGGCGTTTGTTTCCGGGACGGAACGAAGCACCGGGTGGACTCCGGTCCGCGGAACCATCCGGGTGCGGATGCGCAGGCGCGCCGTCCCGTCCCGCCATTGCCAGACCGCGACCTCGACATCCTCGACGGGCCCGCCCGCCGCGGCGACCCGCTTCAGGTGCATGACTTCGCGGTCGTCCGCCTCGGAAAAGTAGATTCCGCGGCCGTCGGCGCTCCACGCGGGGGTGAGGGGCAGCCCACCCCCGGTGAGCAGCACGGAAGCACCGGGCTGCCGCACGCTGTGGACGCGCAGGTCCCATCCGCCCTGCGTGGGGTGGCCGAGGACGAAATCCGCCCCGTCGGGACTCATGGCCGGCCTGGCCATGGACAGGATGTTCCCCGAAACGAGCACCTGCGGTTCTCCGCCACCGCGCGGCCGCACCTCGACGCGATCGCCGCCCCGCTTCGCGAGCAACATCACGTCGCCGGTGCCGGGAACGGGCTGCGGCCGCATCTCGATGCCCGAAGCGGTGGTGACTGCCACTTCCTCGCCGGTCTCCAGATCCAACGACCAGACATCGAGCGTGCCCGCCTTGCCGGATACGTAGTACAGCGTGCCGCCATCCGGGGAATAGGCGGGATCCAGATCGAGCGCGGGCGAGTCAATGGTGCGCAGCTCCTCGCCGGAATCCGCGCCGATCACCACGATGCGTGTGTCGCGGTCGTTGTCGCGTACGATGGCGAGGCGATTGCCGGAGGGATGCCACGCGGGGCGCGAGTCGAGATCGCGGCCGTGGGTGAGTTTCCGGGCCGTGCGGGACTCGAGGTCCATGACCCAGATCCAGCCGCGCGCCGAGAACGCGATGTGACGCCCGTCAGGCGACGGTGCCGCGTCGATCGGACCGTTTGTGAGCACGGGCAGTTCGTACCCCTCCAGGTAGACGTGATGGCCGTACCCCTGGACACGGGGGTAGCGGTTGCGCCATTGACCCGCCCCCGGTTCCGGGATGAGGGAGACGAGGGTGGCCGCGAGCAGGCCGTGGATGGATCCACGCAAGAGGGGAGGCGTCCCGCGGATTGGATGGGTTGCGGTGACGGCTGCGTATCGGGGTTTCACGAACTCGGCTCCTGGGGTGCGGACTGCCTTGGCCGGCGGGAACTTCGCCGCGCTGGCGCTGATGCGGGCATCGGCCTCCAAACCGTGACCGCCCCGGCCGGACAGGCTCCACCGGCCTCTGCCACGCAGCGTCGAACGGCTAAGCTTTGCGCGGGCCCCGCGGGTGCGGCAAGGGCGAACCCTCTCCGCGGATCCGTCAGCGGGAGTACGCTGTGTCGGCGAGACGGGACAACCATGCGGCGGAAACCGGCAATCGCCGGATCGAGTCCACGGGAGCGCCGAAAGCGGTGTGGTGGCGGGTCCGGGTGCACCTCCGCGAGCGGCGTCCGGCGCATCCGGCGATGCGACCATCGTCCCGGACGCCCATATTCTTCTGCGGAAGCAACTCGGATCCCCTCAACAACAGGAAACACCGGATGACCCGTTTCATGAAGCCCCGCGATCTCCGGCTCGCAGCCACATCGGCCATTCCCCTCGTCCTCCTGGTTCTCGCCACCCCCTCCGCCCGCGCCCAGGAAACTGCCGGCAGCGTCTTCCACGACGGCGCGTCCCTTCCCTGGGGCGAACTGAACAACGGCGTGCGCATGCTGCCTCTCTACGGCGACCCCGGCGCCGACGGCGAACTCTTCGCATTCCGCCTCGAGGTCCACCCCGGCTTCGACATGGGACCCCACACCCACCCCGTGACCGAGCACCTGACCGTCCTCTCGGGCCGCTTTTTCGTCGGCCTGGGCAACACAATGGACAAGGAGGCCGCCAGGGCGTACGGCCCCGGCAGCTACATCGCGATCGCCGCCGATGAACCCGCCTACATGTGGGTGGAAGAGGTGACCGTCGTCCAGATCCACGGCGTGGGTCCCTTCACGACCCATTTCGTCGAACCGCCCGCGCACCCCCGCCCACCTCACCCGGGCGACGGGGATTGAGGCGGGGACCCCCTTCCTGCAGCTCAGCTGCCGGCAAAATGACCCGTAGTGCGTGGCCGCGATCGACGATCCGCCATGTAATGCACACATTACAATATGTAATGCGTACTTTACGTATGCACCCCGACCGTCTCCGCTCCGTGCCTCTCCCCGGTCGCACGGGCATGCCCGCCCGCCCCCTCACACTCACCGCCCTGCTCCTCGCATCCTGCATCCCCTCCGAGTCCCCCACCCTGCGCGCCGGCGACCCCGCCCCCGACTTCACCGCCACCTCCCTTCACGACGGCTCTCCCATCTCCCTCGCCGACTACCGGGGGCACGTCCTCCTGGTCAACCTGTGGGCCAGCTGGTGCCACCCCTGCCGCGAGGAAACGCCCTACCTCCAGTCCATCTACGAACGCTACCGCGAACGCGGCCTGCGGATCCTGGGCGTTTCGGTCGACCGAACGGCCGACCACGACCTGGTCGTCGAGTTCGTCCATGAGTTCGGCGTCGAGTACGACATCGCGCTCGACCCCGGCGCCGTGTCGCGGGACCTCTTCCACGCGCGCGGGCTGCCGACATCGGTCGTGTTCAACCGGGACGGAACCGTCGCGTTCAGCTGGGTGGGTCCGGTCCCGGGAGGAGATACGACCTTTCTGGGGGGCGTGGAGGCGGCGTTGGGGCGGTAGGCACGTCGCGAACGCTACCGCACCGCGGCAGCTGCCCTGGCCACGGCTTCCACAATCGCGCCGGGACCGCTACCCCAGCACGAACGCCACACGCCGTCCCAGCTTCGCCGGATTTCCCGACCCAGGTGGGTCCGCATGAATCGTATGATCACCAGGGCGTCATGATTCTTCATTTCGCGCTCCATCTCCGAGAACGGGCGACTCCAGTTTCCACTCCATCCCGACTGGATGAAGCGCGCCCGAATGTGGGGATGCTCCTCCTTCAACCTGGCGTGCACCACGTCCTCGGCCTTCGCCTGCTTTTCTCCTCCCCCGACCACCAGAACTCTGACCGACCCGGCTCGATCCGGTTCGGCCGGCGCTTCGGCTTCCGCCGCCTGGAGGAGTCCATTGTATCTGCTGGTCATGCCCGAGTAGTAGTCGGGGTCGATGCCGTATCCCCGAATCCGTTCCAGGATTCCCGCGGCATCGTTCAGGCCGGCATCTCTTTCCGTTGTGGCCAGGCGGTAGAACAGGTCTTGCCGCAGGACATTCACGGCTTCGGGGAACTCACCGCGGTCCTCGTGGCAGCGGGCACGGGCGATCGTCGCGTCTTCGAGGTCCCAGGCGAGGTCGTAGGAAGCGCGGTCTTCGAGTAGTTCGAGGAATTCCGGGACGGCCACGTCGTCCTTGGCAAGCCTCTCGAGTCTGTCCAGGACCTCACCCACCGCCCTCCAATCCCCCCGGTGCCGATAGCCGCGCAAAGCCGACCGCAGATCAGCCGCACGGTTGGTGGCGGACCGGCCGTCCGCTTCGGCCCTCTCGGCCAGCTTTTCTGCCAGCGAAGGACAGTGATCCAGTGCCGCTTGGCACTTGGCCAGCTCGTCCAGGTCCGGGTTCCCACCTGTTTCAATGATGGCCTCGGTGACACGTTTCAAATCACCTTTTTCCTCTGCCAGCCCAAGAGCTTCAACCGTTTGGTCGATGAGGTACGTCGGCATGCGGGCTCCGGATGCCAGGGAGCTGGTGATCACATCGGCCGCGTGCGCAAGCTTGTTCGAGGAAAGCTGCAGCGCTTTGGCGATCCCGAAATACAGGTTGCCATGCTCCACGAGATTGCTGGAATAGGAATCGGCCGCCTCCGAGAAATGTGCGCGAGTGCACTGGAGATGATGTTCGGCGTCCTCGAACTTGTGGTCTTCCACCGCTCGCGCGAGCGCCAGAACGCCGAGGCAGTAGTGACCGTGAGCCGAGTAGGCGGTCTCTATCCCGACGGAATCGCGAAAATGCTCGACGCCTTTTGCAAGCCTGTCGACCACTCCGCCGAGTTCCTCGCGGCGCAGGGGCAGCAGGACTTCCTCCAGTACGTCAAAACCGCCGACCATCAGCCCCAGATCGGCGTGAACCATCGCATGGATGTTGGGGTCCGGATCCTGCTTCAGAAGGTCCCGCAACAGCCTGCGCGCACGGGCGTGCTGGTGAAGGTGGCGAAGACAGTGCGCCATGCGACGGTGGGCGTCGAGCAGCAGCCGCTCCGTTGGGGACACGCCGCGTTTCTCGAGTTCCGTTCGCGTCTTCATGAGGAGTTCGAAGAGGGGCAGCGCGCTGGCCGCGTCCCCCTTTCCCAGGAGCTCGGTGGCGGCCTCGAGCATCATTCTGAATAGACGGGGCTGCTGCACGATCGCACGAACCTTGACGAGCTTTGCGATCTCGGACGTGCGGCCTTCCCGCCGCAGCGCCTCGACGATATGCCTGACCGCGACCACGGAGGCCGCGCTCGATCCGTTGCCAAGCTCTCTTACCACTGGGTTCGTCGCATGCTCACGCACGATGCAATCCCATCGCTCGCGTCTGGCCCACCCCTGTACCGCGCCGGTCCAATACCAGCGCAGCCGCGAGGGATTCTCGGCCGGCAGCTCGTCCCTGACGGGTTTGCCGAAAAGCACGTTGCGAAAACCGGCGTGAAAGTAGGACTGGTGTCGGCGACCGTTCAGCGTGACCAGTTCGTCGACCACGTCGTCCAGCTGATCTTCGTTGAGAGCACCCTCGATCCCTTGAGCCGCATCCACGGCAGCAAGGATCAGTAGCCGGTCGAGCGTTGTGAACGAAGGTTGCCGCGTGGGATCGTCCTCCTCGAGCTGGTCCTCGTCGACATGCTCCCCCTCGGTATGATGCTCGGCCGGCCCTGCCTCGGTGAGCCGGGATTCCCCCGTCTCGCTATCCGCTTCGGGCGATTGCACGTCGATGAGTTCCTGAAGCCACGCTCCTCCCGTCTCGCTCGCAACAGTACCGGAGGATATGAGTGCCAGCAGGTACACCGCCGATTTGCGCGGCCCGTGTTCCTCGACCATGCCGCGAATTGCGGATCGCGCGACCTCTTTTTCCGCGTCGATCGTGGCGCGGGCATCAATCTGGCCTTGATCATGCGACACGCCCAGGGCATCGAGAAAGGCGGCGACCATGTCCAGTTGTCCTGGAACGTGGTAACACGCGAGAAGGTTGGCTGCGACCTGAGGATCCTGGAGCGGAATGTGTCTGGCCGCCTTGACGATCTTCTCTTCCGGCCACTTTTTCACCGTGGCGGGCCGAAAATTCCGAGCTCCCGCGACGATCTTGTCGAGTTGCATTCGCCCACCCTTCTCCGCGCCGAGATATGCCTTCGCGGCAGCAGCACGTTCGTCCGGCTCCAACGCCGTCCACAGGCTCACCGTACTGAGTCGCTTGGGGTTGGCAACCAGACGTTTCAGGCCGGGCGAGAGCCCCGCACGAAACAGGTGCATGCCGACCGACGGAACCTTCCCCATTCTTCCTCCTCTCGCTTGGGACTCGCGGACTCACCGCGCAATCCGACCGGTGACAACACGTCCATGGTCAAGTCGTGCAATATACGAAGCAGGGGGTGACGTCCGGCAAGTGCCAACAGGCACGAGCGCCGCTGTTGGCGGCGGTCTTCGGTGCCCGGTACTGATTCGGGACACCACCGCGGCAACCACGCCGAGAGCCCTCGAAACCGGGGAGCCGACCTGGCCGTCAGGTCAGGTTACCCCCCGATGAGCCGCTTTGGGCTTTCCCACATCAATCCGAGAGGAGACGAATCACATGAACAAATGGCCGACCCATCGCCTCCCTGCTCTCGGCGCGCTCACTCTGGCCATCGGATCCGGCGTGCAGGCCCAGGAGCGCCCAATTGCCGATGAGATACTGATCGCCCCCTGCGACGGCAGGTGTCCCTTCACCCTTGCCGTGGAGGTCGTTGCGGAGGTGGGCCACGACGCAGGCCCCGGGATGGTCGACGGCCTGTCCAATGCGGTCATGGATTCGTCCGGACGCGTGTACGTGGTGGGTCGGGAAGGGGTCCAGGTGTTTGCACCCGACGGCACCCTGCTCTCAGCCATTGGCCGCCCGGGCGAGGGGCCCGGCGAGATGGGTGGCAGCGGAGGCGCCTTCGGCTTCGTCGAGGACGGAGTGTTCGTCATGACGGACATCGCGAGACGGGTGATCATGAGATTCGACTGGGAAGGAAGGCTGCTGCACGAGGTCAGGATGAGCGAGCTCATGCAGGGGGCCTACCTCATCCCGTGGGACGGCACCCTGGCAGTGCACGAAACCACCTTTTATTCCCCCGAGCGGATCGGATATCCTCTTCACTTGGTGGATCTGGCCACCGGCGAGATCGAGGCGTCGTTCGGCTCGCTGACCGGCGAATACGATTGGGACCGTGAGCGGATCCAGGAAGTCGCCCCGGCTCGCGGGCCCGACGGCACCGTGTGGATGGCTCGCAACCATGCGTACCGGATCGAGCTCTGGAGTCCGGACAATCAGCTCCACCTGTCCATGCGCAGGAGCCTCGAGTGGTTCCCCGACGCGCTGGATGACCTCGATGGCCATCCGCTGCCCACGGATCCGCCGGAGCCGCGCATCACGGGGATTAGCGCCGACGACTCGCTGATGTGGGTCATGGTCCACAGGGCAGGCGAGGACTGGGAGGAGGTGGACCCTCGCCACTTCCTGGAGAGGCTCGACACCCACGTGGAGGTGATCGACTGGCGGCGGGGGCACGTGATTGCCAGCCGACGGTTCGACGAGCCGTACCTTGGCTGGACCGGCCCCGGGGGGCTGAGCGCAGAAATCGTGACCACCGGACGTGGTTCGGTTCGCAACAGAGTGGTGCGGATCAGGCTGAGCAGTTGGTAAAGGAGCACTTTGCTCCCGGACCGCTTCAGTCCCGCGGGTCCCCCCCGCCCCCCTCATCCCCCCGAACCTCACGCGCCCGCCGTCTCAGCCAGGCCCCCGTCCCCGCCACCAGCCCCAGCGGCAGCAGCGTCAGCAGCCCCGTCGTGGCCAGAAACGCGATTCGCGCCTCGTCGTCCCGGTCGAAGCACACGGGACATGCGTGCAGGGCCTCCGGGAACACCGCCGTTGCCACCAGCATTGCGAGCAGGGCGCCTCCGCCCACCGCCACCTGCCGACCCCCGCCCCCGCGGCCCGCTCCGCGCACAGACCGCCCCACCACAGCGGCCCCGCCCCGCCTGGCCCGGTTTCCGTATCGCCTGAACATGCCGTGGTCTCGCTCCATCATGCCCTACAAGTAAACCTGGAAGTACAGAAACGGCCAGACCAGCACCACGAAGTACCAGAACAGCGCCACCGTCGACATGGCCTCGCGGGACAGCCTGCCCCTCGTCATCCGCGTCCACGCCCACACCAGCGCGCAGATCGCCGCAACCGCGTGTGCCGCGTGCGCCCCGATGATCGTGTAGAAGAGGGCGCCGTAGGTGGATGACGTGAGCGTGAGCCCCTCCCGGATCAGCGCCACCCACTCCACCCCCTGCAACCCCACGAACGCCCCGCCCAACACCGTCGCCACCGCCAGCAGCGCGGCCACCGATTCCTTCCCGCGCTGATACAGCCTGTGCGCGATCACCAGCACGATCCCGCTCGCGATCAGCGCGCTCGTGTTGACCGCCGTCTCCTCGAACGGAAGGCGCGGCTGATTGGGCGGCGGCCACACCGACCCCACCGCGCGCGACTTGATGATCACGAAGGCCGCGATGAACCCCGCGAAGAGCATGACCTCCACGAAAACGAAGAGCAACATGCCCAGCACGCCGTTCGAGACCAGCTTCTCGGCGCGGCGCGGCTTGGGCCGGAATGGAATGATCGATGTCCGTGTCGCCATGTCGCTACTTCTCCCCGTTTCCGCGCTCCGCCCCCGTGCGCGTCGGCGCCCCCGCACCCGTGCGGTACCTCGTCATTTCCTGGCTCCTCCTACGCTTCCCCCGCCCCCGCCAGCCGCGCCCGGAGCCTGCCCACCCCCGGCAACCTCATCAGGACGCCCACGATCGGTCCCAGCAGCCGCCGCACGATCGGAATGTGGCTCAGCGTCTCGAAGACCAGGATCAACACCCCGATCGACAGCATGATCGCCACGGCGTTGGTCCCCACCGCGACCAGGATGAGCACCGTCCAGAACCCCGCGTGGGCCAGGTTGTAGCCTCCCGGAAGCAGGTTGTCGGTCGACTTGTGGGTGGGCACGAGGCTGACATGCGCCTCTTCGGCGTGGTCGCCCTCCGCCGCGTGTTCCTCATCCTCGGCGTGATCGTCCACGATCCCCCGGACCACCGCCTCCTTCGCGGCCAGATTCTCCCACATGCGCCCATCGTGCAGCTGCACGTCCGGGGCAACCCCCCCCCAGAAGAGCGCCAGCAGCAGCACCGACGCGGCCAGGAAAACCTTGGCGATCGGGCGCTCGATGGACAGGTGCATGAAGTGCTTCACCACCAGCGACGCCTTCCAGATGGCGATCCCGAAGGCCGTGATCAGGGTCAGGGTCAGGCCGACGCCGATCTGCCGCCCGAAGATCTCGAACTGCGCGTCGATCCTCTCTCCCACCAGCGGTCCCGCGATGCTGACCGCCAGCAGCACCAGCAGCAGCGCATAGATCCTCACGTAGTGGTTTCCGAGGAGTCCTCCGCGATCTTCCGAGTGACCGGCCATGGGCTATTTCGCGATGTAGAGAAGGGGGAAGAGGAAGATCCAGACGATATCGACGAAGTGCCAGTAGATCCCGATCA
>JAPPNO010000045.1 GCA_028873845.1 Gemmatimonadota bacterium | reverse complement strand
TGCAGCCCTGTAAGTAGTTAGACGATTTCCTGCCGGGATTCTGACCTCTGTTGCTCCGCCCGTCGGACAGAATGGTGGCATCCCGGACGGCGAAGAGCATGTAGGGGTCCTCGCCCTCCAGCACGCCGATGGAGACGGCGGGTTCGGAACCGGTACGCCAGCCCAGCCGGGAGCCGTCCGGGGGACGGGGGTTCTCGACGATGCGGATCCCGGCGCTGTCGCGCTGTTGGACGCCGGGTTGGCCGCGTGTATCGGCATCCGTCTGACAGGCCATGGTTGAAGCGGCGATGACCGCCGTCATGATCCGCGTCTTCATGCTCCGTTTCTCCCCGTGTACCCGTTTGACCGCTCCAGCGGCCACACCTGGACCGACTCCGCGCTCGGCTCGCTCACCATCCTGCCCAGTATGTAGTCCGCGCCGATCTCGTAGATGGAAAGTCCGACCGGCGTTTCGACGAAGCCCAGCACGCGCCCCTCCGGGTTGAAGACGGTCCAGAGCGAGGCCCGCTCTTCTTCGCCCGGCACTGCGTATTCCTCGACCCAGAGGTGGCCGGCCGCGTCGGACATGACGGAGCCGAAGGCCGGGAGGTGGTCGGCGACGGGTACGGATTGAAAATGCGCGCGCTGCTCTGACCGGTCTTCCGGGGTCTCGTCGCCCTGCGCCTGGGCGATCAGCGTCTCGACATAGGCGTCCACCTGACCACGAGCCGGCCTGCGCGGGATGTGATCGCGGCGGACAATTCGGGCCAGGGTGCCGTCGTTCGCGAAAGCCCTTATCTCGTAGCGGTCGTTCGGGCTGACGACGAGCAGATCACCCCAGGGAGCCACCGTCAGCCTGCGTCCGAAAAGCGCAGGCGGATCCTTGCGGGTTTGCACAAGGAAGTACCGTTGCAGCAGAAGATTGACCGCATCCCTCTCCGTGCGCAGGATGCGACCGAATTCCCCTTCCGAGTCGAGCACCTGTATGCTGCCGCTCCGCAAGCTCCAGGCGGCGATCGAGTCTCCTGGAAAAGGTTCCACCTGGAAGAGATCCCTGAACCGGCCTCCACCCCACCCCTGCCCACCCCAGGTAGCCGCGTGAGTTCCCGAGCGGTCGAACACCCGGAGCTCGTTCGTACCCCGGTCCGCCACGACGATTCTCCCGTCACGCAGAATCGTGGCGTCCGTCGCGTCCGTGAACCGGGCGGCGCCCTCGCCGTCGTGCCCGCCGATCGAGACGATTGGCCGGGGCCCGATTCGCCAGCTCAGCCGCGATCCATCGGGTGGACGCGGGTTTTCGACGATTCGTGCCCTGGCGGTTCCCGCCGAGAGGATGCGGATCGGATGCGCGACGGCTGCTGAAACGCCGACACCCCCGACCGCGGCGAGCACAACCACGGTGGCGATGGTGCTGGGGCGCGGCCGGTGCGGCCTGAGAATGGACGCGATTCTCCGCTCCAGGCGTGGGCCCGAGTGCCGAACCATGGGCAGCGACAGAGGGGACGGACCCGGGGTCAGGCCTCCCGCCGCGACGGCCAGCAGGTGCTCGGCGTACTGCGAGGGACGGGCGCCCAGTTCGAGCACCTCCTCGTCGCAGGCTTCTTCGCGGGCGGATGCTGCGAGCCGGGCGGCCACCCAGGCCAGAGGATGGAACCAGTAGAGCGCGAGCGCGGCCCGCAGGATGAGTTGCCGCAGGGCATCGCGGTGCCGGACATGGATCAGCTCGTGCGTCAGCACCGCCTGCCGCCGCCCCGCGGACCACGCCTTCGCCGATGCCGGAAGCAGAATCGCCGGCGTGCGGAAGCCTCCGGTCATCGGTGTCCCGGCTTGCCCGCTGAAGTAGAGTGGCACGCTGCGCCGGATGTCGAGGCGCGCGCGGACCAACTCCACCTGCCGAAGCCAGACCGGGTCATGGACCGGTTGCGCCTGGCGAACGAGGCGGCCGAAGCGAAGGATGCCCACCAGGAGAGAGGTCAAAGCCGCAGCGCAGCCAAGGCTCCAGAGCAGAAAGGGCAGTGGAACCGCGTGCGGCGGGGAGGGAGACTCGGGTGCGCGCATCGGCGTATGCGCGGGATTGGCCGACAACCGGGTGGGTGGGGGTGGGAGAAGCTCTCTGGCGGGTTCGGGGGTGATTGGAGTGGGAGGAGTCGGTACGGAAGGTTGCACGTCGGCATTGGTGGCGGCGGGGGCGGGCAGGAGCGGCACTTCCCAGGCGGGGCCGAGGAGGCTCACCGCCGGCAACGCGAGCAACAGCGCGAAGGTCGTCGTCCACAGCAGGTGCCGGACCTTGGCAGGACGCCGCCGGACGAGCCACCCCAGGGTCACCGCCACCGCCAGGAGAACCGTGCCCCTGACGGCGAGTTCAAGCAGGCCGTGAGAATCGGGGATCGCGAACATGTCGGCTCACCGTCCTTCCTCGGACGCCTGATCGATCAGCGCCTTCATGCGCGCTCGCTCGTCCGGGGTCAGCCGGGTGTCCTCCAGTTCGAGCAGCGTCGCCACCGCGCCCTCCACCGAGCCGCCGAAGAACGTCCTGAGGACGTGCCGCATGACGGAGCGCCGGGCACGCTGCGCAGGAACCGTGGGCGAATAGACCAGGCGGGGCCCGTCATACTCCCTCGCCAGGTGCCCCTTGTCGACGAGGATCCGCAGTGTCGAGCGCACGGCCGAATCGGTGGGGGGCTCGGCCATTCGGTTCCGGATCCGGGCGGCGGTGGCGTCGCCCAGCTCGTGGACGATGTCCATGACTTCGCGTTCCCGTCTGCTGAGCGGTGGCAGGTCGGTCATGGTTCGCTCGCATGTGTGAGAGTCGGCCCGGTGCCCAGGCGTTCAGGTTGCTCGGGTGGATTTGGGCGGGAACCGCGGGCTTGAGAGGTGGACCGTCTGTCCAGACGCCATAGCTGAACCGACTCCACCCCGGGTTCGCTCTCCACCCGGCCCAGAATGTAGTCCTCACCGATTTCGTAGATCTCCAGCCCAAGCGGGGTCTCGACAAGCCCGAGCACCCGTCCGTCCGGGTCGAAGACGGTCCAGAGCGGGGCTGGCCTCCGTGCTCCGGGCAATTCGTATTCCTCGACCCAGAGATGGCCCACGGCATCAGACCTGACGGAGGCGAAGGCCGGACAATACTCGGCGACTGGAGTGGCTTCGTTGTCCTCTCGCACCTGAGTCCGGGCCGCCGTGCTTTCCTCCGGGATTCTCGCAACCCGTGCCGCAATGTACGTCTCGATGTCCCCCGCCGTCGTCGCACGCGGGACGTGTTCGAGGCGGACGATCCGGGCCAGAGAACCGTCCGCCGCGTACGCTTTGATCTCGTACCGAGTGCGGAGGGTGACGACGGCCAGCTCGCCCCAGGCAGCGATCACCAGTCTCTTGCCGAAGATCGTCTCACGCCACCTGGTATTGGCGTTCGGGAAATCGTTCCATTCCCAACTGGGATGGATTCCCAACGAGCTTCGAAGCTCGCCTTCCGCGTCCCAGATCTCGACCGTTAGGGGGTCCACCAGGTAGAGCTTCGGGTACTGGCTGGCCAGAATCAGGCCATCGCTTGTGACCGACCACGGAGCGAGTTGTCGCGATGGCCCTTCGGCTGCCGGCAACTTGCGGCTGGAGATGCGCACAAAGCTCCCATTCGGGTCCAGGACGGTAAACGGTCCCGGCGCCCAGCCCCAAGCGATGATCGAGTCGCCTGGCAACCGTTCAACCTGGTGGAGATCAGTGAACTCGCCCGGTCCCTCCCCCTTCCCTCCCCAGGTCGCCACGTGAGCGCCGGACACGTCGAAGGCCCTCAGCTCCATCGTCCCGACGTTAACCACGACGATCCGGCCGTCCGTCAGCCTGGTTGCATCCGATACGTTGAAGAGCATGTGCGGCTCATCCCCCTCCAGTACGCCGATCGAAAGCCGCGGCTCGGGGCCGATCTGCCAACCGAGCCGGGCACCATCAGCAGGACGGGCGTTCTCGATGACCTGAATCCCGGCGCTGTCGCGCAGTTGCGAAGGCAAGCTGTCCGTCGCGCCGTCCGACTGGCAGGCCAGAGCGGAAAGGGTGAGAAGCGCTGCCGGGATGTGTGTCTTCACCGATGTCCCTCTCCTTGGTCGGCTGGGAAGATGGGAACCAGCCATGCCCGGTGCGGGGCGGCTGCCTCCCTTGAACGCTACGCCAATTCTGCTGAAAAATCAACATGACGGTGAATTTTCAGCGCAACCGCGTCGCCTTCCACCCCGGACCCCGGATTCAACGGCTGCCGTCTGTCGCGTCTATGTTCCTTCCGCCCACACGTCCAGATGACGCGAGAAAACCTCGTCGAGGTCGATCAGACCCAAGCGCTCGCGGCCGAGCCGCACGGGGGCCTCCCCTGAGAAGCGCTCGTGCCCCGACTCGTCTCCGAAACGCCAGACATCGACCGAGTCCTCGTCCGGGTCCACGATCCAGTATTGCCGCACCCCGTGACGCGCGTACAGATCCAGCTTGACCCCGCGGTCGCGGTGGGCGGTGGACGGCGAGAGGATCTCGACGACGAGGTCGGGTGCGCCCGTCACCTGTTTCTCGCCGATGATCGCCCGTCTCTCGTTGGATATGAAGAGAAGGTCGGGTTGAACGCGGTCGCCGGTTCCCGGAAACTCGACCAGGAGCGGGGCGCAGAACGATTCTCCGCGCCCGGAGTCCACGAGGATCCGGGACAGGGCCGAACAGAGACGCATCACGACGCGCTGGTGCCGCGTCACGGGCGCGGGCGTCATGTACAACCGCCCCCCGATGAACTCGTAGCGGTTGCCGTCGTCCGGCATCCGCAGGACATCCTCCCACGTCTTCGGTGCTTGAGTCCGCATGATGGAAGGTGTCGTCGGCACAACCCCCAGCCCGGCAACGCCCGCCGACAGGACGGGGAGGCGCGCCCGCGAGGCTACCTTCTGCCCCCCCTCTGCGTGTACAGCAGCAGCACCCCGTTCGCGCCGCGGTCGCCGTACAGGAACCCGGCCTCGAGCGGCGTGATGATCTGGTACCAGCGGACGTCGGTGGGGTTGAATTCCCTGAGGAAGAACATCGGGTCCGGCACCGGTCCGTCGTTGATGCGGACTTCGACCATGTTGCACGCGTTGGGCATCCCGCCGCCGCGCCGCCGCTGGATCTCGATGCACAGACCCTCGCGCAGCATGCCGAACGAGTCGGGCACCCACACGTTCCGCACCGACAGGCCGGGCATCTGCGACGCGCGCACCAGCGACGCCAGGTCGGCCACGCGCGGCAGGATGGAGTCCACCTGCGCTTCGGTCAGTCCGGAAAAGCGTGTCCCCGGCGTCGTGTAGATCGGGTCGCCCCTGCGGCCGGTGATGACGAGCGGGTCCAGTACGATGGCGTCGGTTGCGAGCAGGATCTCGAGTCCCAGGGCCTCCCTGCTGAAGGCGGTCAGCGAGTCGGTGCGCGTGGCGTACCCGAGCTGGTCGGTTCGAATGACCTGTTTGCCGGGTGGAACGTCCGCAAAGCCGAACTTGCCCGCGGAATCGGTGAGCATGTCGAAGCCGGTGCCCAGCAGCTGGACCCTGGCGCCCGCGAGGGGGGCGCGGGTGGCGTGGTCCAGGACGCTCCCGGTGATGGTGACGGGGTCCGCGATGCGAATGCTGATGTCCAGGATCTGGGGGCCGGTCCGGGTGATGGCCGTGTGTTCGGTCTCGCTGGTGCCGAAGAAGGCGGTCACCGACAGATCCAGGGAGCCGTCCAGGTTGCAGAGCCGGAACTCGCCGGAATTGCCGGTGCGGGCCTCGGCAACCTTGCTCGTGCGGGCGAGCAGGCCGGTGAGCTGGGCGAAGGCCGTCACCCGCGCTCCGGGAATCGGCACACCGGTGATGACATCGGTGACAACCCCGCCGATGGAAGTGTTTCCCACGCCGTCCTCGATCGAGCACCACCCGGCCAGGATCGTCTCGCGGGACGGGATCGAGAGATAGGCCTCGACGACGGACCCGGCGGCCACCACCACCGCCTGGCCCGTGCCGCTTACACCCAGGGTCCCCAGCCGGGGGTGGAAGAACATCACCGTGTGCTCCCCGACGGGAACGTCCTCGAGCCGGAACCGCCCCTCCTCGTCCGATTCCGTCATGGCCGAGGTTCCCACAATGGCCACGTTGGCGCCTTCGAGTGGGACGCTCGCGGTGCTGTCGTACACGAGGCCCGTGACGGTCCCGGTCGGGCCCACCTGTGCGGAGAGGCCAGGGCCCGTAAGCGCGGGCAGGAGTGCGGCCAGGGCCGCGAACAGCCCGTGGACGAACCCGCGTATCGGCGGCCGGGTGCCGGAGGGGTCCTTTCGGCGGGCGGCCGGGGTCGGGAGGCGGTGGTGCATCATCCTCATCATCGGAATCCTGCAGAAGCTACGGCGTCCCTGGCCGGGGGCGAATCCCGGTTTTCGGACGCCACTGTGTATTATACCGCGAAAGCGCGCGAATGTGACATGACCGCGCTCGGTTCGAAGCGCGAGCGGGCGGGTCGGGCCGGCCCAACGGGACGCTGAACCGGACCCGGCGCATTCGGGCTATATTACGGGGTTGTCCGGGACGAGCGGACCGGGTTTCCGCCGGAGAAACGGGGCGGATGGCCCGCGGTCACCCTGCATGGAGGGCGTGAGCTTTGGCGGGACACAGCAAATGGTCGAAGATCAAGCGCAAGAAGGCGGTCGACGACCAGAAGCGCGGCCAGATGTTCACCAAGCTCATCCGCGAGCTGACGGTCGCGGCCCGTGAAGGCGGCGGGGATCCCGACTTCAACCCCCGGCTCCGGCTCGCGGTGGACACCGCCAAGGCCGGCAACATGCCGCAGGAGAACATCGACCGGGCCATCAGGCGCGGGACCGGCGAGCTGGAGGGTGTCACCTACGAGGAGATCGTGTACGAGGGGTACGGACCGGGCGGTGTGGCGCTGTACATCGAGACGCTGACCGACAACCAGAAGCGCACGGTGGCCGAGGTGCGCCATATCCTGGACAAGAACGGGGGGAAGCTGGGGACCGCGGGGTCGGTGGCGTGGCAGTTCGACCGCAGGGGGATCATCACCGTCGGCGGGACGGACGTCGACGAGGACGCGGTCTTCGAGGCCGCGGTGGAGGCCGGCGCCGACGATGTGGGCAGTGGGGACGGGGAGTTCGTGGTGACCACCGAAGCTGCCGATCTGCACGAGGTGCGGCAGGCGCTGGTCGCGGCGGACCTGCCGGTGGCGTCTGCGGAGCTGGCGATGGTCGCGAAGAACGAAATCGCGGTGGGAGGACGCGAAGGCGAGCGGCTCCTCAGGCTGCTCCACCTTCTCGACGACCACGACGATGTCCAGCAGGTGCACTCCAACGCCGACCTCGACGAGGCGGTCCTGGCGCGGGTGCGGTGAGCGCGCGGCCCGGCGGCGGTGGCGGCTGCGTGCTGCTCGGCATCGATCCCGGCACCGCGGCCACGGGTTTCGGCGTCGTCGCGGTGGACTCACGGCGGCGCGCGGAGCTGATCGAGTGCGGGGTGATCCGGACCTCGCCCGGGACGGACCTCGCCGACCGGCTGCTGGAGATTCACGAGGAGGTGGCCGCGCTGATCGACCGGTTTTCCCCGGCGGTGCTGTCGCTGGAGAGCGCGTTCCAGGGGAAGAACGTGCGAAGCGCACTGACGCTCGGGCAGGCACGGGGGGCGATCATCGTGGCGGCGGGGCGGGGCGGGGTGGAGGTCGCCGAGTACGCGCCCCGGGCCATCAAGAAGGCCGTGGCGGGCACGGGCTCGGCCACGAAGGAACAGGTCGCGTACATGGTGCGCCGGCATCTGCGCCTGCGGACCGACCCCACGCCGAGCGACGCGGCCGACGCCGTCGCGGCCGCCCTGTGCCACGCCTTCACCGGCCCGGCAACCTGGCGGGCCGGCTCGACGCTGGCGGCCTCGTGATTACGCGGATCAGGGGCCGCCTGCTCAGCCTCGACACCGACCGGGTCGAGATCGAGACCGCCGCCGGGCTGGTGTACGAGGTGCACGTCCCCCTCTCGATTTTCCACCGCCTGCCCGCGGCGGGGACCGAGATGGAGATTCTCACCGCGTACGTCGTGCAGGACGAGAAGCCCCACCTGTACGGCTTCATCGAGGAGCATGAGCGTACGCTCTTCCACCGTCTGCTCGGTGCCCACAAGGTGGGTCCGCGCCTGGCGCTGGCCATGATGAGCACCTACAACGCGGGGCGGCTGGCCCGCCTGATAGCCGGGAAGAACGCGCTTGCCCTGATGCAGGTGGTGGGGCTGGGGAAGAAGACCGCCGAGCGCGTCATCCTCGACCTGGCGGACAAGGTGGAGGACATCGCGGCGGCGGACACGCTTGCCGGACCCGAAGCAAAACGGGCCGCCGCCGCGGTGGCCGCGCTGACCGGCCTGGGGTACTCCTTCGCCGAGGCCGACGCCGCCGTGCGGGAGGCGTCGCGTGAGAACGGCGACCGGTCCACCGAGGAAATCGTCCGGTCCGTGCTCGCGCGGCGGACCTCGCAACGGCAATAGGCGACCATGGCCAGACGCACCGAGATCACGACCCCGGAAATCCTCCCCGACGAGAGCGGTCCGGAACGGTCGCTGCGGCCCCGGCGCCTGTCGCAGTTCATCGGGCAGGAGCGGCTGAAGGAGAATCTGCGGATCGCGATCGAGGCGGCCACGGGCCGGCGCGAGCCCCTCGACCACATCCTCTTCCACGGTCCGCCGGGTCTGGGCAAGACCACGCTGGCCATGCTGCTGGCGCGGGAAATGGGAGTGGGCTTCACGACCACATCGGGACCCGTGCTCGAGAAGCCGGCCGACCTGGTGGGCGCGCTGACCAACCTGCACGAGGGCGACATCCTCTTCATCGACGAGATCCACCGCCTGCGCCCGGTGATCGAGGAGTTCCTCTACCCGGCAATGGAGGACTTTCGCGTCGAGGTTCGCCTGTCGGACGGGCCGCGCGCGCAGACCATGACGATGGCGGTCGAACCCTTCACCCTGGTTGGGGCCACGACCCGTTTCGGCCTGCTCACGGCTCCCATGCGGGCCCGCTTCGGAATCACCGAGCGGCTCGACTTCTATCCGGCGCGCGACCTCGCGGTGATCGTCGAGCGGAGCGCGGAGCTGCTGGGGATCGAGGCCACGGCGGAGGGGGCGCGCGAACTGGCGGTGCGGGCGCGGGGGACGCCGCGGGTTGCCAACCGGCTGCTGCGCCGGGTTCGCGACTTCGCCGAGGTGCGTGCCGAGGGGGTCCTGGAAGTCGACGTGGTGCGCAGCGCGCTCGAGCTGCTGAATGTGGACGAGTACGGGCTCGACGCGATGGACACGCGGATCCTGGTGACGATCATCGAGAAGTTCGAGGGGGGACCCGTGGGGCTGAACTCGCTGGCCGTCGCGCTGGGCGAGGACGCCGGCACGATCGAGGAGGTGTACGAGCCCTTCCTCATCCAGCAGGGCCTCATGATGCGCGGTCCGCGGGGGCGCGTCGCCACCGGCAAGGCGTACAAGCGTCTGGGTCGTGCCGCGCCCGGCGGGGAGGGTGGGTCGGGTGACGGTCAGCCGAGCCTCTTCCACTGAGCGGGGGGCGGGGTGCGCTTCCCGTGATGGGCGTTCGCGGCGAGACGGACGCGCCCGCCGACAGCCCCTGCGCAACCTCCGACTTCGAGTACGAACTGCCGCCCGGCCGAATCGCCCGCTACCCGTCGGAGCGGCGTTCCGATTCCCGTCTGCTGCTGCTGAGCCGCTCCACGGGAGAGATGCGGCACCACCGCTTCCGTGACCTCCCGGAACTCCTGGACCCCGGCGACCTCCTGGTGGTGAACGATACCCGTGTCTTTCCGGCGCGCCTGCGGGGCCGAAAACCGACAGGGGCGGCGGCCGAGGTGCTGCTGCTGAGGCCGGCGGACGGGGAAGAGGACAGCGTCTGGGAGGCGCTCGTCCGCCCGGGCAGGAAGCTGAAGCCCGGCCGCCTGGTCGTCGTGGCTCCGGAGCTGTCGGTGCGCATCCTGGACGCACGTCCGGACGGGCGCAGAATCGTACGGATCGAGAGCCCGCTCGGGGTGCGCGAGGCGCTGGAGCGGTTCGGGCACCTGCCGCTGCCGCCGTACATGGAACGCGACGACGAACCCCTTGACCGCGACCGCTACCAGACCGTCTACGCGCGCCACGAGGGCTCGGTCGCGGCGCCCACGGCGGGCCTCCACTTCACCCCAGAACTCCTCGCGGAGGTGGAGGAGCGGGGCGCGGCCCGCACCGCCGTTACCCTGCACGTGGGTTCGGCCACCTTCCGGCCCGTGGCGGCCGCCGACCCACGCGATCACGTCATGGACCGCGAGCACTTCGAGGTGCCGCCCACGGCCGCCCGGGAGTTCCGCCGCTGCCGCTCCCGGGGGGGACGGGTGTGGGCGGTTGGAACCACGGTGGTGCGCACCCTGGAGAGCGTTGCCGAGGGGCGGGACCGTATCCGTCCCGGACCCGGGAGTACGGACCTCTTCATCCACCCGCCCCACGACTTCCGCGCGGTGGACTGTCTCGTCACCAACTTCCACCTGCCCCGCTCGACCCTGCTCATGCTGGTGGCGGCGTTCGCGGGGGTGGACACGGCGAGGAAGGCGTACGCGGCCGCGATCGGTACGGGATACCGCTTCTACTCGTACGGCGACGCCATGGCGGTGATCCCGTGACCGGCATTCCCGCCTTCGCGCATTTCGGCATCGAGGCCACCGACGGCCGGGCACGCGCTGGCCGACTGACCCTTCCCGCCGGCGAGGTCGAAACGCCCGTCTTCATGCCGGTGGGCACGGCGGGCACCGTCAAGGGCGTCTCGCCCGAGGAGCTCGCGGACGCCGGCGCGTCGATGGTTCTGGCCAACACCTACCACCTGTTCCTGCGCCCCGGCGCGGAGGTGGTCGGGGAGCTGGGCGGCCTGCACGACTTCATGCGCTGGCAGGGTCCGATCCTCACAGACTCGGGAGGCTACCAGGTCTTCTCGCTGGCCTCCACCCGCGACATCGACGACGACGGCGTCACCTTTCGCAGCCACATCGACGGGAGCAGCCACCGCTTCACGCCCGAGAGCGTGATCGACATTCAGCGGCGGCTCGGCGCGGACGTGATCATGGCCTTCGACGAGTGTCCGCCGGGCGGTGTCACCCGCGAACAGGCCGCCCGCGCCAACCGCAGGACGACCGCGTGGCTGGAGCGCTGCCGCGCCCGCTTCGAAGTCACCCGCGGCGACGCGCCCCGGCCCCAGACGCTGCTGCCGGTCCTGCAGGGCAACGTCTACGACGACCTCCGCGCCGGGCAGGTGGAGGCGGCGCTGGCCCTGGGCGACTGGGCGGGCTTCGGGATCGGGGGGCTTTCGGTCGGGGAAGCCAAGGGGGACATGTGGCGCACCGTCGAACTGCTCGACGGCGTCGTTCCCCCGGACCGCCCCCGCTACCTCATGGGTGTGGGCTACCCGGACGACCTTCTGGAAGCCATCGCCCGCGGCTGCGACATGTTCGACTGCGTCGCCCCCACCCGCAACGCCCGCCACGGCACCGCCTGGACCCTGGACGAGGGACAGATCAACCTGAAGGGCGCGCGCTTCCGCCTCGACCAGGGTCCCATCGACCCCGACTGCGACTGCTACGCCTGCCGCGGCTACGATCGCGCCTACATCCGTCACCTCCTCGTGCTGGGCGAACGTTTCGGCCACCGCCTCGTCTCGATCCACAACCTGCACTTCCTCCTGGCGCTGACCCGTGCTTCACGGCAGCACATCCGCGACGGTACCTTTACCGGGTGGGTACGCTCGTGGCTCGACCGCTACCGCGCCGCCCGGACCCCGCGCAGCACACCCTGACCCCATACACCAGGACGCCGACCCGTGTCACTCTTCGCCAGCCTCACCACCGCGATCGCCGCCTCGCCGCCACCACCCATGACGCCACGGGAGGGCGGCGGCGGCATGTCCATATTCCTGATCCAGATGCTGGCGATCTTCGCGATCTTCTACTTCATCCTCATCCGGCCGCAGCAGAAACAGCGGAAACAGCACCAGGAGATGCTGCAGAAGCTGAGCAAGGGCGACAATGTGGTGACCACCGGCGGCATCATCGGCGTGATCGTCCATGCGACCGACCAGGCGCTCACCATCCGCACCGCGGAGAACACGCGCATCGTCGTGGACCGGGGTCACATCGGCCGCAAGATCGAGTCGGAGTAGGCGGGGCGGGTCCGCGGTGGCACTCCTCGAGATCGAGGTCCTGGGGGCGAAGGTGCTGCGGGAACGGGCGGCGCCGGTGGAGGCCGTCACGGAAGAGACCCGGCGGCTCATCGACGACATGTTCGACACGATGTACGACGCGGAGGGGATCGGGCTGGCGGCGCCGCAGGTGGGGGTTTCCGAGCGGGTCATGGTCGTGGATGTGCCCGACGAGGACGGGAAGCACCGGGTGCACGCGCTCGTCAATCCGGTGGTGGTCGAGTCGGGGACGGAGACCGACAAGGCGACCGAAGGGTGCCTCAGCATTCCCGGGCTCGAGGAGGAGGTGACCCGTCCGGTTCGCGTGGTGGTGGAGGGGCTGTCGCCCTCGGCCGAGCCGGTGCGAATCGAGGCCGAAGGGCTGCTGGCAAGGGCGCTGCAGCACGAAATCGACCACCTGGACGGGATCCTGTTCATCGACCGCCTGTCGCCGTTGAAGCGCGGAATCCTGATGAGGAAGTGGCGGAAGAGAAAGAAGGGGAGGGCGGCGCGGTGACACGGGTGGGGGATACGGGGCCGGGTCCCCGGGTGGCACGTGACGGAATCGGGCCGCGACGCGCACGCTGACATGCGGGTTCTCTTCTGGGGGACGCCGGAGTTCGCCCTGCCGGCGCTCCGGGCCATCGAAGACGGCGGGCACGAGGTGGCCGGGGTCGTCACCCGTCCGGACCGGCCGCGGGGACGCGGAAGGAAACCGGCGCCATCGCCCGTGCGCCGCTACGCCGAGTCACGGGGGCACCGGGTTCTCACTCCGGAAAGACCGCGCGACGGGGCGTTCGTCGACCTGGTGCGGGAGGTCGCCCCCGACATCTCGGCGGTCGTCGCCTACGGACACATACTGACGCGCGAGCTCCTCGAGGCCCCGCGGCTGGGATCGGTGAACGTGCACGCCTCGCTCCTGCCGGCGCTGCGCGGCGCGGCACCCGTCAACTGGGCGGTTGCGCGCGGCCATACGCACACCGGCGTCACCGTCATGCGCATGGTCGAGGCCATGGACGCCGGTCCGGTCCTGGCGCGCTCGGAGCTCCCGATCGGCGAGAACGACACGGCCGCCCTTCTGACGCCGCGGCTCGCCGAGTTGGGCGCGGCCCTCCTGGCCGACACCCTGGCGCGCCTGGCGGCGGGGCCGGTCGAGGAGGTGGAGCAGGATCACGCGGCGGCCACGTACGCGCCGAAGGTCTCGCGCGCGACCGCACGCATCGACTGGACGCGGGATGCGCGCGAGGTGGCCTGTCTGATCCGTGGAATGGACGCGGTGCCGGGTGCCTGGAGCGTGCTGCGGGGGCAGCCGGTGAAGTTGTTCGCGCCGGAGACGGTGGAGGGGGATTCGGGGCGCGGTTTCGATCCGGGGCATGTCGTGAGCGCCGACCCGCGGGGGGGGCTCGTGGTGGCGGCGGGGGCCGGTGCGGTCCGCATCGGCGAGGTTCAGCCGGCCGGCCGGCGGCGCATGGAGGCGGCCGCGTGGATCCTGGGACGGGGGCCGCGGGCGGGTGACCGTTTCGAGTAGGGGCGCGGGTTTCCGCGGCGGGGCGCGGTGGGTGGGGCTGCCGCGGCTGCACGTGATCGCCGGGGACGGGGAGCTCGTGGGGACGGGTTTTCGCGACCGCCTGGCCGGGATGGTGGGGGTGGGAGGGGGACGGCTGGCGGTGCATCTGCGTGGGCGGGAGATGTCGGCGGCACGGCTCTGCGAGGTCGCGGCCGGGGCGGTGGAGGTGGGGAGGGAGGGGGGATCGCTGATCGTGGTGAACGATCGGCTGGATGTGGCGCTGGCGGCGGGGGCCGGGGGAGTGCACCTGCGAGAGGACTCGATGGGTCCGGACGAGGTGCGCGAGGTGGCGGGGGCGGGGAGGGCGGGGTTCCTGGTGGGCAGGTCGATCCACGCGCCGGAGCAAGCGGCCGCGTTGGCGGATGGCCGGGTGGACTACCTGGTGCTGGGTTCGGTGTACGAGACCGCGTCGCACCCGGGGGCGCGTCCGATCGGCGCGGGCGCGGTGGCCGCGGCCGCGGCGGCGGTGGCCGTCCCCGTCCTGGCCATCGGGGGGGTGGGGTTGGGGGAGGTCTCCGGGCTGCTCGCGCTGGGTGCTCATGGCGTCGTGGTGAAGAGCGGGGTCTGGGGTGCGGACGACCCGTTGCCGGCGGTCACGCGCTACCTTGAAATGCTCCACGCGGAGGGTTGAACCATGACGGCCTCGAAAGGCGACGGCATGCCGCCTGCAAATGTGTCGATCGTACTGAACGGCGAACGCCGCCGGGTGGCCGCCGGGCTGACGGTGGCCGGGCTCCTGCGCAGCCTGGAACTGGAGCCGGGGATGGTCGTGGTGGAGCGCAACCGCGAGATCCTCGCGCGTGACGCCGTCGGCGCCACGGCCGTCGAGGACGGAGACAGGATCGAACTCGTGCACTTCGTGGGAGGAGGATAGATGGAGATGACCAGCCGGCCGGATCGGCCCTTCGTGATCGGAGGAAGAACCTTCACCTCGCGGCTCATCGTGGGGACGGGCAAGTACCGCACCAACCGGGAGATGGTCGCGGCCATCCGGGCCAGCGGCGCCGAGATGGTGACGGTGGCGGTCCGCCGGGTGGACCTCGATCGCAGCGTGGAAGAGGGCATCCTGCACCACCTCGATCCCGCAGAGTTCTTCCTGCTTCCCAACACCGCCGGCTGCTACACGGCCGCCGATGCACTCCGCTACGCCCGCCTGGGCCGCGCGGCCGGGCTCAACGACTGGGTCAAGCTGGAGGTGATCGGCGACGAGCGGACCCTGCTCCCCGACACCGCCGCCACGCTCGAGGCCGCCGTCGAACTGGTGGCCGAGGGCTTCAAGGTCATGGCCTACACCAACGACGACCTGATCACGGCACTCCGCCTGGAGGACGCGGGATGCGTCGCGGTCATGCCGCTGGCGAGCCCGATCGGGAGCGGTCTGGGTGTGGTGAACCCCTACTACATCCGCGAAATCAAGCGGCGCCTGTCGGTGCCGATCATCGTGGATGCCGGAGTGGGCACGGCCTCGGACGCGTGCGTCACGATGGAGCAGGGCGTGGACGGCGTCCTCATGAACACCGCGATCGCGGCGGCCGAGGACCCGGTCGGGATGGCCCGCGCCATGAAGCTGGCCGTGCTGGCCGGCCGGGACGCGTTCCTGGCCGGACGCATGGAGGCCCGTGAAATCGCCGTGCCCTCGTCCCCCCGCGGCGGGATGCTCGAGTAGGTCCCGTGGACGGAGTCCCGGCGTCCATGGACAAGGCCGCTTGACCCCCGGCCGGATCCTCGCCGCCGCCATCCTGGCGGAAGTGGAGTCCGGCCGCCGCCTCGACGTGGCCTGGGAGGCGGCGGGGGCCTCCGCATCACCGGAGCGGGGATGGATCCGCACCCTCGTCTACGGCACCGTCCGGTTGCAGGGCAGGATCGACCACGTGCTGTCGACGTGTGCCGGGCGCCCGCCCGCCGAACTCGACTCTCCGGTGCGCATCGCGTTGCGCATGGGCGCGTTCCAGATCCTGGAGATGGGCGGAGTGCCGGACTACGCCGCCGTTTCGGAGTCGGTGGACCAGGTCAAGCGGACGCGTAGCCGTGCGGCCGCGGGGCTGGTCAACGCCGTCCTCAGAAAGGTGGCCGCCAGCCCCCGGAACAAGTCCCTGTTCCCCGCGCCGGAGACGGACCTGGAGGGGCATCTGGCCACATGGGGATCGCACCCGCGCTGGCTGGTGCGCCGGTGGATCCGCGCGTATGGGCCGGAGGCGGCCGGCGCGCTCGTCGCAGCCAACAACCGCGAGCCGGACATCTACATCGCTCCGGTCGGAGTGAAGCGCCGGGATGCGGTCCGGGCGTTGGCCGCCTCCGGAATCCGCGTGGCCGATCTCCCGGATGGCGACCACCGCGGCCGGTGGATTCGTCTGCCGCCCCGCACGGACCCCGCCCGCGCCCTCGAGCTCGTGCCCGGAGTGATCCAGGATCCCGCGGCCTCGCTGGTGGTGGACTACGCGGCGCCGGATCCGGGCGTGGTCGTGGCGGATCTGTGCGCCGCGCCAGGAGGCAAGGCGCTGGCGCTGAGCGAGGCCGCCGGGGGCGTGGTGGCCGCGGACCTCTCGCCGCTGAGACTGGCCCGGGTGGCGCAGGGGGCCGCACGGCTGGGTGCGCGGGTATGGCCCGTGGCCGCCGACGCGCGCTTCCCGCCCCTGCGTGAAGCCGCCGCGGTGCTGGTCGATGCTCCCTGCAGCGGTACGGGAACGTTGCGCCGACGCCCCGACGGCCGTTGGCGCGTGACCGCGGCCGACATCGGCAGACTGGCCGCGGCGCAACGGGAGATCCTGGACGGCGCCGCCTCCGTGGTTCCGCGCGGGGGGCTCCTTGTGTACGCTACATGTACCCTGGAGCCAGAGGAGAATTGGTGTCAGATGGAGAGTTTCCTGACGCGACACCCGGGTTTTCGCGTTGAGCCCGGGTCCGGCGCGGCCGCGTTTCTGGACAGGAGGGGGTGCCTCCGCGTGCTGCCCCATGAGAGCGGATTCGACGGCGCCTTCGCCGCCAGGCTGAGAAGGGTGGACTGAATGGACCTGGGTGGGTCGATCCGCCGCCGGAGGTCGCCGAAGGACAAGGCGCGGTCGCGCGCGACGAAGCCTCGTGAGATCGAGCTGCCGGCGTGGAAGCTGGGCGCGCGGCACCGCAGGGGGCTGAAGTGGCGGTGGTGGAAGCCGAACTGGCGGTGGAGGCCGAAACGGGGATGGCGGCCGAATTGGGGATGGCGGCCGAAACGGGAATGGAAACCGAGGTGGGAATGGAAGCCTGGCCGGGAATGGAGGCCGAGGTGGGGACGGAGGCTGAAACGGGCACGGAGGCCGGGTCGGGAGGCGAGGTGGAGGCCGCTAATGGGGGACATGAAGCGGTCGCCGGGGACCGCCGCGATGGTACTGATCCTGGCCGGGACCGGACTGGCGGCCGGGTACGGCGTGTCCACGATCTGGCTCTTCCCCTCGCCCGAACCGCCTCCGGCGCTGCAGGGCGTGCCGGACTTGCGGGGCAGCCCCATCGCCGGCGCGCTGGCCCTGTTGGTTGATTCCGGCCTGACCGCGGGGGGCGTGGACTCGATCCGGCATCCTGCGGTGCCGGCCGGGACGGTCATCGGCCAGGATCCGCTGCCGGGACGTACCGCGCTGCCGGGCGCCGAGGTGCGCGTGGCGATGTCGATCGGGCCCGAGGTCAGGTCCGTTCCGGATGTCACGCGGCTGCGCGGAGAGCGTGCGGTCGCCACGCTGGAGGCCGGCGGGTTCGTGGTGCAGGTGGACACCGTCCGGTCCGACTCGCCCGCGGGACAGATCGTCGCGATCGACCCGCTCCCGGGAACCGAGACCGCGATGCCCGGATCGGTGCGGCTGCAGGTAAGCCAGGGCCCCCCCACCTTCCCGATGCCCAGTCTGCTGGGATACGGCGAGTTCGAGGCGCGGTCGTTGCTGATCGCATTGGGTCTGTCGGTGTCGGAAATCGACAGAAGGTACAGCATCCTGAACGTAAACCGGGTTTTCGGCCAGAATCCCGCACCGAACGCCGAAGTCCGCTCGGGTACGCACGTGCGGCTGGTCGTCGGTCAGTCGATGGGCTGGACTCTGTACGAGCCGCTGGGCGCCGCCTTCCCCACGCACCCGGTGCGCCCGCGGACGGGCCGGGGCACGCAACCGGAGGGACGCTGATCCATGAAGCGGCACCAGATCTCCGGGATCCCGGCAGCGCGAGGCACCGCCAGGGTGCGAACGCTGGCCGTACTCGTCGCGGCCGCCGTCCTGGTTGCGGTCTGGATCGTCCGTCAGCGCGACCGGCCCGTGGCGGCCGGTTTCCGCGCCCCGGACTTCGCCGTCGCGGACGAACAGGGCGGGACGGTTACGCTGGCCACCTACGCGAACAGGGTCGTCCTGCTCAATGTCTGGGCCACCTGGTGCGGTCCCTGCCGCGAGGAGATGCCGTCCATGCAGCGCCTCTACGGCCGCTTCTCGCCCGATGACTTCGAAATCGCGGCGATCAGCGTCGACGCGCCCCCCGACCGGTCCGACGACCAGGGCAACCCGGGCGGAGATCCCCTCGCCTTCGCCCGCGAGCTGGGCCTCACCTTCCCCATCCTCCTCGACCCGTCGGGCGAGATCCAGCGCATCTACGGAACCTCGGCGGTGCCCGAGTCGTTTCTGATCGGCCGGGACGGTGTGATCTACAAGAAGGTTGCGGGTGCGACGGACTGGGACTCGCCGGCCAACGTCGAGCTCGTGCGGCGGCTGGTGGAGGGCGGCTGACATGCCCTCCTTCCCCGGAGTCCTCCTGCGCAACTGGCGACTCAAGATCACGGCCTTCGCGCTGGCCGTGGTCCTCTGGGTCACCATGCAACTCACCGACGACCGGATCGACCGCCTGAACATTTCGAGCGTCGAGGTGCGCGTCGAGCACGTGCACCGGGACTGGTACCTGGTGCAGCCGCCGTCGCCGCCCGCGGTGGAGATGAGCGTGACCGGTCCGCTGCGCGACATCCTGCGGGCCTCGATGTCCCGGCCGACGATCGAGATCCGGGTCGACACGGTGTTCAGCGAAGACTCGGTGCTGACCCTGATCCCGGACTGGGTGACCGATGTGGACCGCAGCAGCGTGACCATCGAGAATTTCCGGCCCAGTTCGGTGCGGCTTCTCTTCGACCGCAACCAGGAGGAGGAGATCCCGGTGACGGTGCGCCTGACGGGTGAACTGCCCGACTCGCTGGCCCTGGTCGCGGAGCCCCGCGCAAACCTGCTCTTCACGAGCGTTCGGGGCGCGGCCGCGGTCGTGGACGCGCTCGAGACGGTTTTCCTGGAACCCTTCGATCTGAGCGGGGTCACGGGTTCCGGCCGCTTCGAGCTCGCGCTGGACACGGCCGGATTCGGAGGATTGGCGGTGAACCCGGCCCGTGCCTTGCTCAACATCGAAGTGGCCCCCGTGCGGAGCCGCGTGCTGGCGCTTCCGGTGGAGTGGCCCGGCGCGGACCCGGAGCTGGTGCTCGCATCCACCGAGGTCAACGTCACCCTGTACGGTGCGGAGGCGTTGCTGATCGGTGCGGACACGGCGGTGCTGCGGGTGGTCGTGGACGCGGACGCGGCCGTCGTGCGGAGCGATGTGGAGGAAGACGGAGAGGCGCGCGTCCCGTTGTCGCTGGTCGGCATTCCGTCCTGGGTGCGGGGCGAGCTCGAGGTGGACTCGGTCACCGTGCGGAGGCCCGGGGGGCCGTGACGCGGCCGATCCTCGGGATCGAGACCACCTGCGACGAGACCTCGGCAGCGGTTCTCGACGCGCATGGGGCGATCCTCGGGCTGGTCATCCACTCGCAGGATGTGCACCGGGTCTACGGGGGCGTGGTGCCCGAGCTGGCCGCGCGCGACCACCTCAGGCGGATCGAGCCCGTGGTCGAGGCCGCGCTCGGGGAGGCGGGGGTGCGGCGTGGGGATCTCGGCGCCATCGCGGTGGCGGCGGCCCCCGGCCTGATCGGCGCGCTGCTTGTGGGTGTGACCTGGTCGCGCGCGGCCGCCTTCGCCCTCGCCATCCCGCTCGTCCCGGTCCACCACATGGAGGGTCACCTCTTCGGCCCCGTTCTCGAGGACCCCGACGCGGTTCCGCCCTTCGTCGCACTGCTTGTCTCGGGGGGTCATACGCTGCTGCTGTGGGTTCCCGAGTGGGGGCGCTACCACCTCCTGGGCGAGACCCGCGACGACGCCGCCGGCGAGGCGTTCGACAAGGTGGCCAGGATCTTGGGGCTGACCTATCCGGGCGGGCCGGCCATCGAGAGAGCGGCGGCCGAGGGGGACGCGGCGCGGTATCGGTTTCCGCGGCCGTTGCTCGGGAGGAAGGGGGGTGCGGGGTCCGGCCGCGGCGCTCGCGCGGGTCTCTTCGACTTCTCGTTTTCCGGGCTGAAGACGGCCGTGGCGCGCACGGTCGCGGATGTGGAGTCGCCGGCCCGCCTCGAAGCGGAACGTCCCCACCTCGCCGCCTCGTTCCAGGAGGCCGTCGTCGACGTGCTGGCGGGCAAGACGCTGGCGGCGGCGCGGGCCATGGGCTGCGAGCGGGTGCTGGTGGGCGGGGGGGTGGCCGCCAACCGTGCGCTGAAGGCGCGCCTCCTGGGCGCGGTCGGTCCGGGCGGGCGGCTCTTCGCCGCGTCGCCCAGGCTGTCCATGGACAACGGCGCCATGATTGCCCGCGCGGGGATGTATCGTCTGCAGAGGGGCGATTTCGGGGGTCTCGCGGAGGCCTCCGCCCGCGCGCCCATCCCCGGGGTGGTGCGCCGATGACCGCCCCGCACGCCGTCCAGACAACTTCCAGCTGACAAGGCCAGGTCGCCATGTATCCGAATCTCTTTCACCTTCCCGAATGGTTCCCGATCGGAGCGGGCGCTCCCATCACCTCCTTCGGGGTCATGATGCTGGCGGCGTTCGTGGTGGGAGGCTATGTCCTCAAGACCGAAATGGCGCGGCAGGGCCGCACGGCCGACCAGGCGTGGGACCTGCTCTTCTGGGCGGTGATCGGTGGCATTGTGGGCGCCCGGCTCTACTACGTCCTGCTCAACTACGACCGCCTGGCCACCGATCCGCTGGGTATGATCCTGTCCCGGGGCGGGATGGTGTGGTACGGGGGCTTCCTCCTCGCCGCCGCGCTGGTATTCCGGCGAATCCACAAGGTCGGCCTCCCCGTGGGTCGGACCGTGGACGCGGCCGCTCCGGCGCTGGCGATCGCCTATGCGGTGGGACGCCTAGGGTGCTTCCTCGTGGGCGACGACTACGGCCGCCCGACCAGCTCATGGGTGGGGATCGCGTTTCCCGAGGGGCAGCCCGCCAGCACCGCGACCAACCTGAGCGCACAGTTCGGGATCGAGATCGACCCGGCGATGGTGGAGAAATACGGCGAGGTCCTCCCCGTTCATCCGACGCAGCTGTACGAGGTGGGGATATCGACACTCATCTTCGTGGGGCTGTGGTCGCTGCGCCGTCACGGACATCGCCCCGGGTGGCTGCTCGCGCTGTGGCTCGTCCTGGCCAGCGCGGAACGCTTCTTCGTGGAGATCTTCAGGGCGAAGGACGACCGCTTCTTCGGCGTGCTCACCCTGGCGCAGGTGATCTCGATCATCCTGGCAGGTGTGGGCGTGGTGTGGATGATGAAGCTGCGCGTGGTCAAGGCGGTCCGTGGATAGGAGCCGGCGGCCGGCGGGAGTCCGAGTACGGACTGCCAGCAGTCCGTGGATAAAGCCCCGCGAGCACCGAGAACGGCGAGGCGCCGGGCTGGCAAGGCGCGACGAAGGGGGAATAGCAGAGCTATTCGCCCGAGGAGCAACGCAGAGCGCAGCCTTGGCCCGGCCAAATGTATAGCAGACGTTACATAGTGTAATGTACACTTTACAGCGTGGACAGGTGAGGCGAAGCGGCCAGCGCGGATGCATCGCCGTTCGAATGCCGGGGGGATTT